>NZ_JBEZKI010000008.1:0-328733 GCF_040651615.1 Streptomyces sp. NPDC048417 | reverse complement strand
GGGTAGTGCGTGGCGACCACGACCTCGCGCGCCCGTATCTTGATGCCGAGGTCGGTGGACAGGACGCAGGGTTCGCCCTCGGTGAGGCCGGTGACGCGCGTCCCCTCGTACACGGTGCCGCCGCGCCGGCGCAGGTCGGCGGTGAGGGCGTGCAGGTACTTCACGGGATGGAACTGGGCCTGCCCGGTCACCCGGACCGCTCCGGCCACCGGGAAGGGCAGCTCGGTGTCGGTGACGAACTCGGCCGGCAGGCCCGCTTCGCGCGCCGCCTCGGCTTCCGCCCGGAGCTGCGCGACATGCTCCGCGTCCTCAGCGTAGGTGCAGGCCGCCGCTTCCTCCCAGTCGCAGTCGATGCCGAGGTCGGCGACGGTCTCGGCGGCCCGGCGGATCGCCGCCGACTGCGAGTCGGCGTACAGCCGTGCGCCTTCGCGGCCGCGGGTGCGGCGCAGGTGGTCGTAGACCAGGGTGTGCAGCGCGGTCAGCTTGGCCGTCGTGTGGCCGGTGACCCCGCCGGCGATCCGGTCCGCCTCCAGTACGGCCACTTCGTGGCCGCGCCGGGACAGCTCCCAGGCGGTGCTGAGCCCCGCGACACCGCCACCGATCACCGCGACCTCGACGGCGAGATCCCCGGACGGCGGGAGAGCGGGCTCTCCGGCCGGGGCGGTCTCGATCCAGTACGACCCCCCAAGTCGTCCTTGCTCGGTGTTCATGGCCGCCGAGTTCCCGTCTCGGTAGGGCGACACACACCGGCATGTTCGGGGTCACTCCAGCACCCGCATCCCTTTTGCCTGTTTCGTCGGAATCATATGAGGGGACCCGGAACGGACCGCTGACACCACGCTCAACTGCCCATCGGTCGAGAGGATCAGGGCGGTGTGAAAGGAGCGAGCATGAAGGCTGCCGTTTACGAAGGACCGCGTACCGTGACCGTCAAGGATGTGCCGGACGCGAAGATCGAGCACCCCTGCGACATTCTCGTCAGGATCACCAACACCAATATCTGCGGCTCGGCCCTGCACAGGTACGAGGGACGTACCTCCTTCGAGACGGGCCGCGGCATGGGGCCTCCGGAATGCGGTCAGGCTTTCACGGGGAGAAGCTGAATTCATGTTCGAGGGTTCCGCGATCGTGGAGGCGCCCGGGGGATGTGGAGGCCGCCGTGTGTATCTCGACGATCAGGACCTGGGCACCGCGTATTCCCTGCACGAGCTGACTCTGTTGCTGCGGCACGCCGGGCTGGCGTGTCGGGATGAGGTGGACGTGGCCGAGTCGGGGCTCATCGAGTGGTACGGCGGTGGTCCGGAGGTCTGGCCCCGCCAGGGGGGTGGGCCGAGCTGCTGGGCGGTGCCGGGCGAGCTCGTCCCACTGGTGAGGGGGATGAGGCGCGCCTGACCGGACGCCTGCGCTCGTCAGCCGAGCACGTTCGGCGTGGCGGGACGTCCATCCAGGGCCTGTCGTCCATGCGGACCCACGGTGGCTGACGCGGTGATCCGCCGCAGTGGTCATCGCGGGCTGACCGGAAGGGGCGAGGGTCGTCGCCCGTGATCCGCGCACGATGGTCGTGGTTGTTCGCCGGGAAGGCGGCAGCGAGGCGGCCGACGCGCTCGAGACGTTCGGACACCAAGCCATTCCAGTGTTCCCCCGCCCCACACCGGCGGCCGACCTCTCGGGGGCAAGCCACCTCCATGACGGCACTGCCGTGCTCATTCGCTGTTCGCGCCATGACCGACGCAGAGACCGCGGGCTGGATGCGCGGATATGCGCAGGCACACGGCCCATGTAGGCACGGTGGTTGAACGCCTCGGCCGCATGCCGGAACCCGCCAGGGCCCGCATCACCGCTGACCTCTCTATGCGGGCGGCTTTGACCGGGTCGCCGGGCCGGGCGTGGTTCAGGCTCACGGCGGCTGTGGGCATCGCGCCGACGGTGGGCGGGTAGTCGTCGACGGTGTCGGGGCCGGTGTGCAGGCCGGCGGGGTCGAGGAAGTCGGTGCGGAGGAAGCCGGGTTCCACGAGTGTGACGTGGATGCCGAGGGGGGCCAGTTCGGTTGTGGAGGGTCTCGGTGAAGCCTTCGACGGCGAACTTCGTGGAGGCGTGGATGCCGCAGCCGGCCTACGGCGGTCCGACGGCGTACGGCGTCCGGTGCCCCGAGGGGTTCGAATCCGCTGCTCGACCTGGCGTAACTCCTCCCACTTTCCGATCCCTCCGGGTAAATCCCTGCCTGGCAGGTCTGCGTGGCGTACGCTGGGCATACCGACGCGGGGTGGAGCAGCTCGGTAGCTCGCTGGGCTCATAACCCAGAGGTCGCGTGGTTCAAATCCCGCCCCCGCTACCAACGCACCGGCCCCTTCAACCAGGTTGAGTGGGCCGGCCGCATGTACGACGGGCCTACGGAACGGTGCCAGCTGTCTCAACCGGCCGGGACGCGATCCGCATCTGGTCGCCGTCGTACTCGACGACCTCGCCCGGCCGGATCAGCAGCACGCTCTCCCCGTCCTCCCAGGCAACTTCTCCAGAGCTGCGGAGTCTCCACACTTCCGCCCGTACCTGGAGACGGCCCCCAGATGGGTACGGACCAAGACGTCATTTCAGTTGGCGTGATCTTGCGGTAGTCCGGGGTGATGACTGCCGCCCCCTCAGCTGTCGGCGCGGGCGGTGACGTCCTCCGCGACCCGCTTGTCGAGCGCGGAGCGCACCAAGCCGGCCGCGAACGCTGGGTAGTCTTCCTGTTTCACCAGGCGGGCGACGGCGTTCGCGGACTTCGGGAGACCGAGCCGGGCGGCTCCCTGGAGGGCCTTGGCGTCGAAATACGGCGCGGTCTCGGGCCAGACACCCTGGACCTCCCGCAGGAAAATGTCCGCACCGGCGGGCCCGATGCCGGGCAGTTCACGCAGCAGGCGCTTGCATTCCTCCACATCGCCGCCGGCGGCCTCCCGGAGCTTGCGCAGGTCGCCGCCGTACCGCTCCAACAGCAGGTCGGCGGCCTCGCCAAGCTGGGTGGCGGTGCGCTCGTCGTACCGGCGGTAGTGGCCCTTGCCGAGGGCGTCCACACGCTGCTGCCAGGTCGCCTCGCTCATGTGCTTCGGGTCGCGCATCCCGTCGTCGAACAGGGCGCGTGCGGCGTCCGTGGCCACGGACGCCTTGATCCGTGCGCTGAGCAGGTGGGCGAGCACCAGCAGTTGGTAGAGCGGCTGCGGCGTGTCACGCAGTTTCACGCCGGCCTCCCGCGCGTAGGTCTGCCCGTGGCCGGTGAGCAGGGCGCCGGCCCTGGCCCGTTCCGTTGTGGTCGGCATGATCGCTTCGCTCCTTTCACCCCGTGCGGTCGTCCGCCACGAGTGCGTCGAGCCGCCGCCTGGCCATGGTGAGAGAGCGGCGGCAGCGGCCCAGGCCCTTCCAGGGGTCGCCGACCTCCGCCAGGCGGTTCGGGAGAGTGCGCAGTGTCCAGTGGCGGGGGCCGAGGGCGGGGTCGTCGAGTTCGTTCCAGGCCAGTGGTGTCGCCACCGGGGCGTGCGGCCGGGCTCGTACGGCGTAGGGGGCGACGGAGGTCTGGGCATAGGCGTTGCGCTGGACGTCCAGGTAGAGGCGGTCGCCGCGGTCGGCCTTGCGCGCGGCGGTCGTCAGCCGGTCAGGGTGGCGGGCGGCGAGCAGATCGGCGACGCTGCGGGCGAAGGCGCGTGCGGTGTCGAAGTCGGTGCGGCGGCTCAGGAGTACCACCAGGTGCAGTCCGCGTGAGCCGGTGGTCATCACCGCCGGGCGCAGACCCAGCCCGGTGAGCAGGTCACCGAGCTCGCGCGCTGCCCATCGGACGGTCCCGAAGTCGTCGGCGGTCGGCGGGTCGAGGTCGAACACCAGCCGGTCGGGCTGGTAGAGGCGGTCGGTGCGGCTGAGCCACGGGTGCGGCGTCAGGCACGCCTGGTTGGCCAGGTACGTGAGCGTGGCGGCGTCGTCGCATACGGCCATGTCCACCGTGCCGCCCTTCTTGGGCACCTCGCGGTGGTGGATCCAGTCGGGGAAGTAGTCCGGGAGGTCCTTGTGAAAGAAGGACCGGCCGCCGTACCCGTCGGGATACCGCTCCATGACCAGGGGCCGGTCGTGCAGGAAAGGCAGCATGACGTGGGCGACAGCCCGGTAGTAGTCGACGAGTTCGGCTTTGGTGATCCCGTCGTCCGGGAACAGCTCCTTGTCGGGGTTGGTCAGCGGCACCCGGCGCCTGCCGACTCGCACAGTCCCTTCCGGTGTCGCGTTCATACGTACCTCCTGGTACATCACGACCGTTGACCACACGAAACCGAGCCGTCACCCGCGCCGCACCCGGCCCGTTGAGCGCGCCGGGAGGGCAGAGACGGAGACCGCCGGACCGGCCACTGCGACCATCCGCCGGGTGCCCGTCCGGCCACCGCGAAAACGACGACGCCCCTGCGCGTTCGACCGTTCGCCGCGCCGAGCACCGGGGAGGGGCGCGCGACGCGCAGGGTGCTGCGTCAGCGGTCCAGCTCCTCGGCCGCGCCGACCTTCGCCAGGTCCGCGTCGCTCCAGTTCGCCATGGTCTCTCCTTCGGGCGGGGTGCCTGCGGGGGGCGAGTACGGCCTCACGCCTCGGGGATGGCGCGGCCGTAGGCGGCGAGCGTGACGGCCTCGGGCTCGGGGCCGCCGCGTCGGCCGGTTTCGAGGGTGTCGAGTGCGGTGAGCTCGTCGCCGGTGAGTTCGAAGTCGAAGACGTCGATGTTCTCGGCGATCCGCTCGCGCCGGGTGGACTTGGGGATGACCGAGCGGCCGTGCTGGAGTCCCCAGCGCAGCAGCACCTGGGCCGGGCTCTTGCCGTGGGCCTCGGCGATGGCCTGAACGGCGGGGTCCTGCAGGACGCTCCTGCGGTCCTCCCCGTATCCCGGGTAGAAGGTGATCCCACCGATGGGGGACCACGCCTGGTTGAGGATGCCGTGCCGGTCGTCGAAGTCGAGCACGGTGCGCTGCTGGAAGTAGGGGTGGATCTCCAGTTGGTTGACGGCGGGGACGACGGTGGTGGCGTCGAGCAGCGTGGTCAGGTGGTCGACCATGAAGTTGCTGACGCCGATGGCCCGGACCTTGCCGTCGGCCAGGAGTTTCTCCAGGGCGCGGTAGGCCGCGACGGTCCTGTCGAAGTCCGACGGCAGGGCCTGGTGCAGGATGAGCAGGTCGATCCGGTCGACGCCGAGTTTTGCGGCACTCTTGTCGAAGCCGTGCAGAGTCTGGTCGTAGCCGTAGTCGCTGATCCAGATCTTGGTCTCGATGAAGATCCCGTCGCGGGACACGCCGGAGTCACGGATGGCCTGGCCGACCTCGCGCTCGTTGCCGTATGCGGCGGCGGTGTCGATGTGCCGGTAGCCGAGGTCGAGCGCGGCCTTCACGGCGGCCTGGGTCTCCTCGGGCGGTGTCTGGAAGACACCGAGCCCGAGGGCGGGCATCTCGACGCCGTTGTTGAGGGTGAGGGTCTGCATCACAGGAACCTTTCGTCGCGGGTGGCCCGCGAGGGCACGATGAGGGTGAGGGCGGTCATGACCGCCGGCGCGAGCAGGACGGCGGAGCCGCCCCCGAGCGGGCCGCGATGTCCGCGGCGGCGTGCCCCGTTACGACGGATGGCGGCCACGGCGGTCAGGACGCTTGGGCTCGGCGCTCTGCCGATCCGATGGACCGTGTGGACCAGGCCCGGGCCGGCCCCCTCGCCGGCTTCCCGGCGCCGGCTGCGGTGATCGACCGGACAGCGGGCGAGGTGCCGCCGAGACACGCAGGCGCGTCCACCACGCTGATCACAGGTTGCCTGTTCACGGCCGCACCAGCACCTTGAGGGCCGTGCGCGCGTCCATCGCCAGGTAGCCCTCGGCGACCTCGTCGAGACCGACGGTGCGGTCGAAGACCCGGCCGGGCTCGATACGGCCCGCGAGGACGTCGGGCAGCAGTTCGCCGATGTAGGCGCGGGCCGGGGCGGGGCCTCCGGTCAGGGTGATGTTGTGGCCGAAGATGCTGCCGAAGCCGATCGGGGCCTCCTCGTACTGGGGTGCGCCCACACGGCTGATGGTGCCGCCGGGGCGGACCACCCCGTACGCCTGCTCGTAGGCGGGCCGGTGCCCGACCGCTTCGATGACGACGGGGCTGCCGCCGCCGGTGAGCTCGCGGACCTTCTCGATGCCTTCGCCGCCGCGCTCGGCGACCACGTCGGTGGCTCCGAACGCGCGGCCGAGGTCGGTGCGGGCGGTGTGGCGGCCCATGAGGACGATCTGTTCGGCGCCGAGCCGCTTGGCGGCGAGCACGGCGAGCAGGCCGACGGCGCCGTCTCCGATCACGGTGACGGTACTGCCCTGCTTCACCCCGCCGCGGACGGCGGCATGGTGGCCGGTGCCCAGCACGTCGGACAGCGTGAGCAGGGAGGGGATGAGCGCGTCATCGGCGCCGACCGGGAGCCTGACGAGGGTGCTGTCGGCCAGCGGTACGCGGACCGCCTCTCCCTGGCCGCCGTCGATGCCGTTCCGCGCCCAGAAACCGCCGTGCACGCAGGACGTCTGCAGCCCGGCCCGGCAGTATGCGCAAGAGCCGTCCGAGTACGCGAACGGGGCGACGACCAGATCGCCCTTCTTCACCGAACCGACCTCGCCACCGGTGCCTTCGACGACGCCGATGAACTCGTGGCCCATGCGGACCGGGCCGGCGGAGGCGGACAGGGAGTGGTAGGGGTGCAGGTCGCTGCCGCAGATGCAGGCCGTGGTGACGCGGACCAGCGCGTCGGTGGGTTCCTTGAGACTCGGGTCGGCGACGTTCTCGACGCGGACGTCGCCGGCTTGGTACATGAGTGCTGCGCGCACGGTGTTTCCTCGAGGTCGGTTCCGGGTTCGGGCCCGTTTCGGACTGGCAGTCCTCGGCCTGCTCCAGACAACCGCGCTCCGGCGCGCGGGTGGGAGTCACTGCTCTTCCAGGTAATGGCAGTACCTCGCAGGTGCTCGCCGAGGGATCTACCGTGAAGTGGCCGGCACAGATCCACGCCGATCAAGAGGAGTTCCCCGTGCCCCTGACCCCCGACGACGCCATTGCCCACTCCCCGTTCAGCGCGGCCCGGTCCAAGGTCATGCGCTTCGACGGCGTCGCGGAACAAGCCCTCGGGATCCGGCCATGAGCGACAGCGAGAAGAAGAACCTGGTCGCCGAGGTCCGCGAGTTCCTGCGCACCCGGCGGGCACGGATCACCCCTGAGCGGGCCGGGCTGCCGGTCTACGGCGGAAACCGTCGCGTCGCGGGTCTGCGGCGCGAGGAGGTCGCCCTGCTCGCGGGCATGAGCGTGGACTACTACGTCCGCCTGGAACGCGGGAATCTGAGCGGCGCGTCCGACTCGGTGCTCGAAGCCCTCGCCCACGCACTGCAACTCGACGAGGCCGAGCGTACCCACCTCTACGACCTGGCCCGTGCGGCGACTCCGTCGGGCCGACGCCCCACGGTGACCTCTTCCCGGGTGCGGCCCACGATCCTGCGCCTGCTCGACTCCATGACCGATGTGCCGGCGTTCGTACGCAACGCGCGCTTCGACGTCCTGGCCGCCAACGCGCTGGGGCGGGCGCTGTACGCACCGGTCTTCGACTCGCCGCTGTTCGCCCAGCGCGGGCCGGTCAACTCCGCCCGCTTCCTGTTCCTGGACCCGGCGGCCAGGGATTACTGGGCCGAGTGGGACAAGGGGGCCGATGACTCGGTCGCCTACCTGCGCACCGAGTCGGGCCGCGCACCCCATGACAAGGCGCTGACCGACCTGATCGGAGAGCTGACGACCAAGAGCGACGACTTCGCTCGCAGGTGGGCGCGCCACGACGTGAAATTCCACCGTTCCGGCGTGAAGAGACTGCACCATCCGCTGGTCGGCGA
This sequence comes from Streptomyces sp. NPDC048417, assembly GCF_040651615.1. Classification (NCBI taxonomy): domain Bacteria; kingdom Bacillati; phylum Actinomycetota; class Actinomycetes; order Kitasatosporales; family Streptomycetaceae; genus Streptomyces; species Streptomyces sp. NPDC048417. The sequence continues at coordinate 320,857 of NZ_JBEZKI010000008.1, read as the reverse complement.
TCTCGCGCTGCCCTACGAGGCGATGGACCTGCCGTCCGACCCCGGCCTCCGCCTCAACTTCTACACCCCCGAACCGGACTCGCGAGAGCAGGAGGCCCTCGGCCTTCTCGCCAGCTGGGCGAGCACCGGCACGGTCGTCCCCGCCGGCAACGACTGACCACACTCAAGGAGAACAGCTTCATGTACTACCGACCGCTCGGCCGCACCGGCGTCCAGGTCAGCCCGCTCTGCCTGGGCGCGATGATGTTCGGCCCCTGGGGCAACGAGGACGAGGCCGACTCCGTACGGATCATCCACCGCGCCCTCGATGCGGGCATCAACTTCATCGACACGGCCGACGTGTACTCCAGCGGCGTCTCGGAGGAGATCGTCGGCAAGGCACTGAAGGGCCGGCGCGAGGACGTGTTCCTCGCGACCAAGTTCTTCATGCCGATGGGGCAGGACGACCCCAACCAGCGGGGCGGATCACGACGCTGGATCATCCGCGAGGTCGAGAACTCCCTGCGCCGGCTCGGCACCGACCACATCGACCTCTACCAGGTCCACCGCCCCAGCCCCGGCACCGATGTCTCCGAAACTCTCGGCGCCCTCTCCGACCTGGTGCACCAGGGCAAGGTCCGCTACATCGGCTCCTCGTCGTACTCCGGCTCCCAGATCGTCGAAGCCCAGTGGGTCTCCCAGGAACGCCGCCTGGAGCGCTTCGTGACCGAGCAGCCGCCCTACTCCCTCCTGGTCCGCGGCATCGAGGAGGACGTCCTGCCCACCGCGCGCCGCCACGGCATGGGCACGCTGACCTACAGCCCGCTCGCCGGGGGCTGGCTCTCCGGCCGCTACCGCACGGACACCTCCTCCGGCCCGGCCTCCGCGGCACGTCCCCCGGCCCGCTTCGACATGAGCACTCCGGCCAACCAGCGCAAGCTCGACGCCGTCGAACAGCTCGCGTTGCTGGCCGAGAAGGCCGGGCTCACCCTGATCGAGCTGGCCGTCGCCTTCGTCATCAACCACCCGGGCGTCACCTCGGCGATCATCGGCCCGCGCACCATGGAGCAGTTGGAGGCGTTCCTGCCCGCCGCCGACGTCACGCTCCCGGCCGACGTCCTCGACCGCATCGACGAGATCGTGGCGCCCGGAGTGACCGTCAACCCGGCTGACAACAGTTACGGGGACTTCGAGCTGCGAGCCGACCAGCGCCGTCGCTGAAGGGATCCGGCTCCGATACCGCGGTCTCGCCGAGGGCGGCAGGCCGGCGGAGACGGGTTGACGGGCGGAGAGGCGGCGCGCAGGCAAGCCGCCTTCCGATCCGTCATGCTCAGGACCGTGCCGAGCTGATGGCAGCGGATCGCGGGCTCCAGTTGGTCACGCGCCCGCAGGGCCGCCGCGGCCGCGAGACCACAGGGGAAGGTACCCGGGACCGAGCCGGCCGGGACGCGGTCCTCCGGCGCCCCGCCGCCCCACAGGGTATGCGCGAAGCCGGTGACGAACATGTCATCCGCGCCGTTCGCGAACGGCGAACGGCCGGGCGCCGCACCGCGGGAAAGCGGCGCGGCGCACCTGGCTCACTCCTCCCGCGTGCGCCGCGCCTCCGCCCGCTGCAGGAGCACGGCACCGTAGCGCTTGGCCGCAGCCGTCAGCGGCTCGAAGGCCGGCAGCAGGGGCAGCGGAGCGCCGGACGGCAGTACCCTCCGGCACACGATGTCCACCTCGCCGTTCTGCGCCCGCAGCGGGGGCCACGAGGGAACCGCGGCGCCCTCTGCGGGGCGCAGGCTCCTGCCGACCGCCGCCAGCCGGCTCAGCAGCGGCGCGTCCCGGTGCAGGTGCGCCGCCGACGGAAGCCGCCCCACCGCGGCCAGCAGCCCGCGGGCGAGCGGCGCCGCCTCGCTCTCGGCATCCGTCGGGCGGCCCATGACAGCACGCCCGAAGTCGCGCCCACGGGTGGGTGACCGAGCGCTACGCGACCATCCGGCAAGACCTGACGAAGCGTGTCGTCGGCCATGTGGCGCACGGTATCGATCCGGACTGGGCGACCCGCGTCCTGCTCGCCGCCATGGACGGACTTCAGATCCAGTGGCTGCTCAATCAGGACGTCGACATGCCGCTGATCTGGAACGCCTGGTCGCCCTGCTGGTCCCGGCCGCTCCAGGGTCCGAGCAGAACGGTCCGAGCAGCCGGACAGGCGGATGACCGGCAAGTACAGGGGGAGGGGTGCCGCCAGGGTCACCGTTGCCAGTAACTTGCCCAGGTGGCAGCACTTGTTGATCACGGGGCCGGGAACCGTCGACGAGAACTGACACCGGTGCGGGGTCGGTGGGCCCTTCCTTCGGCGCCGTGACGATGGCCGGCCGCAGCGTCGAGTCAAGGTCGTTCGTCCTCGCCGCACCGGACAGGAGGCCGGCCTCGAATGACATGCCCACAGATGATTGAGCGGGCGGCTATGTGTCAGCCCTGCTGTCGTACGCCCGCTGACGGTTCTGGATCTCCTCGCTGTGCTCGACAGTCCAGCCGTAAAGATGCCCGAAAGGCTCGCGCAGGGATTCACCCAGCGCCGTGAGCGAGTACTCGACGCCGACCGGTGAGGTCGGCAGTACTTTCCGTCGAATCATGCCGTTGCGCTCGAGGCGGCGCAGTGTCTGAGTGAGGACACGCTGCGTCACACCCTCCAAGCGGCGCTTCAACTCATTGAACCGCATGGGCCGTTCCAGAAGCGCCATGACCATCATCGACCACTTGTCGGCTATCTGGTCGAGGATCGGCCGGCTGGGGCAGTCCGCCCGGAAAACGATGTGTGTTCCCGTGTCGACGCCGTGCAGGTCGGTATCCCTCATGATCCTTGGTTCTCCCGGAGTGCGTTCTTGACGGTCTCAGAGGCTTCGCCGACGGTAGGTATGCATGGCAAACCTACATGCCTATCGGTAACCGATGGAGAGCCTCTTGACCACCAATGTCCACTCGACTCTGCACGTGAGCATCGAGGACGGCGTCGCCCGGATCGTCCTCGACAATCCGCCGGTGAATGTGCTCGACGCGACGATGATGCGCGAGCTCCGCACGGCGCTGGACGCCTTGAGGGGTGATTCATCGGTCCGGGTGATCGTCTTCTCCAGCGCCGACCCGGAGTTCTTCCTCGCTCATGTGGACATGCGGATCGGGGAGAGGATGGACGTTCTGGAGCAGCTCGCTGCGTCGGCGCCGGCGGACGTCAACGTGTTCCAGGCCGTGGGCGAACTCCTCCGCCATCAGCCCCAGGTGACCATCGTGAAGCTCGCCGGGAAGGCCCGCGGAGGCGGGGCGGAATTCGTGGCCGCGGCGGACATGGCATTTGCCGCTGCCGAGACCGCCGGAATCGGCCAGATCGAAGCACTCATGGGCATCGTCCCCGGTGGAGGCGGAACGCAGTACCTCCGGGACCGCGTGGGCCGCAACCGTGCGCTGGAGGTGGTGCTCACCGCGGACCTGTTCGATGCCGAGACCGCAGCGTCCTACGGCTGGATCAACCGTGCTCTGCCGGCCGGCCAACTCGATGAGTACGTCGACCGTATCGCCCGCGATATCGCTGCCCTGCCCGATGGTGTCATCGAAGCAGCCAAGCGCGCATTGCCTCCCGAACGCATCACGGACGGACTCCTCCGCGAGAACGAGGCGTGGGCCACTCAGATCGCTTTGCCCGCTGTTCGGCAATTGATGGGCCGAGGGCTGCGCGACGGGGCGCAGACACCGACAGGCGAACGCGACCTCGAGGAACTCATGCGCGGTGCCGCGCGCCAAGGAGCCAGAACCACCAGCTGACGCCGGGACGGCCGTGCGGGCAGATGGCGCGAGTTGGGCCGGAGGACTTGCACCTCACATTGATGTGAGGTTCTAGCGTACCCGTCGGGGCGGCCGTTCACGGTCCCTCGGCCCGTACGAAGGAGTTCCGAAACGACCGGCAGGACAGCACGATCAGGCAGTTGGGCCGCTACCGCATCTGCGGTCTTCGGCTGCCCCACCGGGTCCTGACGGCCCCGATGACCCGGGTCCGGGACCTCGCGGCGCCGTCCACGGCGGTGTACTACGCCCGCCGAGCCGGCCACGTACCACCGGCGACACCGGCTGTCCCACCTACCCCCCAACCAGTACACCGCCTGACCGGACACGAAGGACGAGGAAGAACGATGAATTCGCCGAACAAGCTCCAGGACGACGCCCGCACGGCCGTCATCATCGCCGGCCGGGTCTTCGTGCCCGCCGAGGACGTCGAGACGTTCGTCGCCGAGGCACGGGCGACGTCGTACCCACTTGCCGCGGCGAACCCGGGGAACGTGATGATCTCGTTCTGCGTGGAGGACGCGGCGACCGGAACCGTCACGGTGCTCGAGCAATGGGCGTCCCAGCAGGCCCTCGACCGGCATGTGGCCACCCCGGAGATCACGGCCCTTCTCACCAAGTGGGGCCCGCGCATTCGCAACGAGGTGCGCAGGTTCGACGCCGGCGAGAAGGACTCTGGGGCCTGAGCCGAGCCGGGTCACGTGTCCGTGGTCATCCGAGGGTGTTCCAGAAGGCGCAGTGGTGGCGGGACATTGTCGTGCGGGTGGGGACGATGTGGTCCGGCACGAGGGACAGCACCGTCTGCCGGGGCCAGGGTGGGGACGACGGGCCGTTCGGGTCGGCGGTGCCGGCGAAGCGGGTCCAGTAGTCGATCATGGTGTCGGCGAGCCGGTGCTGTGCCGGGGTCAGGTCGCGGGGGCGGCCGCCGAGGTCGAACAGGTAGGGAAGTTCAGCGGCGTGCGGTGCGCCGAGCGGGAACGGCGGTGTGCCCGGGGCGAGCGGCGGGGCGTGTTCGTCGGCGAACTCGTACCGCCAGACGGGCACTTGGGCGGCGAGCAGGCCGCCGGTGCGCGCCGTCGGGCAGGCGAAGTTCGCGTCGCCGATGACTGCGCCGAACACCGGGCCCCCGTCGGTGCGGTGCACCGGGTATGCGCGGACGATCGCCTTGGCCTGTCCTGGGGAGGGGAAGAAAGCGGACACGACGTCGGGCCAGGTGCCGGGGGTGACGGGGTTGCCGGCCTGGATGATCCCGGCGGCCCAGCCGTTGCCCTCGTCGTGGTTGTTGCCGATGAGCACGGGGACGCGGCGGAAGCGGCCCGCGGCGATCGCCGCCGCAGGGTCGCCGGGGAGCAACGGAGTGCCGAACGCGGGCTGTTGATCGGCGTCCTGGGCGCCGAGCAGACGGGAGACATCCACGCGCCGCAGACAGGCCATCACGTCGCGGGCGGAGCCGCAGCCGACCTTTGCCGCCAGGTCCGCGCCTGTGGCGCGCGCCGTGGAGAGGGGGACGGAGGACGGGGCGAATGGCCGGTCGGGGCGACCGGTGCACGGCCCGCTTTCGATGATCGCCCGGTCGAAGAGCGCCGCGGCGGCCGGCGAGGCGAGCTGGGCGCAGACGCTGTAGCCGCCCGCCGACTCGCCGGCCAGTGTCACGTTGTGCGCGTCGCCGCCGAAGGCGCCGATCTCGGTGCGGACCCAGCGCAGCGCCGCCTGCTGGTCGGCCAGCCCGAAGGTGCCGGAGCCGGGCAGCCCGCTGTGCGCGAGGAAACCGAGGGCTCCGAGGCGGTAGTTGACCGTGACGACCACGACGTCGCCGCGGGCGGCCATGCGGTGGGCGTCGTAGGAACTGCCCGCCCCGGCGGTGAACCCGCCGCCGTGCAGCCATACGATCACCGGCCGGGGGTGCGCCGGTCCCGCGCCGTCAGGTGTCGTGATGTTCAGGTGGAGGCAGTCCTCGTCGGTGCTGCCGCCGGGCACCTCGCCGGCCGGCTGCGGGCAGGCACTCGCGGGCCGGGTCGCGTCCCGTACCCCGGGCCAGGGGGCCGCGGGGCGGGGCGGCGCCCAGCGCAGGCTGCCGACCGGGGGCTCCGCGTAGGGGATGCCCTCGAAGGTGCGGTAGCCGTCGTGGGCGGCGCCCCGCACCACGCCGGCGTGGGTACGCAGCGTCGATGCGGCGGGCCGGTCCGGCTGGGTCGGTGGCGTTGCGGACCCGGCCGTCGTGAGGACGGCGGCCAGGGCGCAGCCCAGGGTGGCCAGGACGCGGTGCATGCTCATCGTCTCCCCGTTCGGTCAGCTGCCGCCCATGCCGCCCTGTGCGGCGATCATGGTCGTCGGCAGCGCGCGTACAGCTTTCTCCAGTCCGGGCGCGAGGACGGCGAGCGACCTCGTGCAGGCGGCGATACGGGCCCGGAAGGCCTTGTCGTCCTGGCGTGACACGATCGAGCGGATGCGGCCCGCCGCGGCCAGGGCCAGCAGCGCGGCGTCGGCGGTGGGCACCTCCTGCACGGGCCCGGGCCCGCGCAGCGCCGCGGACACGCGGGCACGGAGTGCGGCGGGCACGGCGCGGTCGGTCATGGTCAGCCGCCGCGTGCCGAAGCGGGTGCGGGGCGCCTTGACGGTGAGAACTCCCGCCGCGGCGAGCCGGTCCTCCACCTGGATCAGGGTCCGCCTGCGGTGCCGGCGTACCAGGTGCCTCCAGCCGTGCCCGGCGGCGTCGCGCAGCACGTCGTCCAGGACCGGATCGCCGGTCGACCGTGTGCCGGTCACGGTGACCGTGCCGCCGTCCTCTCCCAGCCGGCCGCGCAGCGCGAGGTCGATCAGGGCGGCGGCCCGGACCAACAGCTCCGTTCGGGAGCGGTCGTAGGGGCCCTCGGCCGCGTCGTCGTGGGCGAGCAGATACATGAGGCAGGCCAGGTCATCGATCACATCTCGACGCTACGGCCGCACGCTCAGGCCGCGGATCGGCCGCGGGAACGGGCCGGCACTGGGAAGACAGGAGGACCGCGGCTCGGTCTCCTCCTTGAGAAGGAGACCGGTTCTCAGGGTCGGCGCGGCTGCACGAGGCCGTGGTCGTAGGCGGCGACGACGGCCTGGACGCGGTCGCGCAGACCCAGTTTGCGCAGTACCGCGGTGACATGGTTCTTGACGGTGGCCTCCGACAGGCGCAACCGCTCGGCGATCTCCGCGTTCGACAGTGCCTGACCGATCAGCGTGAGCACCTCCCGCTCGCGGCCGGAGAGGTCCCGCAGGGAGGGCGGCGGCGCCGGGTCGGGCGTGGTGCGCAGGAACCGGTCCAGGACACGGCTCAGAACGGTCGGCGCCAGCAGTGCGTCGCCGCGCGCGGTGAGGCGGATCGCGTCGACGAGTTCGGCGGGGCGCATGTCCTTGAGCAGGAAGCCGCTGGCCCCGGCCCGCAGGGCGGCGACCACGTTCGCGTCCACGTCCCAGGTGGTCAGCACGAGCACCCGGGCCCCACTGCCCGACTCCGCGATCTGCCGGGTCGCCTCGATGCCGTCCACCACGGGCATACGTACGTCCATCAGCACCACGTCGGGCGCCAGTTCCCGCGTCAGCCGCACCGCCTCCCGGCCGTCCGGCGCCTCACCGACCACCTCCAGGTCGTCCCGGGCGTCGATGATCATACGGAATCCGGTACGGACCAGGGCCTGGTCGTCGGCCACCACCACACGCAGCGTCATTACACGCCTTCCACCGGGAGCCGCGCCGCCACCTCGAACCCTCCTCCGGAGAGTGGACCGGCGCGCAGGCTGCCACCCACGAGCCGCGCCCGCTCCTTCATCCCCAGCAGACCGCGTCCCCCTCCCGCCCCGGCCGAACGGCCCTGCGGCGTAACCCCGTTGTCGACCACCGTGACCTTCACGTACTCCCTCTCGGCCGTCACGCGCACGCTCACCTCGTCGGCGCCGACCGCATGGCGCAGCGTGTTGGTGAGGGCCTCCTGGACGATCCGGTACACCGCCAGGTCCACTGCGGCCGGCAGCCCGGCGGTGGCGCCCTCGCGATGCACGTGCACGGTCATCCCGGTCGCGCGCACGGTGTCGGCCAACTCGTCCAGGCGCGCGAGCGAGGGCGCCGGCTCCCGCTGCTGCGCAGCCTCGTTCGCCCCCTCGTCGGGCCCGAACGCCCGTAGCAGAAGCCGCAGTTCACCGAGGGCCGAACGGGCGCCCGTCTCGATGGCCCGCAGCGCCTCGCGGGCCTGTTCGGGCCGCCGCACGAACACGTCGTCCGCGGCGCCCGCCTGAATGACCATCACCGACAAAGTGTGCGCCACGACGTCATGCACCTCACGCGCGATCCGTCCCCGCTCCTCCATCACCGCCCGGCGCAACTCCGCCCTCGTCCGCGCCCGCTGCGCCGCGCGCCACTGCCCCGCGGTCCACGCCAGAACCACCGCCAGCAGATAGACCGCAAGCCCCGTGGGTCCGCCGCCGGCTCCGAACGCCAGCGGCCCCGGCAAGCACATCGCCACGAGTGCCCGCACCGAAACCCGCCGCGGCCTGAGGGCCGACAGCACGCACAAGGAGACCTGCGCCGCGAGCAACGCCCCCGTCAGGCTCACCGCGGGCAGCAGCGCCCACACCGCAAGTCCCGTCGCCGCATTCACGGCCAGTACGGCGACCGGGGCGCGCGCTTGCCACCTCAACGCGCAGACCTGCACGAGGACCAGGGCCACGGCCACCGCCAGTCGCCGGCCGTGCTCCGCGCCGGCGACGAGCACCGAGGTACCGAGGACACCGAGCACCAGGCCGGCCGACCCCCACCACAATGCCCTGGCCGCACGGAGTGACAACTCGCCCCGAGCCTCTCCGGTGAACGCGTCCTCCGGCTGACTGCTGCTGAGCTCCACGGCCCGACCCTATCCAGCGTCACGCACACGGTGTGTGATCACCGGCACCTGTCGGTGGGACGAGGTGCTCCCCGTGGCCCGTCGGCAACTCGTCGACGCCCGGGCGGAGCGGCGGGCTCTCGAACGCTGGGATCAGGGCAGTTCGGCGCCCTCGATGCTGAGCAGTCCCATGAGCTGGGGCCGGTGCAGGCCGGCGATGTCCTCGAGCAGGTCGGGATGGCGCAGCAGAGGCGCGGCTTCGGTGTCCCGCTCCCCGGGATCGGTGAGCCGCCGCAGACCGCCGGTGGTGTGGTGCTCGCTCGCTGGAACGGCCTGGCGGGCGGCGCGGGTGGCGCGGGCGGCCAGGGCGGGGTCGGCCAGGAGGCAGGCCGCCCAGCTGACCACCGTTTCGTCGACCCACGTCCGCCAGGCGGTGTCGTCGGGCCGCGGCTCGCATCCGGTGAGCCGGTCCAGCCGGTGGGATCCACTGGGTGCGAGCAGGTGGAGCAGCTGCACGTCGACACACGTCGGGTAACACAGAGTGGCGGCGAGTGTGACGGCCTGCCGGGCCTGGGCCTCGGCCAGGGCCCGGCTGAGCGCGCCGCCGGGGGCGGGGTAGGCGGCCAGGAGCCAGCGGGTGGAGGCGGCTATGACAGGTGTCAGATCGTCGGTCACGGCGGTGGGTCCCTCGGGAACGTGCTCGCCTGTGTCCGGCAGATCGGTCCCGCGAGCTGTTTCGCGGAGCCACGCTGCCCCGCTTCGTGACCCAACAGCGTAGGCAGCCGGACCCGAGGAGGGAATGAGCCACGTCACAGGGTGCCCGGCGTCCGGATCGCGGGCCGGGACCGAACGTGCGCGGTCCCGGCCCGGGTACAGCCCGCCCCAGCGGGGGTCAGGACCTGCCGCGGCCGGTGATGAGGTCGCGGGCCCGGTCCACCAGGCCGGTGCCCGGAGCGAGGAGCTTGTTCGCGGGCGGGGTGTTCGGGGCGGCGGGGTGCGGGCGGGTCGGGGCCAGGGACTTGGCCCGGCGGATCTTGTCCCCGAGCTCGTTCAGCGCCTCGGGAGAACAAGCCTGCCGCAACATCGGGAAGAGGTTGTCCTCCTCGTCCTGGACGTGGGCGGCGACCTCGTCCATGAGCTGCTGCAGCAGCGGGCTCATCCGGGGATCGTCGGTGTCCGTCTTCTCCAGCTCCTTCAGGAGCTTCTCGACCCGGCCGTGGTCCGCGATCTCCTTGTCCGCGATCCGGTCGCCGCCCTCGATGTGCTCGCGCACCGCCGGGTACAGGTACTCCTCCTCGGCGATCGAGTGCCGTACCAGTTCGATGGTGACCTCGTCCACGAGATCACGGAGTTCCTGCCCCCCGCCCGGCATCCTCTGGATCCCGGCGAACATCTCCTCGACCTCCCGGTGGTCGGTCATCAGTTCCGCAAGCGCGTCTCCGCCATGCCCCATCGTCCGTCCGCCTCTCGCTGATCATGCCCGGGCCGGGTCGGTCCCGCACAGCTGTCAGTGGTTCCCGATCCGGCTGGATCCGGAGCCGCCCCGCGTGAGGTCCACCCGGTCGGATGCCTCCGCCCTGCCGGGAGAGAGGAGCCAGCCGGCTCGTGACGGTGCGCAGGACGGGGCGACAGCAGGCGTCGGGTTGACAGCACCCCCAGGCGTCCGTGTGGCGAGGCTCAGTCCTCGCCTCGTACGACGTTCCAGTCGTCCCTCTGTCGCAGCCGTCCCGCGTTGTGGTCGAGCCTCGCGCGCATACAGGTGCGTATGCCTCGCCCGCGCAGGCGGCGCGCCCTCGCCCAGCCCGTTTCGGGGCAGCGAACAGCGGTCGGGTTGCTGGCTTTCGTAGTCACGGCGGATCATCTTCCTTCTGAGTCCGGCCAGTTGAGGTCCGATACATCCTTCTCCGCCCCCGTTCTTCTTCTTGTCCCGAGTGTCCAACGGGCCCGGCGTGAAACCTGGTTCAGCCCCGGCAGCGTGCTGTCGCCGACGGCGTGGACGGGTGGCGTCCCGCGCGGTGCCGGATCCCGATCGCGGCCGCTCCCACCGCCGTCGCCGTGGCGACCGTGACGGCCGGGTGGCGGGCCAGCGCGGCCTGCCAGGAGTGCGCGTGTGCCCGGTCGTCGAAGGAACCGTGTGCGCCGTGGTCGGTGGCCGGCGAGTTGTCGGCCGGAGTGAAGAGGTTGTCCGAGCCCGGCGGGCGCGGGGCGTCGGTCTGCTGGGAGGAGAAGCCGGTGCGGGCCAGGTAGCGGTCGAGGACGGCCGGTACCAGGCGGTTGGCCCAGATGGTGGCGGCCGTGCTGGCGCCGATGTAGTACTGCTTGCGCCGGGGATGATCGGCGGCGTGCAGGACGCCTCGTGCGGCGACCTCGGGCTGGTAGATCGGCGGCACCGGCTGCGGATGCCGCGGGAGCCGGGAGCGGACCCAGGAGAACTGCGGGGTGTTCACGGCGGGCATCTGGACGACGGTGATGCGTATGTTGCTGCCCCTGTGCAGGAGTTCGACGCGTACGGCGGAGGTGAAGCCGTTGATCGCGTGCTTGGCGCCGCAGTACGCCGACTGGAGCGGGATGGCCCGCTCACCGAGCGCGGAGCCGACCTGCACGATGGTGCCCCGGTCGCGGGGCAGCATCCGGGCGAGCGCTGCCCTGGTGCCGTTGACGAACCCGAGGTAGGCGACGGTGGTGACCCGCTCGTACTCCTCCGGGCCGATCTCGGTGAAGGGTGCGAACACGCTGGTGAAGGCGCAGTTGATCCAGACGTCGATGGGCCCGAGGAGCCGTTCGGCGGCGTCGGCGGCCGCCTCCACCTGGCCGGGGTCCGCGGTGTCGGCCTGCTGGATCAGCGGGTGGCCGCCGCGTTCCGCGACCTCCTTCGCCGCCGCTTCGAGCCCGGCCGCGCCCCGCGCGATCAGGACGATGCTCGCGCCGCGCTCGGCGTAGAGCAGGGCTGTGGCGCGGCCGATGCCGGCGCTGGCTCCGGTGATGACGACGACTTGCGACATGGTTCCTTCCTTCGGGATCGTCAGCTGATGCGGAAGGGGCGGGCCCGCTCGGCGTTGAGGCTCAGGCCCAGTCCGGGCACCTCGTCACCGGCCACGGACAGGGCGCCCGCGTGCTGTACGGGTCCGCCGTCGAAGAGCAGGCGCTCGATGCGGACGTGGTCGTGGAACCACTCCAGATGCCGCAGATTCGGCACCGAGGCCGCCGCCTGCGCATGGGCGTACGGCGCGCAGTGGCCCGAGATCTCCAGGCCATGGCTCAGCGCCAGCGCCGCGACCCGCAGCCACACGGTGATCCCGCCGCACCGGGTGACATCCGCCTGGAGACAGTCGACGGCCGCGGCGCCGAGCATCTGCCGGAAGTACGGAAGTGTGTAGCCGTACTCCCCGGCCGTCACGTCCGCCGCGATCCGCCCCCGGATCAGGGCGAGCGCCTCCAACTGGTCGGACGAGACCGGCTCCTCGAACCACGTCACGCCCTGCCCGTCCAGCCCGGCCGCCACCCGTATCGCCTGCTTGGCGCCGTAACCCCCGTTGGCGTCCACGTACAGCTCGGCCGAGTCGCCGACGCTTTCGCGGGCCCGGGCCACCCGCCACAGATCGCGAGCCTCGCACCGTCCCCAGGACTCCCCGATCTTGATCTTCACGCGCGCAATGCCCTCCTCGGTCACCCAGCCGCGCAGTTGCCGGTCCTGACGCTGTTCGTCGTACGTCGTGAAACCGCCGCTGCCGTACACCGGCACCTCGTCACGGGCCGCGCCGAGCAGATCCACGAGCGGGAGCCCGAGCAGCCGCGCCTTGGCGTCCCACAGCGCGATGTCGACGGCGGAGATCGCCTGCGCGCAGATGCCCGGCAGACCGGCGTTGCGTACCGCGCGCCGCATGGCCTCGTTGGCGCGCGGCACGTGGAGTGCCGGCAAGCCGGTGACGACGTAGGCGAGCAGGTCGTCGATGACCTTCGCGGTCGACGGCGGGGCGTAGGTGTACCCGAGTCCGGTGACCTCGCCGCAGCGGACGGTGGCCAGGACGAGCGTGGTGCTGTCCCAGGCCAGAGTGGAGTCCGCCTCCGGCGCGTCCGTCGGGACGGTGTAGACCGCGCTGTCCACCCGCTCGACGATCGGCAGGTCGCTCACCGTCGCCCTGCTTCGTGCCGGTGCGGCAGGAACTCCTGCACCTTGGCCTTGAAGCCCTGCCGGACCATCGCCAGCCGGTCGCTGTCGCCCTTGAGTACGGCGGCCGCCGCGGCCTCGATCTGGTCGAGGGTGGCGTGCGGCGGGATCGGCGGTACGGCGGGGTCGGTCACGAAGTCGAGCACACACGGCCGGTCGGCGGCGAGCGCGGCCTCCCAGGCGCCGGTCACCCCGCCCCGCTCGTCGATCCGCATGCCGGTCAGACCGAGCGAGCGGGCGAAGTCGGCGTACGCGACGTCCGGGATCGACTGCGAGGGCAGGAACTGCGGGGCGCCCTCCATCGCGCGCATCTCCCAGGTCACCTGGTTGAGGTCCCGGTTGTTGAAGACGGCGACGATCAGCCGCGGATCCTCCCAGTCCTGCCAGTACTTGGCGACGGTGATGAGCTCGGCCATGCCGTTCATCTGCATCGCCCCGTCGCCGACCAGGGCGATCGCCGGCCGGTCACCGTGCGCGAACTTGGCGCCGATGGCGTACGGCACGCCCGGCCCCATGGTGGCCAGCGTCCCCGACAGTGAGCCCCGCATCGACCCGCGCAGCTTCAGATGCCGGGCGTACCAGTTGGCGGCGGAGCCCGAGTCGGCGGAGAGGATGACGTCGTCCGGGAGCAGCCCGTTGAGGGTGTGGGCGACGTACTCCGGGTTGATCGGATCGGCGTCGACATCGGCCCGCCGCTGCATCACCTCCCACCACTCCTTGACGTTGTCCTCGATCTTCGTCCGCCAGGAGGGATCCTCCATCTGCTCCAGCAGCGGCAGCAGCCGGCGCAGCGTCCGGGCGGCGTCGCCGACCAGGTTGACCTCGAAGGGGTAGCGCAGCCCGACCATGTGGGGGTCGATGTCGATCTGCACGGCCCGCGCCTTGCCGAACTCCGGCAGGAACTGCGTGTAGGGGAAGGACGAGCCGATGACGAGAAGCGTGTCGCACTCACGCATCAGCTCGTACGACGGCCGGGTGCCGAGCAGCCCGATCGCGCCGGTGACGTACGGCAGGTCGTCGTCGAGGGCGTCCTTGCCCAGCAGCGCCTTGGCGACCCCGGCGCCGAGCCGGTCGGCGACCTCCTGCACCTCCGCCCGGGCGCCGCGCGCGCCCTGACCGACCAGGATGGCCGTCTTGCCGCCGGAGTTGAGCACCTCGGCGGCCCGCCGCAGGTCATCGTCGTCCGGCACCGGGGCGTAGTGCGGCATGCCGAGGCTGGAGGGCACCATCTTGAAGGCGTGCCCGGGCGGCGAGTAGTCCAGCTCCTGGACGTCCGCCGGGACGATCACGGCGGTCACCGAGCGGCGTGCCATGGCGGTGCGCATCGCCCGGTCGAGGACGTTCGGGAGCTGCTCCGGGACGGTGACCATCTCGCAGAAGTCCGAGGCGACGTCCTTGTACAGGGCCAGCAGATCGACCTCCTGCTGGTAGGAGCCGCCCATCGCGCTGCGGTTGGTCTGACCGACGATCGCCACCACCGGCACATGGTCCAGCTTGGCGTCGTACAGGCCGTTGAGGAGGTGGATGGCACCCGGCCCGGAGGTGGCCGCGCAGACCCCGACCCGGCCGGAGAACTTGGCGTAGCCGACGGCCTCGAACGCGGACATCTCCTCATGACGGGACTGGATGAACCGGGGGTTGTTGTCCGCTCGTCCCCAGGCCGCGAGCAGACCGTTGATGCCGTCACCCGGGTAGGCGAAGACATGCTCCACGTCCCATTCGCGCAGCCGCTGGAGGATGTAGTCGGAAACCTTCGTCGACATGTTCAGAACCTTTCCCGATGTTGACGTGCGATGTACGGGCGGCGCAGCTGCCGTACGGCCCCCAGCGCGGCCGTGGCCGCCAGCGTCCCGGCGACGGCGGTGCTCGCCCACCGGGCCGTGCCGGAGGGTTCGGCGGGCCGCCGGGCCAGCCGTTCGGGGTGGTCGCTCGGCAGAGGGCCGTCGAGTGCGAGGGCCAGCGCCTCCGCCAGGTGCAGGGCCCGGCGTCCGGTGCCGCCCTGTTCGATCTGGGTGCGGCAGCTGAAGCCGTCGGCCAGCACCAGGCTGCCGGGGGCGGCCGTGCGGACCGCGGGCAGCACCCCCCACTCGCCGACGGCCATGGAGACCCCGTGGTGTCCGCGTTCGAAGCCGAAGTTGCCGGCCAGACCGCAGCAGCCCTCGTCGAGGACGTCCGCGTTGAGCCGGGCACGGTGCATGAGTTCACGGTCGGCGTCGAACTTCATGATCGCGTGCTGATGGCAGTGGGTCTGCACGGTCGCGTGCCGGGCGAGGAAGGGCGGCTGCCAGCCGGCCGGCGCGTGGTTGACGAGTTGTTCGGCGAAGGTGCGCGTCTGCCGCGCCAGCCGCTGTACGTCCTGGTCGCCGGGGAGTAGTTCGGGCGCGTCGGACCGGAAGACGGCGGTGCAGGAGGGCTCCAGCCCGATGACGGGGGTGCCCGCTTCCAGGTAGGGGCGCAGCACCCGGAGGGTGCGCCGCAACACCCTCTTCGCCGTGGCCAGTTGGCCTGTGGAGATCCAGGTCAGGCCGCAGCACACGGGCGTGTCGGGCACGGCGACCCGGAAGCCGGCGTCCGCCAGGACCCGCACGGCCGACATCGCGACCGAGGGGTGGAAGTGGTTGCTGAAGGTGTCCGGCCACAGGACCACCGTCGCCGGATCCGCCGGGTCCGGCTGCCCGGTGCCGAGGGCACGCCACCACCGTACGAAGGACCGCTCGGCGAACACCGGGGCCCGCCGGGCCGCATCAACCCCGGCGAGGCGCTTTCCGACCCGGCCGAGAACCGGCGCGTGCAGCGCGCTGTTCGCCAACCCCGGTGCGTGTTCGGCAAGTTGGGCCCATGCGGGCAGCCAGCCCATTGAGTAATGGGCGGCCGGACGCGGTCGGCCCGCGTAGTGATGGGCGAGGAACTCGGCCTTGTACGTGGCCATGTCCACGCCCGTCGGACAGTCCGACTTGCAGCCCTTGCAGGCGAGGCAGAGGTCCAGGGCGTCCCGCACCTCGGTCGACCGCCAGCTGTCCTTGACCGCCGAGTCGGGATGACCGTCGAGCATCTCGAACAGCAGCCGCGCCCGCCCGCGGGTCGAGTGCTCCTCCTCCCTGGTGGCGCGGTACGAGGGGCACATCACGTCACCGTGCAGGCCCCGGCAGTTGCCGATGCCGACACAGCGCAGCACCGCCTGGGTGAAGGAGTGGCCGTCCTTGGGATAACCGAAGTGGGTGTCATGGGTCGTCGGTTGCCAGGCGGCCCCGAGCCGCAACTGCCCGTCCACGGGCTGCGGGTCGACGACCTTGCCCGGGTTCATCCGGTCGCCCGGGTCGAACAGCGCCTTCAACTCGCAGAAGGCGCCGACCAGTCGCTCCCCGAACATCCGCGTCAGCAGCTCGCCCCGGGCCTGCCCGTCGCCGTGCTCGCCGGAGAGCGATCCGCCATAGGAGGCGACGAGGTCGGCTGCCCGCTCCAGGAACCGCCGGAAGTCCGCCACCCCGTCGGCGGTCTTCATCCCGAAGGGGATCCGGGTGTGCACACACCCCTGCCCGAAGTGCCCGTACAGCGAGGGGTGGTCGTAGCCGAACTCCTCGAACAGCCCTTTCAGACCGCGCAGATACTCGCCCAGCCGCTCGGGCGGCACGGCCGAGTCCTCCCAGCCCTCCCAGGTCTCCCGGTCGTCCGGCGGCCGTGCGGTCACCCCGAGCCCGGCCTCCCTCGCCCGCAGCATCTTGTGCTCGCGCCGCGGATCGTCGGAGAAGGCGACCGAGGAGTCCTTCTCGGACCGGCCGATCGCGTGCAGCAGAGCGTGCGCCTGGCTGTCGACGTCGTCCTGGCTGTCCCCGGTGAACTGCACCAGCAGCCAGCTGTCCGCCTCCGGCAGCGCGCGCAGCGAGTCGAGATAGGCGTGTTCCTCACGCATCAGCTGCGCCATCCGCCCGTCCAGGGCCTCCAGTTGACCGGGGGAGCAGTGCTCCAGGAGGTGCGGCACGTCGTCGGCGGCCCGGCAGATGTCGTCGTACCCGAGCACCAGCAGTGACTCGTACGGCGGCACCGGGACCAGGTCGAGTTCGGCGTGCAGGACGGTCACCAGGGTGCCCTCGCTGCCGACCAGGGCCTTCGCCACGTCGAGGCCGTTCTCCGGGAGCAGCGAGTCGAGGTTGTAGCCGGAGACCCGGCGCGGGATCTTCGGGTAGCCGCGCCGGATGTCCGCGAGGTACTCGTCGACGATGCGGTCGAGACCGTCGTACAGCTCGGCCCGGCGGCCCCCCTCGGCGGCGATCCGCGCCCGCTCGCCCCGCGAGGTGGGCCCCACCCACATCCGCAGTCCGTCGTACGTCAGCACTTCGAGCCGGCGCACGTTGTCGACCGTCTTCCCGTATGCCTGCGCGGACGCCCCGCACGAGTTGTTGCCGATCATGCCGCCCAGCGCACAGTGACTGTGCGTCGACGGCTTCGGGCCGAACTGGAGGCGGTGGCCGGCGAGCCGCCGGTTGAGTTCGTCCAGGACGATGCCGGGCTCCACCACACAGGTGCGGGCGGCGGGGTCGACCGAGACCAGCGCGTCGCAGTACTTGCTCCAGTCGATCACCACGGCCGCGTTCGTCGTCTGCCCGGCGAGGCTCGTGCCGCCGCCGCGCGACAGCACGGGGACGTCGAAGCGGGCACACAGCGCCACCGCGCGGGCACCGTCCTCGACCGTGCGGGGGACGACCACGCCCAGTGGGACCTGCCGGTAGTTGGAACCGTCCGTGGAATAGGCGCCCCGGCTGCCGGGATCGAACCGGACCTCGGCGTCGGTCCCGGCGCGCAGGGCCGTGACCAGGCCGTCGAGGGGGTCTGCGGGGACGCGTGTACTCATGGCCGACCTCCGGGCTGGTGCGCGGTTTCCTCCGGTACGGGCCACCGGGTACCCCGGAAGTCGACTTCCTTCGCCAGGACAATCCGGGCACCCATGTTGCGCTGCATCATTTCCAGCGCTGCTGCCTCCAGATGCGGGTGGATGGAGGCGACGGCGTCCCTCGGCACGGTGACGTCCAGGTGGCGGATGTGCGCGTCCAGGGCGGAGTACAGCACGCACTGCTCGGTGACCTGACCGGTCAGGACCACTGTTCCGACGCCCAGTTGCCACAGCAGGTACGACATGGGTGTGTCGTAGAAGACCGAGTGCCGGGCCTTCACCACGAAGAGGGAGTCGTCGTCCGGCCGGATCGGCTCGACCAGGCCGGCGTGCGGGCGGGACAGTGCCGATTCGACCAGTTCGCCGTGGTGGGAGCGCCAGAGGCCGAAATTGTCGTTCGCGAAGATCACCGGCACGCCCGCGTCCCGGGCCCGGCCGATCAGCTCCGCCAGGACCGGCACGACCCGCTCGGCCGCGGGCAGCAGTAGCTCGGCGTCCTCGTGCTCGTAGGTGTTGATCATGTCGATGACGACGAGCGCGCTGCCGTCGGTCTCTCCCGGCTCGGACACGGTGTCCACCACCTCGTGCGGTCAGTCCCGCAGCCTCGGCGGGACCTTGGTGCGGTAGAAGTCGAAGAAGCGCTGCTGTCCCTTCTGCACCGCGCTGATCGCCGCGGCCCGGGCGATCACGGCGGGGCGGGTGCGCGGCAGCGGGCGGGTCACCGCCGGCTCCACGGGCGGCGAGACCGCCTGGAACAGGGCGCCGATCCCCGACCACAGGCACGGTCTCCGGCCCTGGCCGCCGTGCCAGGGGCGGTAGTGGTCCGACCTCCACAGCGACTCGAAACCTGCCTGCTCGGCCTTTCGCGCCTGGTCGACGAGTTCCGCCGGGGTGTGCTCCTCGCACGACAGGAGGTGTCCGAAGCCCGCCATCGTCTCTCCTGAACCGCGTCTGTGACTGGGGACCGCTGCCGAGTACCCCGGTGGCCACCGGGTTGTGCATGGCGTGTCGCCCGGACGAGGAGGGGTACCGGGGAGGCGGGTCCTCGACCGACCGATCTCACGGAGGTTTCCCATGGGACTGCGTGTGCTGCCCCGGAAGGCCTGGCGGAACTGGCGGCGCTCCGACGACCTGCGGATCCCGCTCCACTCGACCGAGGTGGAGGACGCCGGCCGGAGGTTCCTGCTGTACGGCGTCCTGCCACTGTGGGTGGTGCCGGGCCTGGCGAACTGGTGGATGCACCGTCGCACCCGGATCGAGCACACCAGCGGTACCAAGGAGTCCGCGATCCACGCGTTGATGATGACCGAGGCCGGGGTGCCGGTACTCATGGGTCTGCTCGCCCGGGTGAACCCGCTGGTGCTCTCGGTGATGGGCGGCGCCGCGCTCGCCCACGGCGCGACGGCCGTGTACGACGTGTCGCCGGCCGTCGGCGAACGCGAGGTCCGGCCGATCGAGCAGCACATCCACAGCTTCCTGGAGGTCCTGCCGCTCACCGCGCTGGCCTTTACCGCGTGCCTGCACGCCGACCAGGTCCGCCGCACCCTGCGAGGCGGCCCGGGGCCGCAGGCCTGGCGCCTGCTCCCCAAGCAGCATCCGCTGCCGGCCAGATACCTGGCCGGGCTCGCCGGGGCGATCACGGCCGGGGTCGCCGTGCCGTACGCCGAAGAGCTGCGGCGCTGCCTGCGGACCGCGTCGCGCGAAGGGAGCCGTCGATGACGAGGTCGATGGGAAACGGACAGGGAGCGGCAAGCGCGACCGACCTCCGTGTGACCGGCCAGGCTGCGGAGCCGCCCTCGCAGGAACAGCTCCCGCCCGATCGCAGCCAGGCCATCCTGGAGGCCGCCAAGCAGGTGGCCGCCATCCTCAAACGCGGCGGCCACAGGTTCGCCCTGGCCGGGAGCGTGGCGGTCTACGCCCATGGCGGCAGTGGCACGCTTCAGCACGACGCCGACTTCTGCGTGCTGCCCGAGGACGCCGAGGCGGTGGCCGGGTCACTTCGGTCGGCCGGCCTGACCGTGCGGGTGCCGCCGGAGGACTGGCTGGTGAAGACCGTCTGCTTCGACCAGGACGTCGACATCATCTTCGAACTTTCCGACCGGCCGGTCACCCCGGACCTGCTGGCCCGTGCCGAGGAACTCCCCGTGGACTCCGTGCGCATGCCCGTGCTGGCGGCGACCGATCTGCTGGTGAGCCTGAGCACCGCCTTCTCGGAGCACCACTGCGACTTCGGGGCCGTCCTGCCGGTGGCCCGCTCCCTGCGGGAGAAGGTCGACTGGCGCGAGGTACGACGGCGCTGCGGCGAAGAGCCGATGCCGGGCGCGTTTCTCTACCTCCTGGAACAGCTGAAGGTCATCGACCCCGGACAGGAGCAGCGATGAACCTCGAATACCGGGTGGCTCATGTCGCCGAGCGGCTGGCGGAGGGGCCGTGCGGCGAACTCGGGGTACGGGTCGAGATCCGGGGCGACACGGTCCTGCTGACGGGGACGGTCCCGTCCGCCGGGTGCCGCGAGGACATCCGCCGCACCGCCCACGAGGGACTGGCCGGTGTGCCGGTGCTCTGCGACATCGTCGTCGCGGAGACCACACCTCCCGGCCACCCGGAGGAGCTGACATGACCCGGGTAGCGGCCGTCGGCGACATCCACATGGGCCCCGGCAGCCAGGGCACGCTCCGTCCCGCCTTCGAGACCCTGCCCGACTGCGCCGACATCCTCCTGCTGGCCGGGGACCTCACCCGGCACGGCACCCCCGAGGAAGCGCGGGTGGTCGCCCGGGAGATCAGGGACCTCGGTGTCCCGGTCGTCGCCGTCCTCGGCAACCACGACCATCACGACAACCGTCCGGACGAGGTGGCGGCCGTCCTGCGGGAGGCCGGGGCGCACGTCCTGGAGGGCGAGGCGACGGTCGTGACCAGTGGGGGGCTGCGCATCGGGGTGGCCGGCACCAAGGGGTTCGGCGGCGGGTTCGTCGGCCGGTGCGCCGGCGAGTTCGGCGAACCCGTCATGAAGGAGTTCGTGCGGTACTCACGCCGCCGCGCGGACGGACTGCGCACGGCCCTGGAAGAGCTGCACGGGCGGGAGTGCGACGTACGGATCGCCCTGACCCACTTCGCCCCCGTACCGGACACCCTGGCCGGCGAACCCCCGGAGATCTACCCGTTCCTCGGCAGCTACCTGCTCGCCGAGGCGATCGACACGGCCGGCGCCGACCTCGCCGTCCACGGACACGCGCACGCCGGCACCGAACACGGCATGACCGGCGGCGGAGTGAAGGTGCGCAACGTCGCCCAGCCCGTGATCGGAGCGGCCTTCCACGTCTATCGCCTGAACATGTGCCATGCGTAGCCTCACGGTCCGTCGCTCACACGGGCCGGTGCCGCGCCCGTCGCGCACGGGATCGCAGCCGGGCGTTCCGGCTGCTCATTTCGGGTTCCCGGCGCTCTCGCGCGCGGCGGCGACCTGAGTGACCGCGGCGGACAACCGCTCCTGCGTGGCCGGGGGCAGCGGGCCGCCCCTGATGGAGTCCACCAGTTGCCTGGCGGTCAGGTGGAGCTTGGTGTTGGTGTTCTGGGAAGTGGTCACCAGAACGCTCCACGCCTCCTCGGGGGAGAGGACGAACGCCGCCATCAGGATGCCGCGGGCCAGATCGATGGTGTCCCGAGTCTGTAGCGCCCGCCGCAGTTGTACGACCTCGGTGCGCATGTCGATTCCGTGACCGTCGACAGGAGGCGGGGTGTGCACGGCGTCGCCGGGGTGTTCCTGCCCGTCCGGCGCGGCGTCGGGGGCGAACAGCGGCAGGGCGCCCATGATCTCCAGCATCCGTTCCACGGCCGGGCTGACGTGGCGGATCGTGACCTTCTTGGAGTCCTTGAGGGCCTGCCGCCGAATGTTCAGCAAGGTGTTGAGGCCGGAGCAGTCGCAGAACCCGACACCGTCGAGGTCCAGCTCGATTCCGTACGGCGAACGCAGGAGCGCCGAACGCAAGGCGCCCTGGAGCTGCTGGTCCGTCGTGAGGTCGAGGTCACCGCACACCGTGACGACGGTCCGGTCGCCCTCGTCGCGGCTGCGGATCGTGAGACCCGGCAGCTTGCACGCACCGGCTCGGTCGGGCGTCCGCCCGGCGCCGGACTGTTCTGGTTCCCGCATGGTCCCGCTCCCCGCGGCATTCCTGCGCTCTCCAGGTAAAGATTCGCCCCGGACGTTGGTACACGTCAAGGGAAACAGGAAATAAAATTCGCGCGTTCTTGAGCGCGAAACTTCGGCCGTATGATGTATCCATGGGTGAAGCACCGGAACCTCACACGGGGTGGACGTTCATCACCAATCACGCCCGTGTACTGGCCGCCATCGCGGATGATCAGAACGTCCGCGTCCGTGATATCGCCGCACACTGCAGGCTGACGGAGCGCGCTGTCCAGAAGATCATCTCTGATCTGGAGCACAGCGGCTTCCTCTCCCACACCCGTGAGGGGCGCGGCAACATCTACCGGATCGAACCGGGAACGGCGCTTCGGCACCCGGCTGAAGCCGGGCTCACCGTAGCCTCCTTGCTGGCCCTGCTCGCTCAGGAAGAAGCCCACGCCGCCGCCCCGCCGGCTGCCAAGGGCTACCAGCGGGACGACGAAGACCCGTCGCTCTCCTGAAGCGCCGGTGCGACAGACCGACCATGCCTCAGCCACCAGATGCCGGCGTGCCGAACCTGGGGGAGGGCAAGACCCTGCACGTCGTCAGGCGAGTCGCTTGAAGATCCTCTTGGCGTTGCCGTTGTCGACGGCGGCCCTCTGTTCGCCGGTGAGACCGGAGTGGGTGTCGAGGATCCGGGTGAACTTCGTCGCGACCGGTGCGGGGGCGTAGGGAAAGTCGCTGCCGAAGAGGATGCGTTCGTGGTCCGCGAAGGCCAGGAAGCTGGGGAACGCGTCGGGTCCTGACGACAGTGCCGTGTCCCAGTAGAAGAGCCTGAACTTGGCGAGCAGTTGCTCCGTGGTGGGTCCTTCGGGGTCCAGGGCGGGCTGCAGCTCGCAGAACCTGAGGGCCGCGTAGGGCACGAAGCCGCCTGCGTGAGCGAGGATGATCTTCACGTTGGGGTACTTGTCCAGAACGCCGCTGAAAACCATCTGCACAGCATTGCGGGTGGTGTCGAACGGATAGTCGACGAGAGGGCCGGGCACGTCCGCGAGAGGCGGGACGAGGGGGTGGCCGGGATGGATGAACACGATGGCGGACCGCCTGTTCAGCGCGTCCCAGAGCGGTGCGTACTTCGCGTCTCCGAGGTAGACACCCTCGTAGTTGCTCAGGAGCACGACGCCGTCGGCGCCGATCTCGTCGAGGGCGTGTTCGGCCTCCGAGACGGCGCCTTCGACATCCGGCAGGGGGACGGTGGCGAAGTTGCCGAACCTCCCCGGATGCCTGGTGACCAGGTCTGCCACGTACTCGTTGACCCTGCGGGCCATGTCCCGGCGCTCCTGACCCTGCCAGCCGACGACGCTGGGAGCGGTGAGCGACAGGATGCTGGTGGCGATCTGGTTGTCGTCCATGAACTGCAGATGTGCCTCGGGGCTCCATTGCGGGGTGTGCCAACCCGACGGGTCTCCACCGTGGGTCGGCAACGTCTCGCCCCAGAACGGTGGCACCACGTGGGTGTGGACGTCGATACGATCTGCGTTTGCCATGAGTGTTTCCCTTTCGGCCACCGCCTTCGGCAGAGGCCCTTGATGGTCGACCCGCCCCTGGAGCATCCGAGCCGGTACAAGCAGGTCGCCTGGCAGGCGAGTCCGGCCGGGCGTCAGTCGCCTTGAGTGATGAAGCCGACCAGGGCGGCGGCGACGGCGTCGGGCTGTTCGTCCGGGATGAAGTGACCTGCGTCCGGCACGACCGTCCCGGTGATGTTGTCGGCCCACAGCCTGAGGGAGGCCGCCATGTCGGGGATGGAGCCGTGGCTGCTGGAAATCCCGAGAACCGGCACCGTCAGGTGCTGTTGTTCAAGGGCCTCGTGGTTCTTCCGTGCCGATTCAGCGGCGTCTCGGTAGTAGGCCAGGGAGGCGCGGAGCCCGCCGTCGGCGGCGATGGCCGCGGCGTACTGCTCGATCTCGGCGTCGTCGAAGGTGTCGGGGGAGAGGGTTTTGGCCTTCAGGAACCAGCCGACGTACTCGCGTTCGCGGCCCGAGAGCAGTGTCTCGGGCAGGTCGGGCACGAGATGGAAGGCGAAGTGCCAGGTTTTCCACGCCACCTCGGGGTCGGTCGGGATGGCGTCGGGGAGTGTGATGCCCGGGATTCCGGCGTCGAGCAGCGCGACGCCACGCAGCCGGCTCTCGTACTTCAGGGCGAGGGAGAAGGCGACCCACGCGCCGATGTCGTGGGCGACCAACCAGTACGTCGAAACTCCGAGCGCTTCCACCGCGGCGTGGACGTACGCGGCGACGGTGTGCGTGTCGTAGCTGCCGATCGGGCGTTCGGAGTGGCCCTGGCCCGGCAGGTCGACCGCGATGACGTGGAATCGGTCGGCCAGGTGGGGCATCACCTTTCGCCATGCCCACCAGGTCTGCGGGAATCCGGCGAGCAGCACGACGGCTGGGCCGTTCGGCCGGCCGCCCTCAACCGCGTGAAGTCGGATACCGCCCGCGTCGACCCAACGGTGGGTGAAGCCGGCCAGATCGTGCGACGGCAGGTCGCGGACAGGGTTGTCGGAGGCACTGGCGGTGAACGCAGGGTCAGTCATGGTTTTCCTTCATCGGTGTGGGGTGTGCTGGTTCGGTGTGCCGGCCGAGGCGAGGTCCGTGAGCGTGGTGAACACGACGAGAGCGGCGAGCCTGCTGCGCGAGATCCGTGTTGTTGACGGATACCGTAAATGGGCAAATCGCATATTTATGGTGTTTGGCGCCATTGTGGACTCGCCTGAGGTGTCCGGCCGGAGTGCGCCATTGAGGGTGGAGGACGCAGGGCTGCTCGGGTACGCGGTGGCTGCGGTACGCCCGCCTCTGTCGCGGGACTTGACGGGGTCTCGGGAAGCGGGCACGAGAGGGGCGGAGCCGTTCGGCGCGGCGGTCGCTCAGGTGATGGCGGTGGCGGGGCGGCTCAGTGCGCCAGTGAGGGTCGTCGCGACGACGGCGACGGCGAGGATCAGGGTGGCGACGTCCTGGTTGATGGTCTGGTCGAGGAGTCCCAGGGCCAGCGTGGGCCCGATCGTGCCCGTGTAGGCGAACAGGAAGTAGGTGGCGAGCAGATCCGCCCTGTGCCGCGGGTCGGCAAGCCGCTGGGTGACCCCGACACCGCGGCGGAAGGCCAGGCCGATGCCGGTACCCGCCAGCACCGTTCCGGCGGCGAACGCCGGCAGTGACCGTGTCCACAGCCCGGCCTCGAACACCGCGACGCCCGCTGTGAGGAACGCCGGCGCCGGCCAGCGCCGGGAGATCCACCGCTCCGGGAAAGGCCGGGCGGCGCACCGACAGCGCGGGGAGCTGTCGGCCCGTGACGGTCTCCGGGGTGACGATGACGGCCAGGAACGCCGGCACCAGGGTGCCGAGGTAGACCCAGAACACCAGGTGCGTGGGGTCCGCCCCGTATTGCGCGAACAGGCCGGCGGCAACGGTACCCAGCCCCAGCCCGCCCATGTTCGCGGCCGTGGAGACGGTCGACACCCGCCGGATGCGCTCGGCACCTGCGAGCTCACCCAGCGCCGCGGTCGCCGTGGCGGTGAAGACACCGGTACCCAGGCCGCACAGGAACCGTGCCGCAAGCAGGGTCCCGACATCGTCGGCCAGGAGGAACAACGCCGTGCTCGTGGCCGCGGCGAGTACAGCGGCAGCCAGGAGGGGTCGGCGGCCCGTGCGGTCGGACAGCGACGCGAACACCATCAGCGCGAGCACGGTCCCCAAGGCGTAGACGGCGAAGATCAGCGTTGTGGTGAAGGGCCCGAAGCCCATTTGCGGCGCCCAGAGCGCATACAGCGGAATCGGCAGCGTCCCGCCCAGCATGACCAGGGTGTACACCGCGGCCACCAGCCAGAACCCGGCGCGCGCCCGGCCCCCGTCGGCGGGAGGAACGGCCCGTACGCGGACGTCTGACGCGATGTCGTCGATCATCGTGCGGCCTTTCGATTGCGAGAACCAGGACCTTCACGCTAATCATCTTGGATCGATCGGTCAAAGATGATTCGACCGATCGATCCAAGATGCGGGTAGGCTCACAGCCAAGACGTGACAGGGACGTGAAGGAGGAGGTGCACGCCGTGTCCGGCCGAAAGCAGTTCGACATCAGCGCGGCGCTGGACCAGGCCATGCGGGTGTTCTGGCAGCGCGGGTACGCGGACGCCTCACTCGATGCCCTCGGATCGGCCACCGGCCTCGGCCGGGGCTCCCTCTACGGCGCCTTCGGCAACAAGGAAGCGCTCTTCGGCAAGTGCCTCGACCGCTACTCGTCGATCTACGGCGCGCGGTACGAGCAGGCGCTCGCGGCGCATCCCGGTGATCCGGTGCGCGCGGTCGAGGCGTTCTTCGACGTCGTCCTGGGCCGTATCGCCGACCCGTCGGTCCCCGTGGGGTGCCTCATCGCCCAGTCGGCCGCGCAGTCGCTGACGCTGACGGAGGAGAACGGCGTGCAGGTGCGTGGCCTGCTCGACATGCAGCGCCGACGGATACGCGCGGCCCTGGCGGACTCCTCGGCCGACGGTCGAACGCTCGACGAGCTCGCCACGTTCGTCGTCGCCGTCAACCAGTCGCTGGCCGTACTGAGCCGGGTCGGCACCTCGGACGCCGAGCTGCGCTCCGTGGCCCGGCTCGCCTGCACAACGGTGGCGGACACCCTCGCCCGGACTGCATCCGCGAACGTCGATGGCGATTCCTGAAAACGGATCCGTATGGTGCGGGTCGCGGATCGGTGAGGCGGGCGCGGTGTGCCCGTAGCGGTTCGGCTTCGTGACCGGCGTGCTGCTCGCGGACCGGCGGATCACGCCGGATGGCGTTGCGTCGACGGCCGGGAAGACGCCGTCGAAGGTGGCCTGCGGGGCGGCGCCGGGCGCATCGGACCCGACACCTCAAGTGGTGCGCCGGTTGAAGCGCGCCTGGTACCGCTGCCGGGCGTGATCGCGGGCAAAGTGCGTGGACATGTGCTGAGTCATGGAACCTTCCGCGTCACTGGCGGCCCGAACCAGTCCTCGCCGACCGCGCAAACCTGAGAGTCGGCCCCTGGCCAGGCCGCCGCCCACTCCTCGACCCGGCCGCGGCGCACACCTGCCCGCGCCTGGCGGACGGCCGAGCCGTCGAAGCGTCGCAGTTCCGGGACGGCGGTTTCCAGGACCTCTCCTGCTGTCGGAAGGCTGCCAACTAGTAACATTGGAGAACTACTTGCAAGTCAATACTACAACCGGGTAGTCGACGAGGGGAAGCCGTGTCCGAACGCACGAGTCACGTCACCTTTCGGCACGGGCAGGAGTTCCTGGCCGCGATCTCCGAGCGCTGGAACTACCAGATCCTGCGGGAGGTGTTCTTCGGCGTCGGCCGGTTCGGTGAACTCAAGCGGGCCCTCGGTATCTCGGCGAACATCCTCACCGCGAGGCTCAACAGCCTCACCGAGCTGGGTCTGCTCACCAAGCACGCCTACCGGCCGGACAAGCCGTGGTACGAGTACCAGCTCACCGACAGCGCCCGCGAACTCGTCGTCCCCGCCATCGTGACCATCACGCGATGGGCCGAGGCCAACGCGGCGGACGGCGGCACCGCGCACCACCTGTTGGTGCACACGGAGTGCGGGAATCCCACCGACCCGTACCTCGCGTGCAGCAGCTGCCATCGGCCGGTCGAGGCCTCTGCCCTGCGGCCGGTACCCCCCGAGGACGGGCCTCGCTGATCACCTCGACGTGACGCAGGAGCCAGCAACTGGTTGCATCTCGATACTAGTAGTCATACGCTATCAGGGAGGGACTGCGGCCGCGCGCGGCGCGTTCGCCGGCCCCACCGCCGAGGCCACCGACCCCGAATTCCTCGACTTCACCGACTTCACCGACTTCGTCCTGCGGGACGACCCGAAGTCGGTCGCCTGGGCGCTGCGCAGCATCCTCATCGGCCGTAAGGACGAGCACCGCCGCCTGAACACCATCGAGAACGTGCCCGTCCTGATCATCGCCGGCGAGGAGGACAGCCAGTTCCCCGTGCACGTGGTGCGGAAGATGGCCGACGCCATCAAGGGCAGCACCTTCCGTGTGTTGCCGCACACGGCCCACCTCGCCGCCCGTGAGAATCCCGAGGCCGTCAACGCCGAAATCGACGGGTTCCTCGCCGCCCTGCCCGCCGCGGCCTGACCAGGAGACCACCACCATGACAGACACCGCACACGCGGCCCCCGTACCCGACTGGATCCTGAGGTTCATGGACGCCATCGACACCCTGGACTTCGACGAGGGCTTCGCGCCACTGACCGAGGGCACCGACATGTACTTCGGCACCGCACACATTCACGGTGCCGAGGCCATCAAGGAGTTCTTCGTCAAGATCGACGCACCGCTGGACATCACCCATGAGGTCCTGGAGTACTGGGCGGCCGGCGACGGCGTCCGCCTGCTTCGTGGCGAGGCGACCATGGCCAAGAAGAGCGAGCCGGACCAGGTGGTGCGCGCCCCGTTCATGCACATCTTCTACCTCGACCAGGAAGAGCCGGTGCGCGTCCGGGCGCTCCGCATCACCGCGGGCCCGCTCCAGACCGACGCCGTGATGTGACCTCTTTTCCGGGAGCGGCCGGGAGGGCACCAGCGTCCGGCCGGGAGGGCCCCAGTGTCCGGAGGGGGGCGCAAAGGACAGCTCCGTCCGGCCTCGCCGTCCCATGGGATGCGCAGGGTGGGGTCGGTGTGGACGGCGCTGTCGCCGATGCGGATCGGGCCGGTGAGCTGCGGCACGTGCTCTGGGGAGGTGAGTGACGATGGCGGGTAGGTGTCATCAAGCCCGCAGGTCGTATGGAGGCGCGCGCCTACCCGCAGGTCAGGGCCGCCGCGCAACCGTCCCGCCCAACTCGCGGGCCCGGTGCACGAACGTCTCCAGTAGGTCCCGCGCCGCCTGCGGCACCGCCTCGGCCCGTCGGCGCTGGAGGGTCAGCACCACCCCGGTGGCGTCTCCGGCCAAGGGTCGGTGCACGATCGTCCCGGCGCGTTCCAGCGGGTCCCCGACCACGCTGAAGTCCGGCAGCACCGTCGCCCCGAGCCCCTCCGCGACCATCAGCTTCCCCATCTCGGCACCGTCGGTCGAGTACGAGAAGACGGGGGTGCGGTCCGCCAGCAGCCGGTGCACATAGCGGTGCATCACATAGCCCGTGCGCATGGCGATCAGCGGCACGGTGAGCAGGTCGTCGACCGACACCTCGGTCCGGCCGGCGAGCGGGCTGTCCGGCCGTACGCACACGACGGGGCGTCCGCGCAGCAGTTCGGTGGCCTCGAAGCCGGCGGGCACGTCGTCGCCGTCGAGGTGGTTCACCAGCCCCAGGTCGAAACCGCCCTCCGCGAGGCCCCGGTGGATCTCCGTCTGCTGCGCGCCCACCACCTCGACCTGGGTGACCGGATGCGCGGCCCGGAAGTCCCGCAGCACCGGGATGAGCAGCGGCACGGTCGCCGCGTTGACCGTGCCGACGCGCACCATACGGCTGATGCGGTGCTGCTCGCCCGCCGCCACCCGCAGCCGGTCCACCGCCTCCAGCACCTCGACGATGCGCGGCAGCAGCTCCTGCCCGGCCGCGCTCATGGTCGCCCCGGTGCGCTTGCGCTCCAGCAGGTCGACGCCCAGCTCCCGCTCCAGATTCCGGACGGTCTCGCTCAACGCGGGCTGCGACAGGCGCAGTTCGTCGGCCGCCCGGCGCAGTGAGCCGAGCCGGGTCACGGCCGCTATGTATTCCAGCTGTTCGGTCCGCACCCCGGCAGAATGCGTCGCCATTCGGCAGGTGTTCAAGGGTTTCCCTGTCACACGTTCGTGAAATTCAATGGTCCGCGATACGAGACCGGTCGGGTTTTCCTTGACTGCTCTCGGCGCCGGCTGCCACCATCGACGGCATGAAGATGCGACTGGACCTCACGCGGCGACGCCACGTCGACCTCGCGCGCGTCTCCAGCGCCTCCTGTTGCGCCGCGGCCTGATCACCGGCCCACGATCCGCCGCGCCCGCCCTCTCTCCCCGCCTGAATTCACTGTTCCCGCGCACCGATCGTATTGATCGCATTGTGTGCGCCTCTTGAATTCCGGCGTGCCTGAAAAGACTCGCGACAGGAGTTCCGCATGCCCGCCGCGCCCTTGCAATTCGCCTACTGGGTCCCCAATGTCAGCGGAGGACTCGTCACCAGCAAGATCGAGCAGCGCACCGACTGGGGGTACGACTACAACCGAGAACTCGCCGTGCTCGCCGAGAACAACGGTTTCGAGTACGCGCTCAGCCAGGTCCGCTACATGGCCAGTTACGGCGCCGAGTACCAGCACGAGTCGACCGGCTTCAGCCTCGCGCTGCTGCTCGCCACCGAGCGCCTGAAGGTGATCGCCGCGGTCCACCCCGGTCTGTGGCATCCGGGCGTGCTCGCCAAGTTCGGTGCCACCGCCGATCACCTCTCGAACGGCCGGTTCGCCGTGAACGTCGTGTCGGGCTGGTTCAAGGGGGAGTTCACCGCGCTCGGCGAGCCCTGGCTGGAGCACGACGAACGCTACCGCCGGGCCGAGGAGTTCATCCGCGCCCTGCGCCAGATCTGGACCGAGGACCACACCGAACTCGCCGGCGACTTCTACCGGTTGCGGGACTTCTCTCTCAAGCCCAAGCCGCTCAACACCCCCGAGCGCCCGCACCCCGAGATCTTCCAGGGCGGCAACTCCACCGCCGCGCGCGCCATGGCCGGCCGGGTCTCCGACTGGTACTTCTCCAACGGCAAGGACTTCGACGGAGTGATCGAGCAGATCAACGACGTCCGCAGGTCCGCCGCCGAAGCCGGCCGTACGGCGCCGAAGTTCGGTCTCAACGGCTTCCTCATCGCCCGCGACACCGAGGCCGAGGCCCGTGACACCCTCCGTGAGATCATCGCCAAGGCCGACAGCGAGGCCGTCGAGGGCTTCGGCGCGGCCGTGAAACAGGCCGGCCCCTCCAGCGCCGACGGCAAGGGCATGTGGCAGGACTCCACCTTCGAGGACCTCGTCCAGTACAACGACGGGTTCCGCACCGGGCTGATCGGCACCCCCGAACAGATCGCCGAGCGCATCGTCGCCTACAAGCAGCTCGGCGTCGACCTCTTTCTGCTCGGCTTCCTGCACTACCACGAGGAGGTCGAGTACTTCGGCAAGCGGGTGCTGCCCCTGGTCCGCGAACTGGAGGCGGGGCTCCCGGACCGCGCGCCCGAGTCCGCCCCGGCCCACGCCTGACCGTCCCCCCGCCGGGCGCCCGTCCCGCACGGGTACCCGGGCTCCCAGAAAGAGGCACCCATGGCCACCGTCCTCTCCGTCTCCGGCAGCCCCTCCGCCTCCTCGCGTACCGCCCGGCTGCTGCGCCATCTGGACCAGCGGCTGATCGCCCACGGACACGAGGTGATCCCCCTCGACGTACGTACCGTCCCCGCCGAGGCGCTGCTCGGCGCCGACTTCCGGCACCCGGCGATCGTCGAGGCGACCGAACTGTTCGCCCGCGCCGACGGGGTCGTCGTCGGCACCCCCGTCTACAAGGCGTCGTACTCCGGTGTGCTCAAGGCCCTGCTCGACCTGCTCCCGCAGTACGCGCTCACCGGCAAGACCGTGCTGCCGCTGGCCACCGGGGGGTCGACGGCGCATGTCCTCGCCATCGACTACGCGCTCCGCCCGGTGCTGAGCTCCATGGGCGCCGCCCACATAGTCCAGGGCTGGTTCACCCTCGACAAGGACATCACCGTACGCGAGGACGGCACGCTCGCCCTCGCACCGGCCGTCACCGAGGTGCTCCACCCGATCGTGGACCAGTTCTCGGCCGCGCTCGGCCGCCGGCCCGTCCTCGCCGCGGCGGGCTGAACCGATGACCGCACATGTCATCACCGACGAGGCGGAGGCCCTCGCCGTGGCGGCGGCCCTGGCCGAGGAGTTCCGGGCCGGGGCGGCCGAGCGGGACGCCGAACGCCGGCTGCCCCGCGCCGAGCTGGACCGGCTGTCGGCCTCGGGCCTGCTGGCCGCGACCGTCCCCGCCGAGTACGGGGGAGCGGACGTCGGCGCGCTGACCCTCGCCGAGATCTTCCGGCTGCTCGGCTCGGCCGACGCGAGCCTCGCCCAGATTCCACAGAGCCACTTCGTGTACGTCAATGTGATACGACGTCAGGGAACCGAAGAGCAGCGGAAGTTCTTCTTCGCCGAGCTGCTCGCGGGCGGCCGGCTCGGGAACGCGCAGTCCGAGGCGGGGACCAAGCACGTCCAGGACATCCGGACCCGGCTGGAACGCACGGCGGACGGCTCCTATGTGCTGCGGGGCGTCAAGCACTACTCCACCGGCGCCCTCTTCGCCGACTGGATCCCCGTCCTCGCCCGTGCCGAGGACGACAACCTGCACGTCGCCTACGTCCCCCGGGACGCGCCCGGTCTGACCGTCGTCGACGACTGGGACGGCATGGGGCAGCGTACGACGGCCAGCGGGACGGTCCGGCTGGACGGCGTGTCCGTGCCCGCCGACCGGGTGCTGCCCCACCACCTGACCTTCCAGGGGCCGCAACTCCACGGCGCGGTGGCACAGTTGCTGCACGCCGCCATCGACGTGGGGATCGCCGGGGCGGCGCTGGCCGAGGCGGCGGAGTTCGTGCGCACGAAGAGCCGGCCGTGGTTCGAGAGCGGGGCGGAGACCGCCACCGAGGACCCGTTGCTGATCCAGCGGTTCGGTGAACTCGCCCTCCAGGTAAGGGCGTCCGAGGCGCTGCTGCGGGAGGGAGGCCGCACGGTCGACGCGGCGGGCGCCCGGCTCACCGACGAGTCGGCCGCCGAGGCGTCCATCGCCGTGGCCGCCGCGAAGGTGCGGGCGGCCGAGGCGGCCGTGGCGGTCGCCGGGGCGCTCTTCGAGGTGTCCGGGACCCGCTCCGCGCTCAACTCCCTGAATCTCCACCGGTATTGGCGGGACGCCCGTACCCACACCCTGCATGATCCGACCCGCTGGAAGATCCAGCACATCGGCCGGTATGTGCTCAGCGGCACCCTGCCGCCCCGCCACGGCCTGCTGTGACGCCCTCAGGTCCCTCTCGATCGGAGAATCCCCTCGTGTCCCTCACCTTTCACTGGTTCCTGCCCACCAACGGGGACAGCCGCCACGTCGTCGGCGGCGGCCACGGCACCCCGGCGACCGCCTCCGGCCGGGACCGGCCGCCGACGGTCGCCTACCTGAGCCAGATCGCCAAGGCGGCGGAGGACCTCGGCTTCGTGGGGGCGCTCACCCCCACCGGCGCCTGGTGCGAGGACGCCTGGCTGACCACGGCCATGGTCAGCCAGCACACCGAACGGCTGAAGTTCCTGGTCGCCTTCCGGCCGGGGTTCGTCTCGCCCACGCTCGCCGCGCAGATGGCGTCCACGTTCCAGCGGCAGACCGGGGGACGGCTGCTGCTCAATGTGGTGACCGGGGGCGAGAGCCACGAGCAGCGGGCCTACGGCGACTTCCTCGACAAGGACGCGCGGTACCGCCGTACCGGCGAGTTCCTCGACGTGGTACGGCAGTTGTGGGAGGGCAAGACCGTCGATCTGGCAGGCGAGCACCTTCGGGTCGAGGACGCGAAGCTGGCCCGGGTGCCGGATCCGGTTCCCGAGGTGTACTTCGGGGGGTCCTCGCCGGTCGCCGGAGAGGTCGCGGCCCGGTACGTGGACGTGTACCTGACCTGGGGGGAGCCGCCGGCGCAGGTCGCCGAGAAGGTCGCCTGGATCCGCAAGCTGGCGGCCGAGCAGGGGCGCACCCTGCGGTTCGGGATCCGGCTGCACGTCATCACCCGGGACACCTCGGAGCAGGCCTGGGCCGAGGCGAACCGGCTGCTCGACGGGTTCGACCCGGAGACCGTGCGGTCGGTGCAGACCGGACTCGCCCGCAGCGAGTCCGCGGGGCAGCAGCGGATGTTGGCGCTGCACGGCGGCCGACGGGACGCGCTGGAGATCCATCCCAATCTCTGGGCGGGCATCGGGCTGGTGCGCGGCGGCGCGGGCACCGCCCTGGTCGGCTCGCACGAGGAGGTCGCCGCGCGCATCAAGGAGTACGCGGCCCTCGGGATCGAGGAGTTCGTGCTGTCCGGGTATCCGCACCTGGAGGAGGCGTACTGGTTCGGGGAAGGCGTGCTGCCCCGCCTGGCCGCGGAGGGCCTGTGGCGGCATCCTTTCGGGAGGAGCGACGCCCCGTCGGCGCAGGTGCCGTTCGCGTCCTGACGGTCCCCGGCGCTACGTGTGCAGCACGGCGCGGGCGATGCCCGTGAGGTTGCCCTGTGCGGCGAGGATCTCCTTCCGGTCCGATCCGTCGAGACCGGCCGCGTAGACGCTCCCGGCCAGGTCGGTCACATACATGTGGTCACCGTCCGGGTCGAGGGCGATGCCGATGCCTTCCATGAGGTGGGTCAGAAGGATCTCGGACGTCCACCGACCGTCCGGCGGATCGAGCGGGGAACGGTTGACGGTGTTGCCCTTCGGCGGGTCCCCGCGGTCCGTCCAGTACAACGTCCGCTCATTGAGGTCGACTTCGAGGTCGATCGGTTCGGGCAGCTCCTCGAACAGCACCTCGATGTCGGTGCGCCGGGCCGCCGTCTCACCGACGGGCACGGCGAGCCCGGCCCGCAGGATCCTGCCGAGTCCCGCGTCGCTGGGACCCTTCTGGGACCAGTAGAGGTTTCCGCCGGCGGGATCGACGGCCACGCCCACGCACCACTTGGTCTCGTCGTGGCGGTCCTCCTCGCCCTGCCCGGTCTGGACGAGGGTCTCGATGTTCGAGCCGTCGAGATCGCAGCGCATCACCCGCATGCCCTCGCGGTCACCCCAGTACAGCTTCCGGTCCGCGGCCTCCAGATGGAGCTGCTTCGGCGTGTGCGTGGCGCCCTCGGGGACGATCGTCGTCCGGTTGCCGCCGTCCAGGTCCACGCGCTCGATCGAGCCGTCGTTCTCCGACGGCACACCCATGTTCGTCCAGTAGATGTGCCCGGCCGACATGTCGACGGCCACACCGTCGGGGATCCGGCACCCGGTGACGAGAACCTCCTTGTCGGAGCCGTCGGGGTTCACGGAGAACAGCCGGCCGCCGCCGCTCGCCTCCAGCACGAACAGCCTTTCCCGGTCGCCCCTCACGTTCGCGCCTGTCACGTTCCCGCCCATCACTTTCCCTCCTTCGCGTCCGGAGCGGTCGCCGTGCCGGTCGGGCCGGACGGGTCGTGCTGCGCGCGCACGGCCAGCAGCGCCGAGAGCATGGCGTCACGCCGGGCGGCCAGGTCGTCGACCGAGTGGCCGTCAGCCTCCTTGAGGACACCGCTCACGACGGCCTCCTCGAGTTCGGGCGTGAACTCGGGGGTGCCCAACTTCTTCCAGGACTCGACCATGACCGGCATGAGGGTGTCCATGAAGTGCTGGATGCCGCCCTCTCCACCGCCGAGGTGCCACAGCAGATGGGGACCCATGACACCCCAGCGCAGCCCCGGCCCCCAGGACACCGCGTCGTCGGAGTCCGCCACATCGAGCACACCCTCCTGGACCAGGTACACGACCTCGCGGTACAGCGCGGCCTGGATGCGGTTGGCGACGTGCCCGGGCAACTCCTTCTTCAGATGGATCGGTTTCTTGCCGATCGAGGCGTAGAACTCCATGGCGTCCCGGACCGTCTCCGGAGCGGTCCTCGTGCCGCCGACGACCTCGACCAGCGGCACGACGTGCGGGGGGTTGAAGGGGTGACCGATGACGGTCCGTTCCGGATGCCGGCACTCGGCCTGCATGACGCTCATCGTGATCGTCGACGAACTCGACGCGATGACGGCGTCCGACGGTGCGGCATCGTCGATATCCGCGAACAGCTTGACCTTGAGCTCCGGGCGTTCGGGGGCGTTCTCCTGCACGAAGTCGGCGTCCGCGACGGCCTGGCGCATGTCAGTGGTGAAACCGAGGCGTTCGGGCGAGGCGCCGGGCGCGAGTCCGATCGAGGCGGCCGTGTCCCACGCGCCTTCCACGTACGACCGCAGGGCCGCCTCAGCGGTCGGGGCCGGGTCGGTCGCCGTGACGTCGAAACCGCGGACGAGATAGTGCGTCGCCCAGCTGGCGCCTATCGTCCCGGTCCCGACGATCGCCACACGGTGGACGGGCCTGTGCGTTGCCATGAGTGATCACTGCTCCTGACGGTCCGAGGAGGGTGCGGTGTGCATGGGGCAACCCTCGGCCGCCGGGAGGGCCGGCACATCGGGCCGCGCGCCCAGGATTCCGACGCTTCCTTGGTACCGCGGCACAGGGCGTGTTCCGCGTTGGTACCCGGACACCAAATCGGCGGGCAACGTGGTGTTCCGCGCCCAGTGGCTGTGCCCGCGTTCCCTCCTAGCGTCGTTCGCACTGACTCCATCGGACCCCCGATCGGAAGGAACGGCAGATGAAGGCGACACACGGCGCACCGGTCGGCCAGGGCCAGGCTCTCCCGAGCCCCAACGGAAACTCGTCCGGGGTCGAGCCGCCGGTGTTGGGCGGACCGGAGTACTCCGACTACTTCCTTCTCGACAACCTGCTCACGGACGAACAGCGGGCTCTCAAGAAGAAGGTCCGCGAGTTCATGGACCAGGAGGTCATCCCGGTCATCAACCCCTACTGGGAACGTGCGGAGTTCCCCTTCGAGCTGGTCCCCAAGCTGGGGCAGCTGGACATCGCGGGCTTCCAGATCTCCGGTTACGGCTGCCCGGGGATGAGCAACGTGACGGCCGGCCTGGTGATCCTCGAACTGGCCCGGGGCGATCTGAGCATGTCGACCATGATGGGCGTCCACTCGGCCCTGGCGATGATGTCGATCGCACTGCTGGGCTCCGAGGAGCAGAAGCAGCGCTTCCTGCCGCCGATGGCCCGCATGGAGAAGCTCGGCGCCTTCGGCCTGACCGAGCCCACGCACGGCTCGGACGTGGTCAAGCTGGAGACGACCGCACACCAGGACGGCGACTCCTATGTCATCAACGGCCACAAGAGGTGGATCGGCAACGCGACCTTCGCCGACTACTCGATCATCTGGGCCCGCGGCGACGACGGGCATGTGGGCGGCTATGTGGTCGAGAAGGGCACGCCCGGGTTCGACGCCCAGGTCATCAAGGGCAAGACGGCGTTGCGCTGTGTCCAGAACGCGCAGATCTCCCTCACCGACGTCCGGGTGCCGGCCGCGAACCGGCTGGCGAACGTCAACACCTTCCGTGACACCGAGAAGGTCCTGCTGGCCTCGCGCTTCTGCGTCGCCTGGGAGTCGATCGGCGCCGCTGTCGCCGGCTACGAGACGGCACTGGCCTACGCAAAGCAGCGCAAGCAGTTCGGGATGCCGCTGGCCGCGTTCCAGCTCATCCAGTACCGGCTCTCCCGGATGCTCGCGGACATCACCGACATGCTGTGCATGCAGTTCCGGCTGAGCCAGCTCCTCGACGAGGGCGAATACTCGATGCCCCGGGTCGCGCTGGCCAAGATGCACTACACCGAGCGGGCCCGGGCCATTCTCGGCGACGCCCGCGACATGCTCGGCGGCAACGGCATCCTGCTCGACTACCACGTGGCCCGGCACCTGTGCGACATCGAGGCGATCGACACCTACGAGGGCACCGACACCGTGCAGGCGCTGATCGTCGGCCGTGACATCACCGGCTACAGCGCCTTCGCGCCCGTGGCGCCCGGCCACCACTGATCCGGCGCGTGCCGCGGCGCCCGCCGGGGCGGTCACCCCCTAGGGCGCCGCGCGCGACCCATCGCGGACAAGGAGTCGTCATGAGCAACACGCCCCTGCTGGAGGGACTGCACGTCGTCGATCTCGCGAGCTTCATCGCCGGGCCCGCCGCGGCCACCATCCTCGGCGACTTCGGCGCCGACGTCGTCAAGGTGGAACCACCGGGCTCCGGCGACGCCTACCGGTCGCTCAGCCGTATACCGCCGAACCCCCGTGTCGAGGGCGTCAACTACCCCTGGCAGCTGGACAACCGCAACAAGCGCAGCATCGCCCTCAACCTGAAGTCGCCCGAGGCCCGGGCCGTCGTCGAACGGCTGGTGACCTGGGCGGACGTGCTGGTGACCAACTTCCCGCCGCACACCCGCGCCAAGCTGGGTCTGGAGTACGACGACCTGGCCCCGCTGAACGCCCGGCTGATCTACGCCGATGTCACCGGCTTCGGCGAACAGGGCCCGGACGCGCACCTGCCCG
Source organism: Streptomyces sp. NPDC048417 (assembly GCF_040651615.1). Lineage (NCBI taxonomy): Bacteria > Bacillati > Actinomycetota > Actinomycetes > Kitasatosporales > Streptomycetaceae > Streptomyces > Streptomyces sp. NPDC048417. Next base: position 282,830 of record NZ_JBEZKI010000008.1, on the reverse strand, counting down.
GCTTCGACGTGACCGCGTTCTGGGCGCGCAGCGGCCTCATGGACGTGACACGCCAGCACGACGCGCCGCCGGCGATCAACGCGTTCGGATCGGGCGACCACCCGACGGCGATCAGCCTGTTCGCCGGGATCATGACCGCGCTGTACCGACGGGAGCGGACCGGCGAGGGCGCCCGCGTCACCGCGTCACTGGTCGCCGAGGGCGCCTGGGCGGCGGGCATGTGGCTGCAGGCCGTACTGGTCGGCGGCAAGGCACCCCGGCCGGTCGACCGGACCGACCCGCCGAACGCGCTCGCCAACGCCTACCGCACCGCGGACGACCGCTGGCTGCTGCTGGCCTTCGCCAACGAGGACAAGCAGGTCCCCCTGTTCCTCCAGGCCATCGGCCACCCCGAGGCCGCCCAGAACCCGCACTACGCCGACTCGCAGAGCCGCCGCGCCCACGCCGCCGAGATCGTCGGCGTGCTGGACAAGACGTTCGCGGCCCGTCCGCTGGCCGAGTGGCGCGAGGTGCTCGACGCCGCGGGACTCACCTACGGAGTGGCCCAGACGCTCGAGGAGTTCGCCCACGACCCCCAACTCGTCGCCAACCGGATCCTTGTGCCGATCGACGACGGCAACGCGGAACCGCACCTGACGATCGACAGCCCCGTGCGGCTCGACCAGGAGCCCAAGGTCCCCCCGCGCCCGGCCCCCGATCTGGGCGAACACACCGATTCCGTGCTCCATGACCTCGGCTTCGACGCCGCCGGGATCGAGGAACTGCGCAAGGCCGCGGCCGTCGGATGAAGCCGGGGCCCCACGGCGCGAGGGATCGTCACGGCCAGCAGCGTGAGGGAGAGAAGGGAAACACGTCATGACCACGGACTCGAACACACCGACCGTACGCACCGAGGAGATCGACGGCATCTTCGTGATCACGATCGACCGGCCCAAGGCCCGCAACGCCATCGACGGGGCCACCGCACGGGCCCTCGCCACCGCCGTCGACTACCTCGAGGCCCACGAGGACCTCAGGGTCGGCATCCTCACCGGCGCCGGCGGTGTCTTCAGCGCGGGCATGGACCTCAAGGCCTTCGCGGCCGGAGACCTGCCCATCATCGAGGGCCGGGGCTTCGCGGGCATCACCCGGGCCAAGATCTCGACCCCGCTCATCGCCGCCGTCGAGGGCTACGCGCTGGGCGGCGGAACCGAGATGGCGCTCGCCTGCGACATGATCGTGGCCGCGCGGAACGCCACCTTCGGCCAGACCGAGGTCCGCTACGGCATCGTGCCGCCCGAAGGGGGCATGGTCCGGCTGCCCGAGCGCATCCCGCACAACATCGCGCTCGAACTCCTCCTCACGGGCGAGTCGTTGCCCGCCGAGCGCGCCGAGCGGTTCGGCCTGGTCAACGAGCTCACCGAACCGGGCCAGGCCCTGACGCGGGCCCTGGAACTGGCCAGCAGCATCGCGCTCAACGCGCCTTTGGCCATCGAGGCCGTCAAACGCGTCGTCAACGAACGGCGGGCTTTCAGCGACCAGGACGCCTTCCTCGACCAGGACCTGATCACCGCACCCGTGCTGGCGTCCCACGACGCCCAGGAGGGCGCCCACGCCTTCGCGGAGCGACGCCAACCGCACTGGCAGCGCCGCTGACCCGAACACCCCCTGAACGCCCGGCCACTTCACTCGGCGCTCGTGCGCAGGAGCGCCGAGCCGAGGTACCGGACGGCGCGCAGCGCGATCTCCAGATCGGTGTGCTCACTCTGGACCGGATGGCCGATCATCTCCTCGGCCTTTCGGATGCGGTATTGCACCGTGTTCTTGTGCAGAATCTGCGCGGCGGCGGTGGCGGTGTAACTGCACCCGCTGTCAAGGAAGATCTGAGCGGTCTCCCGAAGCCGAGCGCTGTTCTCGTCGTCGACGGCCAGCGGACCGAGAATTCCCCACACCCACTCGCGGATGTCGTCGATGTTCGTGGCCATCAGGGCGATGGGGGCGACGGTGGAGAATTCGGTGAACCGGGGGACCGGGTCGGCCACCGCCGCGAGTTCCTGCGCGCGCAGTGCCTGCCGGTGCGTGGTACGGAATCCCTCGATTCCGTATCCCACGCTCCCGGCACATATGTGCAGGGAGGGATCACCGCGCTCCAGCACGTCCGACACCTCGTGCCAAGGGACGTCGCTGTGCGCGCCCAGCGGCAGCCAGCTCCAGGACACCATCGCGTCCCGGGGGACGAACAGCGGCCTGGAGGTGCAGCCGAGCCGCTGGGCGATCTCGTCGGTGATCCGGTGCAGCCGGGCGAGTCCGGCACCCTCGACGGTCAGGGTGGGCAGCCACGCCACCAGCCCGAGATGATTCTGCCGGAGCCGGTAACCGAGCGACGGTTCCACCGAGTTGAGGTCGACGTCACGCGTGGCGAGGATGTCGCGCACCCGGGCGGCGCGCGCCGCGGTCTGGCTGAGCAGCCAGTTGTCCCGTTCATGTTGGTAGACCGCGATGACCTGCTCGGTGATCCGGTCGATGTAACCGAAGCTCACGTGCAGCATGCGCCGGTTGGTCGTGACGGCCAGCTCCTCGTCGGCGTTCTGCCGGTTGAGCTCGTCCAGACACCACTGCAGAAAACGCCAGTGCCCGATCCGGTAGGCCCTGATCAACGCACTGAGGGGAATTCCCCGCTGCGCCAGTCTCCTGGCGTACTCGAGCGCGGCCGCGGGCGCCTCGACCTTCTCCAGGGAAATTTCGTTCTCGAAGACATGCAACAGCGTGCCGGCGTTTTCCGTGACGCTCGCCTGCATCATTGTGACAATGGTCGAGTCGCCCCTGAGTTCCGCTATCTCGGCAAGAACATACTGCCCGATGTCGTTGCCGACCTCCGGGAGATGTGACCCTACGTTCGCCGCCACCACGGACAGTTGCTGTGCGACTTCTGGGGACTCCGGAGTCATTCTCCAAAGCTACTCGCGGAATGGTCCAGCGGCACCAATTCGGGCCCCGGGGTCGTATCGCGGGCCCAGTGATTTCCGTGCGCCGCACGCCTAGCGTCGGCTCACATGAACCTCGCACACCATGTGGCCGACAGCGCCCGGACGTATCCGGACCGCCCCGCGCTGCGCCTCGGGGACGCCACCCTCTCCTATCGCACGCTGGACCAGCGCAGTGCGCGGACGGCGGAGCTGCTGCGCGATCGTGGCGTGCGGCCCGGCGACCGAGTCGCGATCATGCTGCCCGACGTACCGGAGTTCGCCCTCGTGTACTACGGCGTACTCCGGGCCGGTGGCGTCGTCGTACCGATGAATCCCCTGCTCAAGTCCCGGGAGGTCGCCTATCACCTCGGCGACTCGGGTGCCCGGCTGCTGTTCGCCTGGCACGACTTCGCCGACGAGGCACAGGCCGGTGCGCGGCAGGTCGACGCGGAGGCGGTCGTCGTCGATCCGGGCTCCCTCGACGAACTGCCGAACGCCACCCCGCTGCCGTCGGACATGACGGATCGTCATGACGACGACACCGCGGTCGTTCTCTACACCTCGGGGACGACCGGCCAGCCGAAGGGCGCCGAACTGACCCATGCCAACCTCGCCCGCAACTGCGACATCGTGGCCACCGAACTGCTCCGTCTCACGGCCGACGACGTGATCTTCGGCGGGCTGCCGCTGTTCCACGCCTTCGGGCAGACCTGCACCCTCAACGCCGCCGTGGCCTCCGGCGCGTGCCTCACGCTGCTGCCGCGGTTCGACGCGGCGCGGGCCCTGGAGATCGTCGAGAAGCACGGGGTGACCGTATTCGCCGGGGTGCCGACGGTGTACAGCAGGCTCGTGCGGGAGCCCGGCAAGGAGGCCTACGACCTCTCCCGGCTGCGGGTCTGTCTCGCCGGAGGTGCCGAGATGCCCGTCCAGGTGCAGCTCGACTTCCGGGCCGCGTTCGGCTGCGCCGTACTCGAAGGCTACGGGCTGTCGGAGACCTCGCCCGTCGTCGCGGCCAACACCCCGGGGGCCGGGCCCAGGCCCGGTTCGGTCGGCGTCCCGATCTCGGGGGTCCAGGTACGGGTGGTCGACGCCGACAACGGCCGGGAGGTACCGCGGGGGGAGGCCGGCGAGATCGCGGTCCGCGGGCACAACGTGATGAAGGGGTACTGGCGGCGCCCCGCGGAGACGGCCGCCGCGATCAGGGACGGCTGGTTCCACACCGGCGACCTCGGCCGGCTGGACCAGGACGGATATCTCTGGATCGTCGGACGGAAGAAGGACGTGATCATCCGGGGCGGGTACAACGTGTACCCCCGTGAGATCGAAGGCGTGCTGTACGAGCACCCGGCGGTCGCCGACGCCGCGGTCGTCGGCATCCCCAGCCCCGATCTGGGCGAGGAGGTGGGCGCGGCGGTCGTGCTCCGGACGGGGGCGCGGACGACCGCCGAGGAACTGCGTGCCTACGTCAAGGGCCGGGTCGCCGCCTACAAGTACCCGCGGAAGGTGTGGCTCGTGGACACCCTGCCCAAGGGGCCCACCGGCAAGATCCTCAAGAAGGAGATCGTGCCGCCGGCCGACGCGGCCGGAGCGCCTGGCCGGCCCCGATCCGGTCGGATCACATGAAAGGGCAAGTGAGCCGACCGGATCGGGCGGGCCGTGCCCGATCCCGCGAAGCGCCGTGCCCGAGCCGGTCCCGCGGCCCCCCGAGCGGCGCGCGGAGGCTGGTACGCTCCCGAAATGACCACCTCCGACGCGTCGCCGGGGACCGGCGAACCTGCCGATCCGTGGCTCACGCCGACCGAACTGGCCGCATGGATGTCGGTGGTACGGCTCATCACCCGGCTGCCCTGGGCCCTGGACGCGCAGCTGCAGCGGGACGCGGATCTGAGCATGGTCGAGTACATGGCCCTGGCCATGCTCTCCGAGGCCCCCGGCCGGACCCTGCGCATGAGCACTCTGGCCGAGGTCGTCAACTCGTCCCTGTCCCGGCTGTCGCACCTGGTGAAACGGCTGGAGAAGCGCGGTTACGTCCGGCGTGAGCCGGACCCCGACGACGGGCGTTTCACCAACGCCGTCCTGCTGCCCGACGGCATACGGAAGCTGGAGTCGGCCGCAACCGGACACGCGGCCCACGTCCGGCATCTCGTCGTGGACAACCTGTCTCCCGAGCGTCTTCGCCGGCTGGGCCAGGACGCCGAGCGCATCCTGAAGCGCGTCGACTCGCCCGTGCGCTGAGCACGGCACGATGACTTGAGGATTAACGCGAAGGGCGCTACTGCGCGCGGGCCGCGTCCCCGAGTTCCTTGAGCAGGAGGGTCAGGGTCGCGAGGCGGTCGGGGCCGAGGAGTTCCTCGATCCAGCGGCTCGTCTCCCGCACCTGCTCGCGGCCCAGTGCCGCCCGCTCGCGCCCGGCGTCGGTCAGCGTGATCAGCTGCCGGCGGCGGTTGTCGGGATCCGTGTTCTTGGTGACGAGGCCACGCGCCACCAGCCGGTCGAGCAGGGGAGTGAGCGTGGACCGGTCGATCGCGGCGTGCGCGCCGAGGGACTTCTGATCGAGGCTTCCCTGTTCGTCCAGGACATGCAGCACGGCGAACTGCGGCGGTGTGAGGTCGCCCCCGCTGTGCAGCTGCCACGAGGCGTTCACCGCCTGCGAGGCGCGTCGTAGCTGGTGGGCCATGCCGTCTTCCAGCGTTCCGTCGTACCGCGCTCCTGTCGTCATGGGCCCAGGTTACCTCCGCCTACTGTCATTCCGCACACGGAGCATTTGCCATCGCAAGTCGAGTGCTCTACATTATTCCGTGTACGGACTTACCGTGTACGGAAGGTTTTGTTCATGCCTCGACGAGTGATCTTGGGGATGACCGGGGCGACCGGCGCCGTCCTCGGTGTCGAACTGTTGCGCCGGCTGCGGGAGCAGCCCGACGTGGAGACCCATCTCGTGCTGTCCCAGTGGGCCAGAGCGACCATCCATCTGGAGACCGACCTCTCGGTCCGCGAGGTCACCGACCTCGCGGACGTGACCTACGCGTGGAACGACCAGGGTGCGGCGATCTCGTCCGGGTCGTTCCCGGTGGACGGGATGATCGTCGCGCCGTGCAGCATGAAGACCCTCGCAGGGATCCGCACCGGATACGCCGACGGCCTCATCCCGCGCGCCGCCGACGTCACCCTGAAGGAACGGCGTCCCCTGGTGCTGGTGCCGAGGGAGACCCCGCTCAGCGAGATCCATCTGGAGAACATGCTGGCGCTCTCCCGGATGGGGGTACGGATCGTGCCGCCCATGCCGGCCTTCTACAACCGTCCGGGGACCATCGACGACCTGGTCGGGCACATCGCCGTCCGGGTGCTGGACCAACTCGGCATCCAGGTGCCGTCCGCGCAGCGCTGGGACGGGATGCCCCGCCCCTCGGAACTGAAAGGCGCAATCAACTGATGTCCGAAACCACTGACTTCCGGTCCTACCTCGCCAGGCTCGAAGAGCTGGGCGACCTCCAGCGCATCTCGCGGGTGGTCGATCCGGACCTGGAGGCGTCCGCCGTCACCCGGCGCTCCACCGAGAACGGCCGCCCCGCCCCCTTCTTCGAGCACCTCAAGGGCGCCGGCGAGGGCTTCCGCATGGTCGGCGCCCCGGGCGCGCTGTCGAGCATCCCCGGGCATCCGCTGGCCCGGATCTCCCTCTCGCTCGGCCTGCCGTACACGACGACCGCCGGCGAACTCGTCGAACGACTCGCCCAGGCCGGCACCGGGGAACTGCTCCCGCCCAGGCGGGTGAGCGGCGACGGCGCGCCCTGCAAGGAGCACGTCCTCACCGGTGACGACGCCCGGCTGGACCGCTTCCCGATCCCGGTCGTCCACGAGGGCGACGGCGGCCCCTACGTCAACACCTGGGGCGTGATCGTCGCCAGGACCCCCGACGGCCGGTGGACCAACTGGTCCATCTCCCGGATCATGATGATCGACGGCCGGCACATGACCGGACTCGTTCTGCCCGGCCAGCACCTCGGCATGATCTGGCGCGAATGGGAGGCCATCGGCCAGCCGATGCCCTACGCCCTGTTCCAGGGCGGCGACCCCGGCGCCGCCGTCGTCGGCGGCATGACCGTACCCACCGAGGTCGACGAGGGCGCCTACCTCGGCGCACTCCTCGGCCGCCCCGTCGACGTCGTCAAGTGCGAGACCAACGACCTCGAAGTCCCGGCCTCCGCCGAGGTCGTCATCGAGGGCCACCTCTCCGCCACGCGGGACGCGGTCGAGGGCCCGTTCGCCGAGTTCCACGGCTGGGCACTGCCCGAGACCTCACCCCAGCCGCTGTTCGGCATCGAGGCCATCACCTACCGCAGCGACCCCGTCTGGCCGCTCGCCCCCGCCGGCCGGCCCGTCGACGACTCCCACGTGGCACCCGCCGCCGGGATCTCCGCCGAGGTCGTCTCGGAGCTGCGCAAGGCCGGAATCCCCGTCACCACGGCCTGGCTGCCGCTCGGCGCCGCCTGCTTCTGGACCGTCATCACCGTCCCCTCCCACTGGCGCGAGCTGATGCCGGGCATGGACACCGCCCGCTTCGTCCACCGCATCGGCGAGGTCCTCAACGGCACCCGGGTCGGGCGGCTCTCCCCGGTCGTCTACGTCCTCGACGACGACGTGGACCCGGCCAAGGACTCGGACCTGCTGTGGGCACTGGCCACCCGCGTGCATCCCACCCTCCGCCAGGAACAGTGGCACGGCCCGATCATGCCCTGGTACCCGTGCTTCACCGAGGAGGAACTGCACAACGGCTGGGGAGCCGTCGTCGTCCACGACGCACTGCTCCCGGCGGAGGGCCACGGCCGCGCCCCGCAGGCCACCTTCGACGGCGTCTTCCCGGCCGACGTACGCGCCAAGGTCCTCGCCGCCGAAGCCGAAGCCGAGGGCGGAGCCGAAGCCGAAGCCGAGGGCGGAGCCGATGGGGGAGCCGCCCCCGGCGCCTGAGGGGCCGGAGCAACGGGGGCAGGCCGGTCGGGTCACTGCACCGGGAGCAGCTCCATGGTCGGCAGCGGCCGGGGATGGAAGAGCCGCAGCCGGTGCACCCGTCCGGCCTCGTCGAGCGTCATCAGCCAGGCCACCGTGGGCGGGCAGTGTTCCGGGTCGTCGGACGGATTGACGATGTCCATCTCCCAGACGGCCAGCGTCCGTCCGGCGACCGCATCGGCGAGCCGCTGCCGCACCCCGGCCTCGATGTCGCCGTCCATGGCACGGACCAGGAGGTCGCCGCCGCCGACCCGGTCGTTCCCTCTGAGCAGCGCGATCTCCGGGGACCAGCGCTCCGTGAGGAGCCGGGCGAAGTGCCCGCTCTCGGCGGCGGCCAGCGTCTCCCGGGCCTGGGTCCGGGTCTCCCGGGCACGCCGGCCGGTGTCGCCGTGCGCGGTGTCCGCCGTGGCGGCGAGCGCGGCCGCGAGCTTGGCCCGGCCCTGGCTGAGTCGGCTGCGGACGGTGCCGACCGGGACCCCGCAGGCATGGGCGATCTGCTCGTAGGAGCTGACCCCGGTGGTGAAGTGGCGCAGCACCAACGGCAGCCGCAGCACCGGGGTCAGCTCCTCCAGGGCCTCCCAGACCCAGTCCCGCAGCGCGCTCTGTTCGAGCCACTGCTCCGGACCGGCCTCCGTCGACGGCAGGTGCAGGCCCTCGGCTACCGGGCGGGCCAGCACCGCGGCCCGCAGCAGGGAGCGGGCGGCATTGCGGACGATCATCCGCAGCCACGCGCCGACCGCCCCCGGATCGCGGACGTCGCCGATCCGCCGCAGCGCGGTCAGGGCCGCCTCCTGGAGTACGTCCTCGGCGTCCGGGCCCGGACCCAGGATGCTCAGCGCCACCACGCGCATGCCCGCACGATGGCGTTCGAGCAGCAGACCGAGCGCGGTCACCTCGCCTGCCTGCGCGGCAAGAGTGAGCGCCGTGTCCTCGGCGAGGGCGGCCTCGGCGGTCTCCCGGATCACGCGGACCGCCCCGGGAAGACCACGCGGAGGCTGCGGACCCTTCTGTCGGGCTTGCGGATCATGAGCCACGCGAGGGTCGGCGGGCAGGGATTCGGGATGCCGTCGGGGTTGACGGTCGCCATCTCCCAGATGGTGATGTCCGGGCTGGCCACCACGTGGCGCAGGTGCTGGGTGATCCCGCTTTGCCGGGTCCGTTCCATGGCCGGGAAGGGGTGGCAGCGTTCTCCCGGCGTGCGGAGTACGCCGACCAGTTCGGTCTCCGCCGGCCACAGCTCCAGGATCTCCCTGGGCTGACGGCCACGTATCGCGCCCTCCAGCGTGAGTTCGGCCTCCTTGCGGCTGTCCTCGACGAGACGGGACGCGTCGTCGTGGGCCTCCGTGGCCGTCCTCAGCAGCACCTCGGCGAGCTTTCCCCGGGCCTGGCTGAGCCGGCTGCGGACCGTACCGACCGGTATCTCGCAGGCACCGGCGATCTCCTGGTACGAGGTGATGCCGCTGAAGTGCCGCAGCATCAGCACCAGCCGCTGCTGCTGCGGCAGTTCCGCCATCGCGTTCCAGATCCAGTCCCGCAGGGCGTGCCGGTCGACGACCCGCTCCGGGTGCGACGGCTCGTCGGTGCGCGGGTCCAGCCGGTCGAGCCGGTCCAGACCCGGTGTCTCCCGACCGGCGCGCAACCGCATACGGGAGGTGTTGCGCACGATCGCGCGCAGCCACGCGCCGACGGCCGCCGGATCCCGTACGTCGCCGATCCGCCGTAGCGCGGTGACCACGGCGTCCTGCACCGCGTCCTCCGCGTCGGGGCCGTGGCCGAGCAGGCTCAGCGCCACCGCGCGCATCGGCGCCTGGTGGCGGGCCAACAACAGCCCGAGGGCCGCGGTCTCTCCGGACTGGGCCCTGCGGGTGAGTTCCTCATCCGTGGGGGGATCGAGAAACACCATGAAGCGAATGCCTCCGTGCGGACGTGTCACTGATGGTGGGGGGACTCTCGCACAGGGGGGTACGCCGGGCACAACTCCCGGCGTACCCTGCGTGCCGGAGTTTCCGGCTAGGCCTCTTCGGTGAGCTCCGGCAGCCAGCTTCCGTGGAAACCGGCCGGGACGGCGTACGGCAGCTCCACCACCGCCTGGACGGAGAGTTCCCGCGCGTCGAGGACGAGCAGTTCGCCGGCCTCGCCGTCGTCGTTCGAGACGAGCGACAGCAGCCAGCCCTCGTCCTCGCTCCCGCCGTCCGCCGCCGGGACGAACACCGCCTCGCCCGCGTAGCGGGCGCCGGGCGTCGCGTGCAGCTCGCTGCCCCCGCCCGTCAGGTCGTGCTTGGCGATGCCGTCGCCCGAGACGGTGTACAGATAGCGGTTCGCACGGCCGGTGAGGGTCTCGTTGTGGGTGGGGAACTCGGCGTTCCGGTCGTCCAGTTGGGACTCGGTGACCCGTCCGGTCGCCGGGTCCAGCGCCCAGCGGTACAGCATGGCGGTCGCGCCGGTGTGACCCGGTTCCGGTACGACGGCCGGGCCGGTGGGCCCGCCGATGTCGCCCCAGGCGTGGTCGAAGCCGAGGCGGTCGTAGCGCACCGCGTCGAGGACGATCCGACCCCGCTCGTCCTCGTGGGCGTTGCCGACGTGGAAGACGTAGCAGGGGTCGATGTCGAACCAGCGCACCTCGGTGCTTCCGGGTGTGCGGGACATGATGCCGAGCCGTGCGCCGTAGCCGTCGTCCCACCGGTAGGGCATGCCGCCGCGTCCGGCGAGGTCCGGGTCGAAGACGACGGGCAGGTCCATCCAGACGATGTGGTGCTCGGTGATGGCGAAGTCGTGCATCATCGTCGGGCCCGGCACCGCTATCGGCCGGCTGTCGAGCAGCTCCCCTTCCGGGGTGACCCGGTGGTAGGTGAGATACGGCGGGGCAAACCCGGTACCGAACAGGTGCAGTTCACCGGTGATCGGGTCCTCTTTCGGGTGGGCGGTCATCGAGGTGGTCAGCCGGCCGCCGAAGTCGTAGGGACCGACGGTCTCCAGCGACGGGGTGACCCAGTAGGGCAGGCCGACCTCGCACAGGGCCAGCACCGTGTCCGCGTGCCGGATGACATGGGTGTTGCCGGGCGTCGCGGCCAGGTCGACGCTGCCGTCCTCGCGGACGAACGGATGTCCCGCCAGCTCCCGGGTGCGGACCCACCGGTTGCGGTACCACTCGGCGTGGCCGTCGCGCAGCCGGATGCCGTGCAGCATGCCGGGGCCGGTGAACCAGTGCCCCTTGTCCTCGCCGGGCAGCGGGTTGGGGCCGTTGCGCAGGTAGCGGCCGTCCAGTTCGGGCGGGAGGGTGCCGCGCACGGTGAGGTCGTGGGCGCTGTGCTCCTCGGGGACCGGGGCGAAGCGGCCCCGCAGGTACAGGGGGAGGGTGGTCTCTTCGGTCATGCTGCTTTCCTTGTCGGGCCCGGCAGGGCGCTGCCGGGCGCGTTCTGGATCAGGCCGGGCGGCCGCGGCGAGGGTTCCGCGGCCGCCCGCGGCGGACGTCAGACGGTGGTCGCGGCGGCGGCCCGCTTGACCAGCGCGGCTACCTCGGCGGGCTTGGAGACGTAGACGGCGTGGCTGCCGCCGGTCTCGGTCACCGTCGCGCCGGCCCGCTCGGCCATGTGAGACGGGTCTACGGTCGTTCGTGGCCGCGTCCGCCGGGTGACGCGGACGCGACTGGTCACTGGGGTACGGACGACAGGCCCTGGGACTCCAGCAGGCGCCGCTGGGCCCGCTCCGGGTACACCTTCGTGAAGACGATCGGACCGACCAGGCCGACGACGTGGGCGGTGATGCCCACCCACGCCGGGGCGTCCACCGCGTTGCCGATGGCCAGGCTCACCGCGATGAAGGTGAAGCCGGCTCCCCAGGCACTGGTGATGTGGTTGTTGACCTGGAGGAACTCCGGCATGTCCCAGTACTCGCGGGGCGTCTGGCGCTTGGCGATGCCCAGTGTGAAGGGACGCCGGATCGCCAGGGAGCCCCAGGCGGTGGCGCCCAGCCAGACGAACGAGAGGACGTCGGAGTGGTCCTGGAGCGACGAGTCCGGGTCCGCGACGGAGACGGCGCCGATGACGACGAAGTACACGATGGTGCTGGCCTCGAGGATCAGTGCGTCGAGGTCGACCCCCCGACGGAGGTCCTGGAGCAGGAGCAGCAGCCCCGAGACGAGACCGCCGAGCGCACCCCAGCGCCAGTCGACGACGCCCGAGACGACACCGGCGACGATCCAGGGGACGAAGCCGCGCAGATAAGCCACAAAACCCATTGAGTTGTTCCTTGCTGAATGGACGGGACGGCCCCGGAGGGGGGGTTGCTCCGCAGCCGCTCTGTGAACCGACGCGGACTAGATGCGGGGCGAGAGCCAAAGTTCGACGCCGCGAGTGTGACCCTCGTCACGGCCCCCGTTCCCGTGGGCGGGCAGCGGCCCGCAAGCTGCCACCGGCGGCCCGCCTGACGCGTCCGCTGTCATGCTGACCGGCGTGATCCGCGCGGGGGCATGGCGGGGCAACCGGCGTCGGACGCTGCGCCGGATCACACAACGGCCTTACGCCTGGGCTGTGTTGCTCGGGATCCTCGTGATCACCGAGTCCCTCGCGGAGTTCGTCTCCGGGGACGGCCGCGACCGTCAGGGTGTGGAGGACCGTCAAGGAGCCGAGGCTCGCGGCGGTGATTGGTGACAGCGGCCGTCAACGGGCTCAAAAACGCCGACGGTGGCGCCGTCGACAGGCAGAACAGCCCGACGACCAGGGCGAATTGCACTCCGTCAGCGCCACCGCGGGCGCGGTCCGCGAACATCCGGCGGACGAAGACGGCCCGGGTCGCCACCCCGGGCATGCCCGCTCAGGGCGCCGAACGCCTCCTCGGCGCGGGGGACACCGCCCGCGCCGCGCTGACCGGGACGCGCCGGCTGCTCGGTGTCCCGCATGAGGACACCGGGCCCGGCACCCCCGTCGCGACGCCGATACCGGCGGGGCCGGCCGTCCAGGTCACCGTCGGCGTCGGCCCTCTGCCCATCGGCCCCTGGCGGGGACCGGGCGTACCGGCTCTGTGGCGGTCGCGGCCCGCACGGCGGGCGGACGGCTGCTTCGCTCCCGCGGCGCCTGGGCCGGCCGCCCAGCACGCCGTGGGCGGGTCAGCCCTCGATCCAGCCGTGGTTCTTCGCGAACTGGGCCAGCGCGCCGCGGACCCGCACGATCTCCTCGGCGGTGAGCGTGGGCGCCGATGCCAGCAGTGTCTCCGTGACCTCGCGGGTGAACTCGTCCGCGCTCAGCAGATCGCAGAGCGAATCGTCGTCCGGACCGAGCGTCCGGACGTCGGCTCCCCGGGCGAGCCGGACACCGGACGCCTTCGGCCCGCGCTCACCGCTCTCGATCTCGAACTCCACGGCCACGCCCGGGCGGACGTAGGACTCGGGCATCTGCATGTCGTTCACATGCAGGAAGACGTCCTCTCCGCCACCGTCCGGAGCGATGAAACCGTATCCGCGCGTGCTGTCGAACCGCACCACACGACCACTGACCATGAGAAACCCCCAACCAATCCGGGCCACCTGCCCGGGCACCTGGGCCAGATGGTAGCCAGGCCGGTGCCGGTCGGGCGACTCCACTCACTGGCCGGCCTCGGGCGGGCGGCGTCGTCCGTGGACACCGCCACGTCGCGACAGGGGCGATGGGGGTTCGGCCCATAGCCGGAACTCGGTGCATGGGCATCGAAGTTGATATGGAAAGCTGTCGCCAGCCGTCGGTGTGCCAAGGGGGGCCGGGGCGGTCATCGAGAGGAGCACACGTGACGCAGGACGGTACTCGCCCCGTGGAGATCGACACCAGCAAGCCGCATCCCGCGCGCATCTACGACTACCTGCTGGGCGGCAAGGACAACTACGACGTGGACCGCAAGGCCGGTGACCAGCTCGCCGCGGTCGCGCCCGAGGTGTGGATCTCGGTACGGGCCAACCGCGGCTTTCTGCAGCGCGCCGTCCGGCACGTCGTCGACAGCGGGGTCCGCCAGATCCTGGACGTCGGCACCGGGCTGCCCACCTCGCCGAACGTCCACGAGATCGCCCAGAAGGCCGCCCCGGACGTCCGTGTCGCCTACGTCGACAACGACCCGATCGTGAAGGCGCACGGCGACGCGCTGCTCAACCGGGCCGGCACCACCAGCATCGTCCTCGCCGACCTGCGCGACCCGCGGTCCGTGGTGGAGCACCCCGAGGTCCGCCGGATCATCGACTTCGACCAGCCCGTCGCCCTGTTCCTCGTCGCCATCCTGCACTTCATCCGCGACGCGGAGGAGCCCGAGCGGATCGTGGCCACCCTGCGCGACGCGCTCCCGGCCGGCAGCTTCCTGGTGCTCTCGCACGCCACGGACGACTTCGCCGACGACCGCAGCGAGGCCCAGGCCGTCTACAACAACGCGACCGCCACCATGAACCTGCGCCCCCGCGCCCGGATCGAGCGGTTCTTCGACGGCTTCGACCTGGTCGAACCCGGCCTGATCCAGGTCCCGTTCTGGCGCCCGGAAGCCACCCCGCCGGAGGGCTCCGAGGACATCGGCTTCTACGGCGGGGTGGCCGTCAAGAAGGGCTGAGTCGTGGCCGGGGTGTCCGGGGCCGCGCCTGGCCCCCTCGGAGCACGACATCGTGCGTGAGGACGACGTCGTAGGCGGCTTCCGCGGCAGCGATCGTGCCCGCCGGGCTCGCGCGCGAGGGGCCTGAGGCTTCCCCGGCGAGGATCACCTCCGTGCTCCGGACGGCGCTACTGCCGCGGCTTTGACCCGAAGGCGTGCGAACGGTAGTTGGTGGGGGTTTCGCCGGTGTGGTGCTTGAAGAACTTCGCGAAGGCCGTGGGAGTGGGGAAGCCGAGTCGTCCGGCGACCGCCGACGCCGGCAACTCGGTGTGGACGAGGAGGCGCCTGGCCTCAAGGACGATCCGGTCGTCCAGGTACTGCTTCGCGGTACCCCCCGTCGCCGCGAGGCAGGCGCGGGTCAGTGTCCGCGAGCTGTACCCGAGCGCCCGGGCATAGTCGGCGACCGTGCGGCTCTCGGCGAAGTCGCGCTCGACCGCAGCGTGGAACGCCCGGAACGCCTCGCTGGTCCTGGACGCACCCCGCTCGCGGACATAGAGGTGGGACAGCCTCAGCACCAGCGCCGCCAGCAGATGCCGGACGAGTTCGATCTGCGCTTCCAGCCGCAGCGTGCCCGTCTCCTTGTATGCCTCCATGAGCAGTTCGAGTGTCCGCTCGACCGGCTCGGCCTCCTTCGCGGACGGCAGCAGCGGGCCCCATGGAAAGGGCGGGTCGACCCCGGCGGCGGCGATGGTGGCCGGGTCCAGGAGACCGAGCTGGAAGAGGATCAGGGTGCCCCGCGCATGCTCCAGCCCCTCGTCGAAGCGGTAGACCTGTTCGGGCCGGATCCACAGCCAGGCCCTCGGCGGCACCGGCAGCGGCTCCCCGTCCACGGTGAGCCGGAGTGTCCCTTCCTCGACCGTCAGCAGATGGTGGAAGGCGGCCCGCGCCGGCATGCGCACATCCACTCCGTGCCCGGCGGCCCGTCGTGCGAGCCGGGCCAGCGGCAGTACCTCCAGTCCGGGCAGCGCGCCGGCAGCCGGGCGGAACGGGATCTCCACAATCCTGGACTGTCCGATTTTGAACACCTCCTGTCCAGACCCTACCGGCGATGACCCGCGAAGGCGCCTAGCGTGGAGAGCGAGACGGAATCCGGCTGGCAGATGAAGGAGGGCATCGACGTGCGCCTGATCGTGGGGATGACCGGAGCGACCGGGGCGCCGTTCGGGGTGCGGCTGCTGCAGGCGCTGAAGGAGCTGCCGGAAGTGGAGACGCATCTGGTGCTGTCCCGCTGGGCACGTACCACCATCGAGTGGGAGACCGGTCTGTCGGCCCGCGAGGTGGCCGCGCTCGCCGATGTGGTGCACAACCCGGAGGACCAGGGCGCGTCGATCTCCTCGGGATCGTTCCGCACCGACGGCATGGTGATCGTGCCGTGTTCGATGAAGACCCTGGCCGGTATCCGGGCGGGATACGCCGACGGCCTGCTGGGACGCGCCGCGGACGTCGTCCTCAAGGAGCGCCGCAAGCTGGTGCTGGTGCCCCGGGAGACTCCGCTGAGCGAGATCCACCTGGACAACATGCTGGCGCTGGCCCGTCTCGGGGCACAGATGGTGCCTCCGATGCCCGCTTTCTACAACCACCCGCGATCGGTCGACGACATCGTCGATCACGTCACCGCGCGCGTCCTCGACCAGTTCGGCCTGCCGTTCCCGGCCGCCAGGCGCTGGGAGGGGATGCGCTCGGCACGCGCGGTCGCGCTCGATACGGCACCCATTCCCGACGGTGTTCAGGCTTCCTGACGCACCGTCACCACCCTGGAGGAGAACGGACATGGCCTACGACGACCTTCGCAGCTTCCTTGACGCCCTGGACAAGGAAGGCCAACTGCTGCGCATCACCGAGGAGGTGATGCCGGAGCCGGACGTCGCCGCCGCCGCGAACGCCGCCAGCCGCATGGGGGAGTCGGCACCGGCGCTGTACTTCGACAACATCGCCGGCTTCGACAGCGCCCGGATCGCCATGAACGTCCACGGTTCCTGGGCCAACCACGCCCTGGCATTGGGCATGCCCAAGAGCACCGGCACCAAGGAGCAGGTCGAAGAGTTCATCAACCGGTGGGCGGAGTTCCCGGTCGAGCCGGAGTGGCGGGACAACCCGCTGTGGGCACAGAACTCAGTCGAGGGCGAGGACGCCAACATCTTCGACATCCTCCCCCTGGTCCGGCTCAACGACGGCGACGGCGGCTTCTACATCGACAAGGCCGGCATCGTCTCCAAGGACCCCGACGACCCCGAGAACTCCGGGAAGCAGAACGTCGGCATCTACCGCATCGAGGTCAAGGGCCCGCGCAAGCTCGCCATCCAGCCCGGACCGGTGCACGACATCGGCCTGCACCTGCGCAAGGCCGAGGAGCGGGGGGAGGACCTCCCGATCGCCATCACCCTGGGCAACGACCCGGTGATCTCGATCGTGGCGTCCACCCCGATGGAGTACGACCAGAACGAGTACGAGCTGGCCGGCGCGCTGCGCGGCGCCCCCGCCCCGATCGCCGAGGCGCCGCTGACCGGCCTGCCGGTGCCGTGGGGCTCCGAGATCGTGATCGAGGGTGTCATCGAGGGCCGCAAGCGGGAGGTGGAGGGCCCGTTCGGTGAGTTCACCGGGCACTACTCCGGCGGCCGCAACATGCCGGTGATCCGGATCGACAAGATCTCCTACCGGTCGAACCCGGTCTTCGAGCACCTCTACCTCGGCATGCCGTGGACCGAGATCGACTACCTGATGGCCGCCAACACCTGCGTGCCCCTGTACGAGCAGCTGAAGAGAGACTTCCCCGAGGTCCAGGCCGTCAACGCGATGTACACCCACGGACTGGCCATCATCGTCTCCACCAGGAAGCGCTACGGCGGCTTCGCGAAGGCGGTCGGTATGCGGGTGCTGACCACCCCGCACGGCCTCGGCTACGCGTCCACCGTGATCGTGGTGGACGAGGACGTCGACCCGTTCAACCTCCCCCAGGTGATGTGGGCGCTGTCCACCAAGATGAACCCCGGCGACGACCTCATCGTCGTGCCGCACCTGTCGCTGATGGAGCTCGCGCCCCAGTCGGACAACCCCGGCACCGGAGCCAAGCTCATCATCGACGCCACCACCCCGGTCAGGCCGGACAACCGCGGCAACTACGGCAACCAGGTACACGACCTGCCCGAGATGGGTGAGTGGCTCACCAAGCTGCAGCAGCTCGCCAAGCGGTGACCGCCCGCTGCCCCCTCTGAAAGGAGACCACACCCCCATGACCACCAAGACCCCGAAGAACGCAACACCCGCCGAGTGCCCGCGCTGCGGCCACGACGAACTCGATCAGATCCACGCCTCCCCCGTCGCAGGGGTCTGGGAGATCTACCACTGCCGGCAGTGCCTGTACAGCTGGCGCACCTCCGAGCCGGCCCGTCGCACCCGGCGCGACGCCTACCCGGACAGCTTCAAGATGACCGTCGAGGACATCCGCAACGCGGTGGAGTTGCCCGTCATCCCCCCGCTGCGGAAGTCCTGAACAAGCGGGACGCGGTCCGCGCGTCGCCGGCATCGGGCAGGTCCGGGCCACCTCCGCGCGCGGAGACCTACTGCCGTGACAGGCAACGTTCGCCCCGTCGCGGCGCCCGGCACGCACTCTCGCCGCACCAGCCGAAGACCCAAGTACGTCCAGTACGAGGGCCTCCGTCCGGCACGCCGAGAGCACGCACCGGGCGCCGCTCCTTCACGGGCAAACGTTGCCTGCCACGGCACTAGGCATCGGGGCCGGGCCGGACAGGCTTTCGCCCGGACAGGCCATGGGCGGGCGGCGCACGCCACCAGGGTGATCGGTGCGGGAGGAGGAGCCGCCGGTCGAGTGACCACCAGGATTTGGCGGTCACCGGGTGAGGTACCGATGAGCGGGAGTGCCGGACCTGGGCACTGTGCCGGTCCTCGACCTCTGCGGGCGGGGCATCGCCGGCCCGGCTAGTCACAGGCGACTGCCCATCCGGCGCGCCACGAAAGGGGATCATCGTGACCCAGCAGAACGTGACGGTCGCCGTCACGGGCGCGGGTGGCACCGGCGTGGCCAAGGCTTTGCTCGCCGCGCTTCAGCGGGATGACCGGGTCGGCCATGTCGACCTTCTGGTGTCGGCCAACGGGCGCAAACTGGTCGCCTTCGAATTCCAGACCGGAGAGGACTCGGACGCGGTGGTCCAGGCCCTGGAGGCGACGTCGCCGAAAGTGCGCTTCCTGGATCCGGCCGACATGTCCGGGCCGGTGACCAGCGGCAGCTATCCGAGCGACGCGATGATCATCCTGCCGTGTGCGGCCGGCGTCCTCGGGCGCATCGCTCACGGGCAGGCGGAGAGCCTCGTCGAGCGGGCTGCGGACGTGATGCTGAAGCAGCGGCGCCAGCTCGTGCTCTGCCTGCGGGAAGCGCCGCTGAACCTCATCCACCTGCGCAACATGGTGGCCGTCACCGAGGCGGGAGCCACCGTGTACCCCATGATCCCCACGTACTACAACGTGCCGGAGACACTCGCCCAGCTGCGGGACGAGTTCGTGGAGCGGGTCCTGCAGTTCGTGGGCCTGCCCGGCACGGACCGTTACGAGTGGGACGGCAGCGACACCGCGGCGCGACGCGAGCACGACCGAACGAGGTGAAGCGGCCCGCCCCATGCGCCGCAACGGTAGTGGCCGAGGAACTGGCTGACCGGGGCACCGCGGACGGTAAGGGCAGGACCGCGATGGAACCAGCAGGGCCGCCGCCGCTCGACGAAGGCCCTACGGGCCCGGATGGGCGATGGTTCGAGGGCAGGGCGACGGCGGCTTCGCTCAGTGGCGTCCGGTCAGGAACACCGAACGCAGCGTCAGACGGTCCGTGGCGGGGTTCCCGTGCGGACGCAGCGTCCAGGAGTCGCCGGTGCAGTCCGGCTCGGTGAACACGATCACCCACTCGTCGGTGTCGTTGTGCGGGGCGAACGCGGGCTCGGAGGCACCCGGGTCCGCGACCTCGGGCAGGGAGATGCAGCCAGGGCTGACCGGGTCATGGAGAGTGGCCGATTGAGGCAAGCCGTCGAGGCCCACGAACTTGTAGGAGAAGTCACCGGTGGCGGCGCTCGCGGAGGTCGGCAGGGTGACGACGAGAGCGAGCGCACCGAATGCGGCGGCCGCGGTGTGGCGAAGGCGCATGAGGACCATTTCCGTCTGGGGGTGACTCCCTGAGGAGCCCGGGGACCCGGGAGGTATCCGGGCCCGCCGGATACTCCATCCCCAAGCGCCGGATCCCGAGACGTGGCGTCACCCCTACGAGGTGCGATAAATCGATCCTTCAAACGCCATATCGGTGAATTTCCACTCCGCCTCTGATCCGCCGACCCCCCCTAGGGCACCCCGAGTTCGAACAGCGCGTACCCCGCGTACGAGCCGGAGGCCAGTGCCGCGAGGCCCAGTAGGAGGAACTGGCAGGGCAGGCCGACCCGACGCAGCGCGACCGCGAGCGGGACGAACAGCGGGAAGGCGGGCAGCAGATAGCGCGAGACGTTGGCGAAGTACTGCTGGCTGCCGAGCACCAGGGCCAGGGTGAGCACCGTGTGGACGACCAGCACCGCCGGCGGCCGCAGCCGGAACAGCAGCGGCAGCAGCGCGAGGTCCAGCAGTACGACACCGACCCCGATGACGTCCGCGAACGGAAGCGCGAAGAGATAGCCGAAGTGGCCCACGGCGACGGACGTCAGGACGTCCAGGGTCTGCCTGCCGTAGTCGAACTCGTGCCCCCACGCGCCCGACTGGAGCGTGAAGTAGCCGCCCCAGTCGCCCATTCGGTGGCCCACCCAGCCGAGGTAACCGAGCAGGCCCAGCGGGGCCACGAGCATCGCGGTCAGCGGACGGGCGACGCCGTCCTCGCGTCGGCGCAGCGCGAGCAGTCCGGCCAGGGAGAGCGCGGCGATCAGGGCGGCGGCGGTGGGCCGGTTGAGTCCGGCCGCGAAGGTCAGCACCCCCGCCGTCAGCCAGCGGCGGGTCAGTACCGCGTACAGCGCCCAGGCGGCGAGCGCCACATACAGCGAGTCCGAGTAGACCGCCCACTCCACGCCGGACCCCGGCCACACGGCCCAGAGCCCGGCCGCCGCCAGCCCCGCCCGGCGGCCGCCGAACCACGCGGCGACGGCGTGGATGCCCAGTGCCGCCGTGAACGAGGCCACCACCGACACCAGCAGCCCGGCACCGAACGGGCCGAGACCGGTGACCTCCATGGCCAGCCGCATGAGCGCCGGGTAGAGCGGGAAGAACGCGGCCGAGTTGCCCTGGAGGGTGATCAGGCCGGTGGCGCCGGGGACCGGGACCAGTTCGGGGTGGTAGCCGTGCAGGGCGATCTGCTGGTACCACCAGCCGTCCCAGGTGCCCAGCACGTCCCAGGCGTGCGCGCCGCCCCCGAAGCGCGGATGCTTCCTGCGGAAGTCCCCGGCCGAGTCCAGCAGATACATGAACGAGCCGAACCCGATGAGCTTCAGGACCCCGTACATCGCGAGGACCGGGCCGTAGCGGCGCAGCCACCGCCGCAGGACAGGGGTTCCGGGAGAACCCGGAGCGGGGGCCTCGGGCCGGGCCGGGGGCGTGATCGTCACAGGTGTCGTCACGAGGCCTCGGACTCCGTCCGGTTCCGCCCGAGCGGTCACAGCCCGGGCACGAGGGCCAGATGGGCGGCGGCCAGTACGGCGAGTTCGGCGCGGTGCCCGGCGGCGGGGACGGTGTGCCGCAGAGCGGCGAGCGAACCGGCGGTGAGGGCCAGCCGGACGGCCAGCGCGGGCAGCGGAAGCGCGCCCAGGGCCGCCTGGGCGACCGTCCAGCAGGCCAGCAGTGAGAGGGAGTTGGCCACTTGCGGCCCGGTGGCCGGGCGCACGGCCGCATACAGCAGGAGATGGGTGAGAGCCATGACGACGACCGGTGTCACGGACCGCCGTTCGCGCGGGCCCGCCGGCAGCGCGCCCCGGGCCAGCGCCCAGCCGACCCTGGCGATGCCGCGCAGATCGGCGAGCGCGGTGGACAGCAGCGCGACCCGGCTGTCCGGGTCGTCCACCCAGTCGACCGGAACCTCGTGGATCCGCAGCCCGGCCCGCTCGGCGGCGACCAGCAACTCGGTGTCGAAGAACCACCCGGAGTCCCGCACCAGCGGCAGCAGCCGCTCGGCGGCGTCCCGGCGTACCGCCTTGAAACCGCACTGGGCGTCCGAGAACCGGACCGCAAGGGTGCAGCGCAGCAGGACGTTGTAGCAGCGGGAGACGACCTCTCGCTTGGGGCCGCGCACCACCCGGGCGCCGGGTGCCAGCCGGGTGCCGATGGCCAGGTCGGAGTGGCCCGAGAGCAGCGGGGCGACGAGCGGCAGCAGCGCGGCGAGTCCGGTCGACAGGTCCACGTCGAGGTAGGCGAGGACGGTCGCCCGCGATCTCGTCCAGGCGGCCCGCAGGGCGCGGCCGCGCCCCTTCTCGGCCAGCCGTATCCACTCCACCTCGGGGAATTCGCCGGCGAGCCGGGCGGCGATCAGCGGGGTCGCGTCCGTGCTGGCGTTGTCGGCGACGGTGATCCTGAAGGGGTACGGGAACGTCTCGCGCAGGTGGGCGTGGAGCCGCCGCACGCTCGGTTCCAGGTCGGTCTCCTCGTTGAACACCGGCACGGCCAGGTCCAGGACCGGCTCGTCGTGGTGGGTCGGGGGCGGGGGAGCCGGGGTCGGCAAGGTGGCTCCGGTAGGCAGGAACTGAGAGCGTTTCATAGTGGTTTTTCGCATTCGTACCGGTTCTCGGGGCGTACCGAAGGCACACCCGGTGGGGTGGGGTGGGGAGGGGCGTAGGGCCGCTCGCTATCCGGCCGAGCCGGGCGAGGTCGACGGGTCGGCTCCCTCGGTCGTGGGTGCCGACGGAGGGGACGAAGTGGGCGTGGAGTCCGCGGAGGTGTTCGTGGGCGTGCCCTTGGACGAGGTCGTGCCCGAGTCAGGGGTGGCCGTTCCGGACGGGGTCGACGAGGCCGAGTGTCCGTTCGTGGCCGAGACGGTGGCCGAGGGCGAGGAGGTGCTGACGGGCGGCGGGGCCGAGGCCGTGGCCCCGGTGGGCGTTGCGGTGGGGGAGGGGCTCGGCCCCGGTGTCGTACCCGTGGTCGGGCCGGGGCTGGTCGCGGGCCGCGGGTGGGGCGCGCTGGGCTCGTCGTGGACGCCGGAGTGGGGCCACAGGAAGAGGCCGAGGCAGAGCCCCGCGGCCGCGAGGACACCGCCGGCCGCCCGCCGGGCCGCGCGCACGCGCCGCCGCGCCCGCACACCGGCCCGCAGCCGGTCCCGGTGCCGGGGCTCGAACGCCGTCGGTTCCCGCTCGCCGTGCATCAACCGCGTCAACTGCCGCTCGAAGTGATCCATGGCTTCTCCCTCACCCCACCGGCTCGATGACGTCGGCCAGCAGCTGACGCAGCCGGGCCACACCGCGCGCCGCGTGCGACCGGACCGTGCCCACCGGGCACCCCAGCACCTCGGCCACCTGCCGGTCGGGCAGATCCTGGTAGTAGCGCAGGACGACCGCGGCCCGCTGGCGCGGGGGCAGCAGGGCGAGCGCGGCCTCCAGGCGGGAACGCTCGGCGACGGCCGCCGACAGGTCGCCGGCCGCCGCGACCTCGGGCAGCTCCTCGACGGGGCGCTCGCCCCACCAGCGTCGCCGTGCCGACCGCGCGGCCGCGCGGGCCAGCACCTTGCGGACGTACGCCTCCGGTGCCTCGTCGGCGATCTTCGGCCAGACGAACCACAGCTTGACCAAGGACTCCTGCAACAGATCCTCGGCCCGATGCCGATCGCCACCGGTGAGCAGACGGGCCAGATGGAACAACCCCGACCAGCGGGCCGCCACGAACTCGTCGTACTCACCGGCCCGAGCCTGCTCCGTTCCCTCGGTTCCCACGGTCCCCGCTCTCCCCGGCTGCCTACACCTGGGAAAAGGCCCTGAGAGCGACAGAACGCTGCACTCGGCCGAGGTGATCCGCGTCACGCGCGGGACGCCGCGTAATTGCCTGGCCGACCGGAGCGGCCCCGCCGTATGCTCCCCGCGATGACCACTCACTCTGTTCACAGAATGGGGGTCCCGTCCGCGCAAGGTGAGTGCTGATGGCCACTCACCCCGTGTACGAGGACACCCGGCTCTCCCTCTGGCGGCGGGTGCGCGAGTTCGCCGTGCCGCCCGCCATGATCGACACCGCGACCGCCCGGCGTGCCGCCGGGGACTGGGCGGGGGCGTGTGCCGCCGCCGGTTTCGATGTCGACCTCGACCTGCGTGCCCTGGCCCGTACCCGGGGCCGGGACGTCAGGGAAAGGGTCCGTGCCGATCTGCGTCGGCTCGCTCCCGACCTGCTGCGCTGGCATCTGCCGAGAATCGCGCCCGACGGGCTGCTGCGGCCCGGGCTGACCATGCCACTCGCCCGATATGACGTCGGGTCGGGATCCGTACAGCTCGTGGCCCGGACCCCGCCGGCCTGGGCGGACGCCGGTCAGCGGGTCAGCCTCGCGCTCTGGGACGGAAACCTGGGCGAGGCCGCCGCCCGGGGACATCCACATCCGCGCCCCAGCCGCCGGTTCCGCTTCGACCTGCACCGCCATCTGTGGGACGCGGGCGCCGCCGGCGACCTGCGGACCCGGTCCGGTGCAGGCCGGCACACCGGCGGCGAAGGGTCGTGCACGGGCCTCGCCGCCGAACCGTGCACCCACTCCGGCACCGGCCCCGCACTGTCGTCGTGTGCCACGGACCGATGGGCGGACGAGGCCCGGATCGTGCTGCGCGCCGAGGGGCGGGACAGCCTTGGCGCCGAGGGGCGGGACAGCGGAACCGTCGCCGTGCACCTGCGCGGCCGGCGGCGGCTCGTCCTGCACCTCGCGGCCGACGGGACGGCGACCACGAGCCCCGGCGGGCACACCGGTGCGCTGTCCGTGCTGCCCGACGCGGCGACCTGGACCCTCCCCGACCTGGAGCTGCTGCGCGCCGGGCTGATCGACGCCGGCCGGCTGCATCCGCTGGTCGCCGGCGCGCTCGTGCCCGGATACTCGGCGCCCGCCCGGACCCAGCCGGACCCGGCCGGGCAGTCACGTCTCGTGGAGTGCCGGGGCGCCCGCCACCGCATCGGCCTGGTCGACGGGGTGCTGTCCCCGCTGGACCACGCCCCGGACGAACTCCGGCGCGAGGAACTGCTGGTGGCGCTCGGCGGCCCGCCGCTGCCCTGCCTGCGGATCATCGACGAGGCACACCGCCGCCCGGACTGCCTCACCGGCGTCCGCGAGCGCCTCGACCACGGCGACATCGCCGGCGCGCTCGCCGTCGTCGAAGCACTGCTGGGACCCGAAGCCGTGCTGCGCGACGGCCCGTTGAAGGACGAACTGGAGTCGGCCGCGCGCCGGCGGATCGCGTACGGCCTCTACCGGGCGGGCCTTGCCGGACCTGGCACCGGCCCCGTCCGCACCCGGCAACGGCGGCGACCGCGGTCCCGCGACCCGCGCCTGGGTCCACGCCCCGCCACCTGGCGCTGACGCACACCCACTTGCTCACTCACACCCCAAGGTGATCAGACATGCCCACCCGCATTGACGCCCAACTCGACGTCGCCGAAGACCTGTTGAAGCTGCTCGGCGACTCCGCCACCGAACCCCGGCCCGACACCCAGCTGGAGGCGCTCACCCTCGCCGTCGCCGCCGACCTGCCCGTCCTGCTGTGGGGCGAGCCCGGCATCGGCAAGACCGCCGCCCTGACCCGGCTGGCCGAGTCCCTCGACCTGCCGCTGACCACGGTGATCGCCAGTGTGCACGAGCCGTCCGACTTCTCCGGGCTGCCCGTCGTAGGAGAGGACCCCGCCGTCCAGGGCGTCCCGATGGCCCCGCCGGACTGGGCGGTACGGCTGGTGAAGGCCGGCCGGGGCCTGCTCTTCCTGGACGAGCTGTCCACCGCGCCGCCGGCCGTGCAGGCCGCCCTGCTCCGGCTCGTCCTCGAACGGCGGGTCGGTGCCCTTCGGCTCCCGCCCGGGGTACGGATCGTCGCGGCGGCCAACCCGCGGTCCTCGGCGGCCGACGGCTGGGAGCTGAGCCCGCCGCTGGCCAACCGGTTCGTGCATCTGCAGTGGGCGCACGACCACGAGGTCGTCGTACGCGGCCTCGGCGGCACATGGCCGCGGGCGACGCTGCCCCGGCTCGACCCGGACAAGCTGTCCGCCGCCGTGGACTTCGCGCGCCGCGCGGTGTGCGGCCTGCTCGCCACCCGGCCCACGCTCGTCCATCGGCTGCCCAGCGGCGAGACGCGCAGGGGCGGCGCCTGGCCGTCACCCCGCAGCTGGGACATGACCCTGCGCCTGGTCGCCTTCGCGCACGCCGCAGGATCCTCCCGGGACGTGCTCTCCCTGCTGGTGCGGGGCACGGTAGGGGACGGCCCGGGCCTCGAACTGCTCGCGAGCGTGGACCGGATGGAGCTCCCGGACCCCGAGACCCTGCTCGCGGAGCCGGGCGCGGCCGAGCTGCCCGAACGCGGTGATCTGCGCCAGGCCGTGCTCGACGGCGTGGTCGCCGCCGTGCGCGAGCGGCCCGACCGGGCCCGCTGGGACGCGGCCTGGGCGTTGCTGGTCCGCGCGCTGGACACCGGCGCCCCCGATCTGGTGGTCGTGCCCGCCACCACCCTCGCCTCGCTCCGTCAGGAGGACTGGGACGTGCCCGAGGCCGTCGAACGCCTCGCCGGAGCCGTGT
Organism: Streptomyces sp. NPDC048417; assembly: GCF_040651615.1. Classification (NCBI taxonomy): domain Bacteria; kingdom Bacillati; phylum Actinomycetota; class Actinomycetes; order Kitasatosporales; family Streptomycetaceae; genus Streptomyces; species Streptomyces sp. NPDC048417. Next base: position 256,586 of record NZ_JBEZKI010000008.1, on the reverse strand, counting down.
CCGTCTCCCGCCGGGCCGACCGGGCCGCCCAGCGCGTCGCCGCGAAGGCCGGACGATGACCGCCCGACCGGCCGGGGCACTGGACCTGGAGAAGCTGTACGCCGCCCGGTTGCAGGCCGCCCGGGCGCGGCCCTACCTCGCCACGGCGCTGTTCGCCCTGCATGTGGTGGAGTCCCGGCAGGTGCCCACCATGGCCGTCGACACCCACTGGCGGTGCTATGTCTCGCCCGCCTTCGTGGACCGGATGCCGGTGCAGGACCTGGCCGGCGTCTGGGTGCACGAGGTGTCGCATCTGCTGCGCGACCACCACGGGCGCAGTGACCGGGTCGCCAGGCAACGCGGGCTGACCGGGGCCGGGGAGCGGCTGCGGATGAACATCGCGGCGGACCTGGAGATCAACGACGACGCCTACGGAGACGGACTCGCCCGGCCCCAAGGCGCCGTCCGGCCACACCACTTGCGGTTGCACGAGGGTCTGCTGATGGAGGACTACCTGCGCCGGTTCCGGCTCGGACCGCTGACGCAGGACCTCACCTGGCTGGACTGCGGCAGCGGCGCCGACGGCCGTGAGCGGGAGTGGGACCTGGGGCCGGACGGCGCGCACGGCCTCAGCGAGCAGGAACGGGACGGGGTGCGGTTCCGGGTGGCCCAGGCCATCACCGGGCGCCCGGGCAGCACCCCGGACGGCTGGCGGCGCTGGGCGCAGGAGGCCTTCCATCCGCCGCAGCCGTGGCGGGAGCTGCTGGGCGCGGCCGTCCGCTCGGCGACCTCCGCCGCGGGCGCCGGCGACGACTACGACTACGGCCGCCCCGCACGCCGTTCGGCGGGCCTGCCCGGGGTGGTGCTCCCCAGCCTGCGTCGCCGGCCGCCCCGGGTCTGCGTCGTCATCGACACCTCCGGCTCGGTCAGCGACGCCGAACTGGGCAGTGCCCTGCTGGAGGTGGCGGCGATCGCCCGCGCCGTCGGCGGCCGTCGGGACCTGGTCAGCGTGGTCTCCTGCGACGCCGCCGCACGGACCGTGCACCCGCTGTGCCGCGCGGAGGGCATCGGGCTGGTGGGCGGCGGCGGTACGGATCTGCGCGCGGGCTTCGCCAGAGCGCTGCGGGCCCGTCCCGCCCCGGACGTCGTGGTGGCCCTGACCGACGGACAGACACCCTGGCCGGGGAGCCGGCCGCCCTGCCGGACGGTGGTCGGGCTGTTCCCCCGCCTGTACACCGGCACGTCGTACAACGAGAACAACCCCGACTACGTACCGGACGAACCGCCCGCCTGGGCCCGGGTCGTGCACATCGGATGACGCCGCCGTCCGGCTAGTCCGCCCGGGTCGCCGCCAGGTAGTTGTACGCGGACGCGCGGGAGATGCCGAGCCTGGCGGCGATCTGCTGGACCGCGCCGCGCACCGCGAAGACGCCCTGGCGGTCCAGGTCGCGGAACAGCTCCAGGCGATCCTCGCGGGTGAGTTGGGGCCACGATCTGGTCTCGCGCAGCTGGCGGGCGTCGACGATCGAGTCCAGTACGGCGGTGATGTCGTCGCCGAACGTCGTGGTCGGCGGTGCCTCGGGCCCGGCCGCGACCCCGGCCAGGTCGCCCACCAGGGCGTGTACCTGGGTCACGGCCGTGACGTCGAGGTTCACGCACAGCGCCCCGAACGCCGTACCGGCCGCGTCGCGCAGCACCATCGTGGACGACTTGACCAGCTTTCCGTCCCGGGTGCGGGTGAGGTAGTTCAGCTCGTCGGCCGCCGCGTCGCCGGCCGCCAGCAGCTTCATGCCGATCTCGCTCATCGACCCGCCGACCTCGCGGCCGGTGACGGACCCCGCGATGGCCACCACGGAGCGCTCGGGACGCCGGAAGTCATGGATGACGACCTCGCAGAAGGCGCCGAAGGTCGCCGCGATCCCCTCGACGACCGGGGCCAGCGCGGCGATGATCGCGTCCTGCTCGGCACGCGCCGCCTCGCCTGCCGTACCTGTCGGTTCCTGTGCCATCGGCTCGCCTCCGTGTCCCCGCCCGGACCGGGTCTGGACTTCTCGTCCAGATGATAGACAATAATTCCATGCGATCGGCGTCGAACGGCTCTGCTCGACGCCCATCCGGCGCCCGGCGGCGCCCAGAACGGAGGACGAACATGCCCGACACCCTGCCCGTGACCCTCCAAGCCGTGCAGGACGCGGCCGCGCGGATCAAGGGAGTGGCCCACCGCACCCCCGTGCTGCGCTCGCGCACCCTGGACGAACTGGTCGGCGCCGAGGTCTTCCTGAAGTGCGAGAACCTCCAGCGCATCGGCGCCTTCAAGTTCCGGGGCGCCTACAACGCCGCGTCCCGGCTCTCCGCCGAGCAGCTGGCCAAGGGCATCGCCGCCTACTCCTCCGGCAACCACGCCCAGGCCGTCGCCCTCGCCGCCCGCGAACTCGGCACCACCGCCGTGATCGTGATGCCCGAGGACACTCCGCGCGCCAAGCTGGAGGCGACCGCCGGATACGGTGCGGAGATCGTGACGTACGACCGCTACACCGGCGACCGCGTCGCCATCGGCGAGGCCCTCGCCGCCGAACGCGGACTCGCGCTGGTCCCGCCGTACGAGCACCCGCACGTGATCGCAGGACAGGGCACCGCCGCCCTCGAACTCATCGAGGAGGTGGGTGAGTTGGACGCCCTGGTGGTACCGGTCGGGGGCGGTGGGCTGATCGCCGGCAGCGCGACCGCCGCGAAGGGGCTGCTGCCCGGGATCCGCGTGGTCGGGGTCGAGCCCGAGGCCGGGGACGACACCCGGAGGTCCCTGGCGGCCGGACACCGGGTGTCCGTTCCCGTCCCGAGGACCATCGCCGACGGCCAGGCGGCCGACATCCCCGGCGAGCTGACCTTCTCCGTCAACCGGCGCCTGGTGGACGACATCTCACTGGTGAGCGACGACCAGATCCGGGACGCGATGCGGTTCGCCTTCGAGCGGATGAAGACCGTCGTCGAGCCGAGCGGCGCCAGCGGTCTGGCCGCGCTGCTCGCCCACCGGGTGGCGCCGCTGCCGCGCCGGATCGGGGTCATCCTCTCCGGTGGCAATGTGGGCGCCGAGCGGTTCGCCGAGATCGTCGCCGGCTGAGCGGCCACGTCGGATCGGACGGCCTGGGGCATGGCCGGGGGCTTCCTCCTGGAGCCGGCGCCGATGACGCCGCGGCGCACGGCCCAGGAGGACGAGTCGGCCCGCCGGCACACTCCCCGACAGCTGAGGTCCCGCGGCGCACCAGGGCCGGCGGGGGCCGGTTCAGCAGTCGCGGAACTCGGGTGACTGGTTGAGGATCTGCGAACGCGCCGAGGTGAAGCGGGTGTGGGTCCGGCCGCCCCGCGCCTCGGGCGGGAACACCGCCACCCGGTGGCAGTTCTGGAAGGCGAGGGCGACCGCGAAGTGCCGCTCCAGGGCGGCCCGGATCGCGTCGGAGGACAGCGCCCGCAGCAGCTGCCCGCGCTCCTTCTCCGACGGCGGCGGGGTCTGGTTGTCGGCGAACTCCGCGTTCCCGTCGCACAGTTCGGCGGCCAGCCGGGCGATGAGCTGGTAGGCGTACGGCAGCGACGTACGGACGGTTTCCACGAAGTCCTCCTCCCGCACCGCACCGTTCTCGGCTTCGGCGAGCAGCTGCGGGGAGACGTCGAGCGACATAGGGCTGTGTCCTGTTCTGTTCAAGGGGCGGTACTCGAAGAGGAATCGGCAGACAAGCGCGGTCTCAGGCGAAGGCGGGCAGGGCCGCCGGCCCGTGCCGGAAGCCCGGGTCGACCTGGGCGGCCAGATCCTGGCCGGTGGCCGCGTTCGCCCAGGCGGTGGCGTTGCGCAGATGGAACTCCACGGCGTGCCGCTGGAAGACGTCCCAGTCCTTGGCCCGCGCGTCCACGGCGGCCCGCAGCCGGTCCATGGCCCGGGAGTTGTGCGGCTCCAGCGCACCGCCGACCCGGCCCTGCTCCTGGGCGCGGACGTACGACGACAGCTCGCAGTGGGCCAGCAGGTCCTCGCCCACCCGCTCCCGCAGGAAGGCGAGGTCGTCCGCACCGGTCACCTTGTTGCCGACCACGGCGACCGGAATGCCGAACTCGGCCGCGTGGTCCCGGTACTGGCGGTACACGGAGAGGCTCTTGCGGGTCGGTTCGACCACCAGGAACGTCATGTCGAAGCGGGTGAACAGACCGGAGGCGAAGGCGTCGGCGCCCGCCGTCATGTCGACGACGACGTACTCGCCGGGTCCGTCGACCAGATGATTGAGGTAGAGCTCCACCGCGCCGAGCTTGGAGTGGTAGCAGGCCACCCCGAGGTCGCTCTCGGCGAACGCCCCGGTGACCATCAGCGGCACCCCGGCGACCTCCTGGACGTGGTGGGAGTGCACCTCGTCGTCGCCGAGCAGGCGCAGCAGCCGCGAGCCGCGCCCGGGCGGGGTCGTCTTGACCATGGCCTCCCGGGACGCGATCCGGGGGTTCGTGCCCCGCAGATAGTCCTTGATCGCACCGGTCCGCGCGCTCAGCGGCGGCGCCGTGAACAGCTCGTCCTCGTCGAGCCCGAGGGCGTGGGCCAGGTGCTGGTTGATGTCGCCGTCGATCGCGAGGACCGGCGCGCCGGACCGCGCCAGCCGACGGGTGAAGAGGGCCGACAGGGTGGTCTTGCCGCTGCCGCCCTTGCCGACGAAAGCCACACGCATCGCTAGCCGCCCGTCCTGTTGAAAATGGAAGTCATGATCATAGATTGGAGAGGGTGCCGGACGGTGTCAAATCGTGCTGGCCCAACCGGGTCGCGGTCCGAGGGAGTTGACGGAGCCCCAGATCCGGCGGGCGGCGACCGCCGCTGCCGCTCCGGGCCGGCTGAGCGCTGCCCGCCCTGATCGCCCTGCCTTGACCCCCGTCGGCGGCAGACCTAGCCTCCAGCCAACACACCTGGACGGATGGGTCGACGATGGCGGACGCACGGGAAACCGGCCGGCAGCTCCGGGTGGAGACCCACGGCCTCGACGTGATCGGCGACGCCGACCGCAAGGGCAGCCCGCGCACGCTGTTCTGGCCCTGGTTCGGTGCGAACGTCTCCGTCCTGGGAATGAGCTACGGCGCGTTCGCGCTCGGCTTCGGCATCTCCTTCTGGCAGGCACTGGCCGCCGGAGTCCTCGGCATCCTCGTCTCCTTCCTGCTCTGCGGCTTCGTCGCGGTCGCCGGGAAACGCGGCTCGGCACCCACGATGGTGCTCAGCCGGGCCGCGTACGGCGTGCGCGGGAACCGGCTGCCGTCGGCTGTCTCCTGGGTGCTCACCGTCGGCTGGGAGACCGTCCTCATCGCCCTCGCCACCATGGCCACCGCGACCGTCTTCGCCCGGCTGGGCTGGGGCGGCGGCACCGGCACCGAGGTGGTGGCCCTCATCGTGGTCTGCGCCCTGACCGTGATCGGCGGAGTGATGGGCTTCGACCTGATCATGCGGCTCCAGACCGTGATCACGGTCGTGACCGGCGTCCTCACCCTCGGCTACGTCGGGCTGGTGGCCGACCACATCCACTGGGCGACGGTGCGCGCGATCCCGTCCGGCTCCGCGCAGGAGTTCATCGGCGCGCTGGTGTTCATGATGACCGGCTTCGGACTCGGCTGGGTCAACGCGGCCGCCGACTACTCCCGTTACCTGCCCCGAAGTTCCTCCGGCCGGGGCGTGATCGGCTGGACCACCTTCGGCAGCTCGGTCGCCCCGCTCCTCCTGCTGGTCTTCGGCCTGCTGCTCGCGGGCTCCTCCGACGTCCTGGCCAAGGCGATCGCCGCCGACCCCATCGGCGCGCTGACGACCATCCTGCCCACCTGGTTCCTGGTCCCCTTCGCCGTGGTCGCCGTCCTCGGCCTGGTCGGCGGCGCGGTCCTGGACATCTACTCCTCGGGCCTGGCCCTGCTCTCCGCCGGCCTACGGGTGCCGCGCTACCTGGCCGCCCTGGTCGACGGCGTCCTGATGATCGCCGGCTCGGTCTACATCGTCTTCTTCGCCGACGACTTCCTGGGCCAGTTCATGGGGTTCCTCACCACCCTCGGCGTCCCGATCGCCGCCTGGTGCGGCATCATGCTCGCCGACCTCGCCCTGCGCAGCCGCGACTACGACGAGGCCGACCTCTACCGCCCGGCCGGCCGCTACGGCGACGTACCGCTGCCGCCCCTGCTGCTCACCCTGGCCGCCACGGCCCTCGGCTGGGGCCTGGTCACCAACAGCTCCGCGAGCTGGCTGACCTGGCAGGGCTATCTGCTGGGCCCGCTCGGCCTCGGCGGCACATCCGGCGCCTGGGCGTACGCCAACCTGGGCGTCCTGGCCGCCCTCGCGCTCGGCTTCCTCGGCACCCTGGCGCTGGGCCGCGGCCGGGTCCGCGCACAGGAGAGCCGGGCCGCGACCACTGCGGCGCCGTCGGCATGACCACCCGGTCCGGCCCGCTGCCCGTACGACCACCCCGCCCGGACCGTCAGTCGTCATCGCCACCCGTCGTGTCCCTCGAGAAACCGCCCCCGAATCGCCCCCGAATTGCCGCCGTGCCGCCCTCGAGCCGCTCCCGAATCGCCGCTGTGCGGCTCCCGAATCGCCCGGGCACCGCCTCGGCCCGGCCTCCGCCCCGTACCGCGGCCACCTCGCCCCGTACCGCGGCCACCTCGCCCCGTCCCGCCGCCACCCGGCCGGAGCTGCCCTTCGGTCGCCCGGGGTCAAGAGCCCGGACGCATGGCCCGGCCCCGATCGGGTACGCGTGCCGTGGCCGCCCGGTACTCGCCGGTCCCTGCGGCCCGTACCACCACTACCTGGGGATCTGTCATGGAGACACCCGCACACGACGACTTTCCGACGCCGGCCCAGCGGGCGCTCGACACGCTGGCCGTGAACGCCGAGGACCGTGACGCACTGGACACGCTCGCGCACAGCGACGTGCTGGTCCCGGTGCCGGACGACGCGGCGGAGGCGGCCGACCCCGCCATGATCGCGCTGCCCGTCCTGGAACGCCCTGACGGCGACCCCGTCGTCCCCGTGTTCACCTCGGAGGGAGAGCTGACCGGTCTGCTGCCGACGGTCTCCCGCTACCGCCTGGTGCCGCTGGGCGCACTCGCCCAGCAGTGGCCCGAGGACAACCTGTCGCTCGCCATCGACGGCAGCTCGACGCACGCGCTGACGCTCACCTCCGAGGGCGTGCGAACCCTGCTGGCCCGGCCGATGGGCTGACGGGCTGACGGGCCGACGGGCTGACGGGCTGACGGGCTGACGGGCTGACGAAGGGTCCCGGTCACCGGGAGATCGCCGTGCGGGTCAGAATGGCCCCATGGAATGGATCTCCGGGGTGGCCGGGGGACTGGTACTGATCCTGGTCCTGCGCAGCATCCTGCGCACCCTCGTGGTCCCGCGGGGCCTGTACTCCGTGCTGGTGTACCGGCTGTGGTGGACCCTGCGCAAGCTGCTCTGCCTCACCGCGCGCGGCCGCGACTACCGGGCCATCGACCGGGCGGAGACCTGGCTCGCCCCGCTGATGCTGATCGGCATGCTCGCCGCCTGGCTCGGTGGGGCGTTCCTCGGCTTCGGCCTGCTGCTGTACGCGTTCTCCCCGCTGTCCTGGAGCACCGCGTTCCGGGAGGCCGGCTCCAGCCTGTTCACCCTCGGGTTCGCCAGCGGCGCCCGGCTGCGGCTGTCCGCGCTCGACTTCGTCGCCGCTGCCACCGGCCCCGTCGTCATCGCCCTGCAGATCGCCTACCTCCCCACGCTGTACGCGGCCTACAACCGCCGCGAACTGGAGGTCACCCTCCTGCAGTCCCGGGCCGGCGAACCCGCCTGGGGCCCGGAGATCCTGGCCCGGCAGTGGCTGGTCGACACCGAGGTCGCGCTGCCCCAGCTGTACCGGGACTGGGAACGGCTGGCCGCGGACATGGGGGAGAGCCACGCCACCTACCCGGTGCTGCTGGCGTTCCGCTCGCCCCGCCCCTACCGCAGCTGGCTGGTCGGCCTGATCGCCGTCATGGACGCGGCGGCCCTGCAGCTCGCGCTCACCCCGCGCGCCGCCCCGCCACAGGCCCGCCTGGTGCTGCGCGCCGGGTTCACCGCCCTGCGCGACATCGCCGCCTCGGTACGGGCGACCTTCGACTCCGACCCGCCCCCGGACGCCCCGATCGACCTGACGTACGGTGAGTTCGAGGCGGCCGTGACCATGCTGGAGAAGACCGGCTTCCGCGCGGAACGCGGCACGCGGGAGGCCTGGCCGCACTTCCACGGCTGGCGGGTCAACTACGAGGCCGTGGCCTACGAACTGTGCCGCCGGTGCGACGCCGTACCGGCGCTGTGGACCGGCGGGCGCGACTTCCCGTCGGAACCGATCCCGCCGATGCGCCCGGTGGACCGGCAGCCCCCCGAAGGGCGGCCGGAAGTTCCCCCCAGCCACGGGTAGCGCGGCCCATCCTGAGGGAAGATCCCAGCAGGGGTCGGGGAGACCGAGAGGGGCGGATCGTCGTGAGGGTCGTCCTGCTGGGCACCGCCGCCGGTGGCGGATTCCCGCAGTGGAACTGCGCCTGCGTGCTGTGCGCCGCCGCCCGGGACGGCAAGCTGCCGTCCCGTACCCAGGAGTGCGTGGCCCTGACCGGCAACGGCCGGGACTGGTGGCTGCTCAACGCCTCGCCTGACATCCGCGCCCAGCTCACCGCCACCGCGGTGCTCTGGCCGGGTCCTGGCCCCCGGGAGACCCCGGTGCGCGGAGTGCTGCTCACCGACGCCGAGGCCGACCATGTCACCGGTCTGACCGTGCTGCGCGGGGCGCCGGACCTGAAGGTGTACGCGGCCCCGCCGGTGCGGACGCTGCTGACCCCGGCCCGCGGCGCCCTCGACCGCTACGCCCCCTGGGAGTGGGCCGACAGCCTGGCCGACGGCGGTTTCGTGCTGTCCGGCGGCCTGGTCGTGACCGCTCATCCGGTGAGCGCCAAGGCCCCGAAGTACGTGCCGGCCGCACTCGCCGAGGCCGACGGCCGCTGGGTCACGGCGTACCGCGTCGAGGACCTGGCCACCGGGGGAGTCCTGCTCTACGCGCCCTGTGTCGGCGCCTGGAACGAGGCACTCGACGAACTGTGCGCGGAGGCCGACTGCGTCCTGCTGGACGGCACCTTCTTCACCGCCGACGAGATGGGCACCACGGTCCGCTCCGGACCCGGGCAGGCCGCCATGGGCCATCTCCCGGTCTCCGGTCCGCACGGCAGCCTCGCCGCCCTGGCCCGGCATCCGGGCACCCGCCGGATCTACACCCACCTCAACAACACGAACCCCCTGGTCGACCCGGCCTCCCGGGCCCGCGCCCAGCTGGCCGAGGAGGGCATCGAAGTCCTGCCGGACGGCATCGAGTTCGCGCTCTAGCCGGCGGCCGGAGCTTCGAGCATCCGCTCCAGCGCGGCCCGCTGCAGCGGTCGTACCTCGGCGTGCACGGCGCGGCCCCTGGCGGTGAGCGCGACCCACACGCCCCGCCGGTCCTCGACGCACACCGACCGTTCCACCAGGCCGTCCTTCTCCAGCCGCCCGATCAGCCGGGACAGCGCGCTCTGGCTCAGATGGACCCGCCCCACCAGGTTCTGCACCCGGCAGTGGTCACCTTCGGCGGGCGACCCGCTCGCCAGCAGGTCGAGCACCTCGAAGTCGCTCGCGCCCAGCCCGTGCGGGTGCAGCACCCGGTCGATCTCGCACATCGTGCGCGCGTGCACCGACAGGATGTCCCGCCAGCGCTCCTCCAGCCGGGTCTCGGCCGTCTTGACTGCCATACCCGCACCGTAGCACCGATCCGGCCAATCGTTGAGTGTGCAACTAGTGCGGGTGCAAGCAGTCTTCCGCAGGCCGTACGAAGGGCGGCGGTACGACGGTCAGGCCACCGGGTCCTGGAGCAGTCCCACCATGTTCCCGTCGGCGTCCTTCACGGAGGCGACCAGCCGGCCGTTGCCGACGTCCCGGGCGTCCTGGACCAGCTCCGCCCCCGCCGCCAGCAGCGCCGCGAGCCGCTCCCGCAGATCGGTGACGTGCCAGAACGGCGTCGGGCCGGTCAGCCCCTGGGCGTGCCCGTTCGGGTCGAGCCCGACGTCCTGCCCGGCGGCCTTGTACCCGATGTAGTACGGCTCGTCGGCGTACGGCTCGACGCCCAGCAGGGCGGTGAACAGGGCCTTGGCCCGCTCCGCGTCCTTCACGGGGTAGATGATCGTCTGGATGCCTGCGGTCATGGTCTTCTCGCTCCTCGTACCTGGCTGCCCGGCTCGGTCCGTCCGGTGGTACCCACGCTAGGAGGGCGAGGGGCGGCACGGCTTCTCGAAAACTGACCGGCTGCCGGACCGCCCGTCCCATGCCTCAGGTCGAGTCGCGCCGCACCAGTTCCGTCGGCAGGATCACCGCCGCCGGGTCCTCACCGCCTATCTGGGCGAGCAGCAGTCGCACCATCTCGGCGCTGATGCGGTCGTAGGGCTGGCGGATCGTCGTGAGGGCGGGCGTGGCCTCCGTCGCCGCGGCCGAGTCGTCGAAACCGCCGACAGCGATGTCATCCGGCACCCGGCGGCCCGCCCGGTGCAGCGCCGCCAGGGCGCCCTGTGCCATCAGGTCGGAGGCCACGAACAAGGCGTCCAGGTCAGGGGCGTGCGACAGCAGCCGTTCGGCGCCCGCCTCGCCGCTGGCCCGGCTGTAGTCGCCGGAGACGACGAGCCGCTCGTCGAGCTCGACGCCCGCTTCCGAGAGCACCTCCCGGTAGCCGGCGAGGCGATCGACACCGCCCGGGGTGTCCAGCGGACCGGTGATCATGCCGATCCGGCGGCGCCCCACATCCAGCAGATGCCGGACCATGTCCCGGGCGCCGTCCCGGTCGTCCGCCGCCACGTAACTCACCTTGGTGCCGGGCCCCATGGGCTTGCCGCACTGGACGAGGGGCACACCCGCCTCCCGCAGTTCCTCGGCGACCCGGTCGCCGGAGTGGCTGGAGACCAGCAGCACCCCGTCGACGTGCCCGGCAGTGATGTACCGCGTGATGCGGCGCCGTTCGTCCTTCGTGCCCGCCAGCATCAGCAGCAGCGGGATGTCGTGCCCGGCCAGCGCCTGGGTGCAACCGCTCAGCAGCACATTGAAGTTGGGGTCCTCGAAGAACCTCTCCTGGGGCTCGGTCAGCAGGAAGCCGACCGAGTCCGAACGTCCGGTGATCAGCGAACGGGCGTGCCGGTTCACCACGTACCCGGTGCGGCGGATGGCGTCGTTCACCGCCTGCTCGGCGGCGGGGCTGACGTAGTGCCCGCCGTTGAGCACACGCGAGACCGTCCCTCGTGAGACGCCGGCCTCGCGCGCCACGTCGTGAATCGTCGGCGGTTTGCGCCGGCCCCCCGCATTACTGCCCATGGTCATGACTTTACGGCCCCGGACAGCAGGTCAAGGCTCCAGAAGCGCTGGACGACCAGGAACAGCGCGATCAGCGGCAGGACGGCCAGGAACGCGCCGGTGATCACCAGGGTGTACAGGGCCGGGGTGTTGGCGCCCTGTTCGAGGAGCGTGTACAGACCGAGTGTGAGCGGGAACTTCTCGTCGTCGCTCAGCATGATGTACGGCAGCAGGAAGTTGTTCCAGACGGCCACGAACTGGAACAGGAACACCGTCACCATGCCGGGGATCATCATCGGAAGCGCGATCCGCGTGAAGATGCGCCACTCGCCGGCCCCGTCCATCCGCCCGGCCTCCACCACGTCGGTGGGCACGGCCGCCGCAGCGTAGATCCGCGCGAGGTAGACGCCGTACGGGGAGAGGATCTGCGGCAGCAGCACGGACAGGTAGGAGTCCGTGAGGTTCGCCTTGGCCAGCAGCAGGTACTGCGGGATGGCGAGGATGACCGGGGGCATCAGGACGCCGGCGAGCAGCACGTTGAAGATCGACTCGCGGCCGCGGAAGCGGTACGTGGCGAGCGCGTAGCCGCTGAAGGCGGACACGCACGTCGACAGCAGGGCGCCCAGGCCGGCGTAGAGGGCGGAGTTGCCCATCCAGCTCCAGTAGATGCCCTCGCGGTAGGCGTCGAGGTCCTTGAGGTTGTCCAGGAAACCCGTGCCGGGCAGGAAGGTGAAGGTGGAGAACAACTCGCTGCCGGACTTGGTGGAGGCGATCACCACCCAGGCCACCGGCAGGAGCGTGTAGATCGCGCCGAGGAGGAGCATGAGCGTCGGGACCAGGGCGATCCGGCGGCGCAGCGGCGGCCCCTGGGCGGTACCGGGAGTCGTGCCCGCGGCCGGGGCGGCCTTGCGGACGGCAACAGAGCTCACTGCGCTGCCTCCTGCTTGTTGCGGCGGTTCGCGGCCCGCAGGAACCCGAAGGACAGCACCAGCGTGGCTATGGCGATCAGTGTCGCCTCGGCCGCCGCCGAGTAGATGTCGCCCTTGGTGAAGGCGTCGACGTACACCTTCATCAGCGGACTCCAGGTCGTGTTGACCGAGTTGGTGAGGGGCTTGAGGGTGGTCGGCTCGTTGAAGACCTGGAGCGTCGCGATGATCGAGAAGAAGAAGGTCAGCACCAGCGAGGGCGCCACCATCGGGATCTTGATCCGGAGGGCGGTCTGCAGCGGGGTGGCGCCGTCCAGCTTCGCCGCCTCGTACACCTCGGCCGGGATGGACCTGAGCGAGGTGTAGATGACGATCATGTTGAAGCCGGTGCCGCCCCAGACCGCGATGTTGGACAGGGCCAGGTACAGCGGGCCGCCGTCCAGCAGGTTCGGCTGCGGCAGGTGCAGCTTCGCGAGCACGTAGTAGAAGGGGCTGACGTCCGGCAGGTACAGGAAGCCCCAGAGCAGCGCGGCCACCACGCCGGGGATGGCGTACGGCAGGAAGATCGCGAGCCTGGTGAAGGGGGCGAGGCGGACCCGCTCGGAGTCGAGCATCAGGGCGAACAGCAGGGCGAGCCCCAGCATCACCGGGACGACGATGCAGCCGTAGCCGAGGACGCGCAGCGCGCCGGCCCAGAACTCGTGGTCGGTGAGGGCGTCCCGGTAGTTCTCCAGTCCGGCCCAGACCTCGCTGCGGGCGCCCGCGCCCAGGCCGAGCCCGGAGACGTGCACCTTGCGGAAGCTGAGCCAGACCGCGTACCCGATGGGCAGCGCGAAGAACAGGGCGAAGAGGGCGGTGGCGGGGAGAAGGAAGAAGTAGGGGGCGCTTCGCGCTCGTCTGAGGGTTGCGGTGGGCGACGGGTGGCCGTACGGGGCCCCCTTGACCCCGTACGGCCCCCGGCTGGTGGGGCTGGTCACTGAGAGACCTCGAAGCCCTGCTTCTTCATGTCGGCGACCGTGGCCTCCTGCATGGTGTCCAGGGCGGCCCCGAAGTCCGACTTGTTCTTCGCGGCGGCACCGAACGCGTCGTTGAAGGACGTGTAGGCGACGTTCACGTTCGGGCCCCACGCGGAGGGCGCGGTCGTCTTCGCGATCTCGGCGGCCTTGGTGTAGAAGTCCGCCTGGTTCGAGAAGTACTCGGGCGGGCTGGAGAAGGCGCCGCTGAGCTGGGCCGAGGTGGACGCTGGGTAGATGCCGCCCTCCTTGGCCAGCGCGTTGAGCGCGTCGCCGTCGGTGTTCAGCCAGGCGGCGAACTTGGCGGCGGCCTCCTGATGCTTGGAGTCGGTGGTGACGGCGGTGGACGAGCCGCCCCAGCTGCCGGTGACGTCCTCGGACGCGGACCACTGGGGGAGCGGGGCCATCGCCCACTTGCCCTTGGTGTCCGGCGCGGCCGTGGTCAGCGTGCCCGGCGCCCACACCGCGGAGACCCAGGCGATCTGCTTGCCGGTGTTCAGCGCCTTGTTCCAGGCCGGGGTGTACATCGGCTGGTTGTCGATGGCGCCCTCCTTGACCAGACCGCCCCAGAACTTGGCCACCTTCTGGGTGGCCGCGTCGTTGACGGCGACCTTCCACTTGTCGCCGGAGGTGGTCCACCACTTGGCGCCGGCCTGCTGGGCGAGGCCCGCGAACAGTCCGGAGTCGTTGGCGGAGAACGTGGTCAGGTCGGTGTCCGGCGCCTTCTTCTTCAGCGCGCGGGCGGTCTTCGCGAACTCGTCCCAGGTGGTGGGGACGGTCAGGCCGTACTTCTTGAAGAGGTCCGCGCGGTAGTAGAACATCATCGGGCCGATGTCCTGCGGCACCGCGTACACCGCGTCCGTGCCCAGTGTGACCTGCTGCCAGACACCGTCCGCGAACTTGCTCTTGGCGTCACCGACGCTCTTCGATATGTCGGCGACGGCGTCGTTGCTGACCAGCGTCGGCAGCGCCTGGTACTCGGCCTGCACCAGGTCGGGGCCGTTCTTCGCCTTGTGCGCGGTGAGGATCTTGGTGACCAGCGTGTCGCCGGACGCCTGCTTCTTCACCGTGACGGTGATCTGGTCCTTCTTGCCCTCGCCCTTGTTCCACAGGTCCACGACCTTGTCCATACCGGGCGCCCAGGCCCAGTACGTCAGCGAGACCGGGCCGGAGTCGGCCTTGCTGTCGTCGTCGGACGAGCCGCAGGCGGCGAGGGCGGTGGCGCCGAGCGAGACGGCGACGGCGGTTGTCACGAGGCGGCGGCGCTTCGTGTGCGGCATGGATCTCTCCCCTGACCTGGGTCCCCGCCCGACGCGGGGACCTTGCCATGCAAAATGTGTGAGCGTTCTCAGACTCGGATCATCGCCCGTCGCGAGTCCGTGTCCTGCTCTGTGAGCGTTCACAGTAGAGAAACATCCCGGACACTTGTCAATGGTTGTTGCTGTGCGGTTATGTTGGGCTTGTGCCGCGATCGATGTGTGTGCACGTTCCCAAATGATCGATTAAACGGGAGAGATCCATGCCGGACACCACCCCCAGGGGCCTGACCAGGCTCGCCTTCGGCGGGGACTACAACCCCGAGCAGTGGCCGGAAAGCGTCTGGCAGGAGGACGTCCGGCTGATGCGCGAGGCCGGGGTCACGATGGTGAGCGTCGGGATCTTCTCCTGGGCCCTGCTGGAGCCGGCGCCGGGGGAGTACGACTTCGGCTGGCTCGACCGGGCCATCGGCCTGCTGCACGAGAACGGCATCCGCGTCGACCTGGGCACGCCCACCGTGGCGCCGCCCGCCTGGTTCTACCGGGCCCACCCCGAGGCCCTGCCGGTGACCGCGCAGGGCGTGCGCTACGAGTTCGGCTCGCGCGGCGCCATCTGCCACAGCAACGCCGACTACCGCGCGGCGGCGGCCGACATCACCACCCGCCTCGCCGAGCGCTACGGCGACCACCCGGCCCTGGCGATGTGGCACGTCCACAACGAGTACGGCGTCCCCGTCTCGGCCTGCTACTGCGACTCCTGCGCCGCGCACTTCCGGCGCTGGCTCGCCGACACCCACGGCACGGTCGACGCGGTCAACGAGGCCTGGGGCACCGCCTTCTGGGGCCAGCACTACACCGACCTGGCGCAGATCAACCCGCCGCGCGTCACCCCGACCGTCGGCAACCCGGGCCAGGCCCTCGACTACAAGCGGTTCACCGACGCCACCATCCGCGAGAACTTCCGTGCGGAGCGGGACATCCTGCACCGCCTCTCGCCCGACGTCCCGGTGACCACCAACTTCATGACCGCGCTCAGCCAGTGCGACTCCATGGACTACTGGGCCTGGGGCCGTGAGGTCGACCTGGTCACCAACGACCACTACCTGATCACCGACGGCCGCCGTACCCACGTCAACCTCGCGATGGCCGCCGACCTCACCCGCTCGGTCGGCGGCGGCGCCCCCTGGCTGCTGCTCGAACACTCCACCTCGGGTGTCAACTGGCAGCCGCGGAATCCGGCCAAGGCGCCCGGGCAGATGGCCCGCAACTCCCTGGCCCATGTGGCCCGCGGCTCCGACGGCGCGATGTTCTTCCAGTGGCGGCAGTCCCGGCGCGGCGCCGAGAAGTTCCACTCGGCGATGCTCCCGCACGGCGGCACCGGGACCCGGGTGTGGCGCGAGGTCGTCGGACTCGGCTCCGCCCTGGACTCGTTGACCCAGATCAAGGGCACCCGCACCCAGGCGGACGTGGCCGTCCTGTGGGACTGGCAGTCCTGGTGGGCGCAGAACCTCCAGTGGCGCCCCAGCGAGGACCACGACCCGCGTGAGCGTGCCGATGCCTTCTACGAGGCCCTCTACGACCGCCACCTCACGGTCGACTTCGCCCACCCGGAAAGCGACTTGTCGGCCTATCCCCTTGTCGTCGTACCGGCCCTCTACCTGATGACGGAGGCGGCCGGGAACAACCTCAAGGAGTACGTCGAGAACGGCGGCACCCTGGTCGTCTCGTACTTCTCCGGGATCGTCGACGAGCACGACGCCGTGCACGAGGGCGCCTACCCGGGCCCGCTGCGCGACGCCCTCGGCCTCACCGTCGAGGAGTTCTCGCCCCTTCTCCAGGACCAGCGGGTGCGCCTCACCGGGCCCGACGGCTTTGAACTGACCGGCGACGTGTGGACCGAGTTCGTCGTCCCGGGCGCCGCCGAGACCGTCTGGACCTACGCCGACGGCCTCACCGCCGGCCACCCGGCCGTCACCCGGTACCGGCTGGGGGAGGGCGCCGCCTGGTACGTGTCGACCCGCCTGGACGCGCACGGCCTCGACGCCCTGCTCGGCCGGGCCGCCGAGGACGCCCGGATCGCGCCACGCGCCGACCTGCCCCGCGATGTCGAGGTGGTCCGCCGCAGCGGTGACCACGGCACCTTCCTCTTCGCCATCAACCACACCGCCACCGACGCCAAGGTGCCGCTGGAGGCACACGGCACCGAACTGCTGACGGGCGAACGTGCCGCGGGCCGCCTCGCGGTCCCCGCGGGCGCCGTCCGGGTCGTACGACTCGACGGCTGAGCCCGGCCGCGGACCGGGCCGCCGCACCCGGGTCCGCCGAGACTCCCCTCCGCCCGCGAGTGCCACGAGAGCCGTGGGCGGAGGGGCCTCCTCCGGCCCCGCCGGAGGACACCCCTGCCCAGTCACGTCGAAGGGACGACGGACGATGATGTTCCATCCCAGACGCACCCTCAGAGCCCTGCTGCTGCCGCTGCTCGCCGGGCTCGCCCTCACCGCCCTTCCCGCGGGGACCGCCCAGGCGGCGAGCACCCTCACCAACGGCGGCTTCGAGTCGGACGGTGCCGGTGTGGCCGCACCCACCGGCTGGTCGGAGTACGGCGACACGGGCGCTTCCTACACCGAGTCCGGTGGCCACGGCGGCAGTTACCGCCTGAGCCACTACTCGGCCGCCGCCTACAAGGTGGAGACGTACCAGTACCTCTCCGGCCTCACCAACGGCACCTACACGCTCACCGCCTGGGTCCGCTCCAGCGGCGGGCAGAACTCCGCCTACATATCCCTGAAGAACTGCGGCAGTTCGGAGCAGCGGACCGACCTGCCGGTCTCCACCAGCAGTTGGGTCCGGGTCGTCACCTCGATCGCGGTCACCGGCAACCAGTGCACGATCAGCATCAACTCCGACGCGAACGCGGGCAACTGGATCAACGTCGACGACCTGACTTTCGCCTCCGGCTCGACGGGCCTGGCCATCAAGGGCGCCGACATCTCGTCGCTCGCCAAGAGCGAGGCCAAGGGCGGCGTCTACAAGACCAGCTCCGGCACTACCGGGGACGCGGTCACCATCCTCAGGAGCGCCGGCATGAACTACGCGCGCCTGAAGGTCTGGGTCAACCCGGCCGACGGCTACAACGACAAGGCGCACGTCCTGGCCATGGCCAAGCGCGTCAAGGCGGCCGGCATGAAGCTGCTGGTCGACTTCCACTACTCGGACAGCTGGGCCGACCCGGGCAAGCAGACCAAGCCCGCCGCCTGGTCCGGCCACTCCTACAGCCAGCTCAAGACCGACGTCTACAACCACACGTACGACGTCCTCAACGCGCTGAAGGCGCAGGGCACCACCGCCGACATGGTCCAGGTCGGCAACGAGATCAACGGCGGCATGCTCTGGGCCGAGGGCTCCACCGACAACTGGTCCCAGCTCGCCGGCCTCATCAACTCCGGCTACAGCGCGGCCAAGGCGGTCTCCTCCGGCACACTGGTCGCCCTGCACCTGGCCAACGCGGGCGACGACGCCACGGTCCGCTGGTGGTTCGACAACGCCAAGACCTACGGCATCAACTACGACGTGATCGGGCTGTCGTACTACGGCTACTGGCACGGCTCGCTGGCCGCCGCCCAGACCACCCTGGACGACGTGGCCGCCCGCTACTCCAAGCCGGTCTACATCGCCGAGACCGCCTACCCGTTCACCCTCGCCCAGGACGACTCGCTGGAGAACCAGATCGACACCAGCGGTGAACTGGTCACCGGCTACCCGGCCACCGCGGCCGGCCAGCTGGCCTGGATGAACGCCGTCGCGAACATCGTCGAGGCCGTCCCGGGCGGCCGCGGCCTCGGCGTCTTCTACTGGGAGGCGACCTGGACCGCCGTCACCGGCAACGGCTGGGACCCGACCGACGCCACCTCCGGCAACGGCTGGGAGAACCAGGCCCTGTTCGGCTACGACGACAAGGCGCTCTCCTCCATGGCGTGGTTCAGCCACCGCTGAACCACCACTGACGAGGGGCCCGGCCGTTAGGGGACGGTCGGGCCCCTCCACTCGGTCCGGCGCAGGTCGCGAAGGCAAGGCCCCCATCGGCCGACTTCGTACGGCCGCTCGGTCTCGGACAACGCTCATCGAGTCCCTGACGTGGGGGCTTCGGCTGCGGAACAGTGGGAAAACGAACTACGAGGAGGCAGGGGACGGACGGAGGCCGGTCGGATGCTGAGGAACTCCAAGAGCGTGAGCCGCCTGGACATTCTGGACTGGCTCAAGGATCCGGCGGCCCACTTCCCGCCCCAGCGTCACGCGGACCTCACCGAGAACGGCGTCACCGTCCGGGCCGTCGCGGTCAAACTCGGCGTCTCCCGCAAGGTGGCCGGCACCCACCTGGGCATGCTGACCCGGCTCGGGCTGCTCCGCACCCGGCGCATCCGGCACCGCACCTACTACCGGCGTGACGAGATCCGGATCGCCGAAGTGGCCCGGATGTTCGAGAAGGGCTGGTGAGACCGGTCACGCCTGTCAGTATGGGGTTCATGGACCGACCTGCGCGCCTCGTCCCACTCCACTACGTCGCCATCGGCGGCCGCGGCCCGGAGGACGTGGTGACGGATCCGGACGGCGGGGTCCTGACCGGCGTCGAGGACGGCCGCATCCTGCGCCTGGACGGGCTCGGCGACCCGGACACCGCCCGGGTCCGCGAGCTGGCCCGGACCGGCGGTCGTCCCCTGGGCCTCGAACTCCTCCCGGACGGTGACCTGCTGGTCTGCGACGCGGAGCGCGGCCTGCTGCGTGTCGGCCTCTCCGACGGTGCCGTCCGCGTCCTCGCCGACTCGGTCGAGGGGGAGCCGCTGCGGTTCGCCAGCAATGTGGTCGCCCTGCCCGACGGCACCGTGTACTTCACCGCCTCCAGCCGCCGCTTCCCGCTGGAGCGGTGGATCGGTGACATCGTCGAGCACAGCGGCACCGGCCGCCTGCTGCGCCTCGCGCCCGGCGCCCGCACCGCCGAAGTGGCCTGCGACGGACTCCAGTTCGCCAACGGGCTGGCCGTGAGCGGCGACGGCACCTTCCTGATCGTCGCCGAGACCGGCGCGTACCGTCTCACCCGCTACTGGCTCACCGGCCCACGGGCCGGCCGCGCCGAGTTCTTCGCCGAGCTCCCCGGCATGCCCGACAACATGTGGCGCGACGGCGAGCTGATCTGGGTCGCCCTGGCCGGTCCGCGCAACCCGCCGCTCGACCTCTTCCACCGCACCCCGCCCGCCGTCCGCCGGGCCGCCGCGCGTGCCGCCGTACACGCCCCCTACCGCCCGGCCGGCACCATCGCCGTGACGGCCCTCGACGACCACGGCAGGGTCGTCCACCACCTCGCCCGCCACCACTCCGGCTTCCGCATGGCCACCAGCGTCTGCGTGACCGGCCGCCACCTGGTCCTCGGCAGCGTCTGGGAGCCCGGTGTCGCGGTCTGCGCGGCCCCCACCGCGAAGTGACCGGCGGGTAGACCCGGCGGTACCCTGGTGCACCCGTCGGGGCGGTGCCGAACAGGAGACCCACGACCCATGACAGCCCCGGAAGCCGAGAGCCTCCGTGTCCAGCCGAGCCCCAGGCGGCGACCGGAATGGCGTGCCCAGGCGCCGGTCGTCGCGGTGGTCGCCGCGGGTGGCGCGATCGGAGCGGTGGCCCGCTACGCACTCGCCCTGGCGCTGCCCACCGCAGCGGGCGGATTCCCCTGGGCGACCTTCTGGACGAACGTCACCGGCTGCGCGGTGATCGGCGCGTTCCTGGTCCTGATCACCGAAGGGCAGCCCGCGCACCGCCTCGTCCGCCCCTTCTTCGGCACCGGCGTCCTCGGCGGCTTCACCACCTTCTCCACCTATGCCGTCGACATCCAGAAACTGGTCGACCACGGCCGGCCCGCCACGGGCCTGGCCTACCTCGCCGCGACCCTGTGCGCGGCCCTCGCCGCGGTGTGGTGCGCGGCCACCGCGACCCGCCGTGTCCTCACCCGGAGGCAGCGATGACGAGACTGACCGGCCGAGCCCTGCGCCTGACGGTCCACATCGGCGAGGACGACACCTGGCACCACAAGCCCCTCTACCCGGAGATCGTGCACCGCGCCCACGCGGCCGGCCTCGCGGGCGCCGGCGTCTTCCGGGCACCGAGGGCTGCGAGGTCATCCGATACGTCGGACGGGACGCGAACTCCGGCAAAACGGATGCGAAGGGTAAGAAGTCGTTGTGAACTGGCTGTTGGTCGTCGCCGGGGCCGTCGTCGGTGCTCCGCTGCGCTACCTCACCGACCGCGCCGTCCAGGCCAGGCACGACTCCGTCCTCCCCTGGGGTACCTTCGTGGTCAACGTCACCGGGTGCCTGATCCTGGGCCTGCTGACCGGTGCGGCCTCGGCGGGCGCGGCGAGCCCCCACCTCCAGCTGCTGGTGGGCACCGGGCTGTGCGGGGCGCTCACGACCTACTCGACGTTCTCCTACGAGACCCTGCGGCTGACCGAGACGGGCGCCGGGCTCTACGCTGCGGCCAACGTCGTCGCGAGCGTGGCGGCGGGGCTCGGGGCGGCCTTCGCCGGAGTGGCGATCGCCCAGGCGGTGTGGGCCTAGGACTTGCTTGACACCGCGCCTTGTAAGACTGTCTACAGCACTGTCGACCAAACTCTGCAGAACTGGATCCCATGAGCGCCATCTCCGTCGGTCAGGCCGCCGTCCTCGGGGTAGTCGAGGGGGTGACCGAGTTCCTCCCGGTGTCCTCCACCGGCCACCTCAAGATCACCGAGGGGCTCATGAACATCCCCGTCGACGACCAGTCCGTCGTCGGGTTCTCGGCCGTCATCCAGGTCGGCGCCATCGCCGCCGTGCTGGTGTACTTCTTCAAGGACATCCGGCGCATCGTCTCCGCCTGGGGCCGGGGGCTGGTCAACAAGGAAGAGCGCTACCACCACGACTACAAGTTCGCCTGGTGGGTGATCGCCGCGACCATCCCGATCGTCCTGGTGGGCCTCGCCGCCAAGCCGCTGATCGACGGCCCGCTCGCCTCGCTCTGGGTGGTCGCCGGCTCGCTGATCGCCGGCTCCGCGGTGATGTGGGTGGCGGACCAGATGGGCCGCCACAAGCGCGGTGAGGACGACACCTCCTTCAAGGACGCCATGCTGGTCGGCAGCTCGCAGATCCTCGCCCTGCTCTTCCCCGGCTTCTCCCGCTCCGGCGCCACCATGTCGACCGCGCTCATCCGCGACCTGGACCGGGTCGCCGCCACCCGCCTCTCCTTCTTCCTCGGCATCCCGGCCCTGACCGGTGCCGGCCTCTACGAGCTCAAGGACGCCCTGGGTGCGGGCGTCGGCGCCGCCCCGCTGGTCGTCGGCACGGTCGTCTCCTTCGTGGTTGCCTACGCCTCCATCGCCTGGCTGCTGAAGTTCGTCGCCAAGCACTCCTTCAACGCGTTCGTGATCTACCGGATCGTCATCGGCCTGGCCCTCTTCGGACTGCTCGCCACCAACACGATCAGCGCCTGACCCGGTCATCGCTCCGCCACGGGGTGTGACGCCTGTCCATTCAGGTGTCGCACCCCGTGAATGTTTCCTTTCCGGAAACTTGACAGCCTCGTCCCGCAACCCGGAACATCTCACTCGTGAACCTGTCAGACAGCCGGACAGCCGGACAGCCTCCGCGGCGTGTGAGTGCCATGGAGGCGGTACTGGCGCATCTGCGCGGCGCCATCGAGCGCGGCGAGTACGCCGTAGGCGACAAGCTCCCCTCCGAGGCGGAGCTGTGCCGCACCCTGGAGGTCAGCAGGCCCGTCCTGCGCGAGGCCCTGCGGGCCCTGCAGACGATGGGCCTGACCGTCTCCAAGACCGGCAAGGGCACCTTCGTCGTCGCCAGCGCCGTCGAGGACCCCACCTTCGGCGACTACGCGGCCAGTGACCTGCTGGAAGTGCGCCGGCACATCGAGATCCCGGTCGCCGGGTACGCGGCGCTGCGCCGCACCCCGGAGAACCTGGACCACCTGGCCCATCTGCTCGACCGCATGGAGCGGGAGACGGACACCACCGCGTGGGTCGCGATGGACACCCTCTTCCACCTCGCCGTGGCCGAGGCCGCCCAGAACCCGGTCTTCCGCCGGGTCATCGAGGAGATCCGGGACGCACTGGCGCGTCAGTCGGCCTTCCTCAACGAACTGGGCGGCCGCCGTGAGCAGTCCAACCGGGAGCACCGGGCCATCGTCGAGGCGCTGATCGACGGTTGCGAACCCGACGCCGTGGACGCCATGAGCCACCACCTGGACCGCGTCGAGACGACCCTCACCCACATCGTGCGCCCCGCGCGCACGGACGAGCACCCGGAAGGCGGAACCGAGGCGTGAGCGAACAGCACCTCAAAGACGAGACGCGCCCCTCGTCCCGTCACGTCGACGCCGGAGACCACGGCTACAGCAAGTCGCTGAAGCACCGGCACGTCAACATGATCGCCATCGGCGGTGCCATAGGCACCGGCCTCTTCCTCGGCGCCGGCGGCCGCCTCGCCGACGCCGGCCCCTCCCTCTTCGTCGCGTACGCGGTCTGCGGGGTCTTCGCCTTCCTTGTCGTACGCGCCCTCGGCGAACTCGTCCTGTACCGCCCCTCCTCCGGCGCCTTCGTGTCGTACGCCCGTGAGTTCCTGGGCGAGAGGGGCGCGTACACCGCGGGCTGGATGTACTTCCTGAACTGGGCGACCACCGGCATCGCCGACATCACCGCGGTCGCCACCTACACGCACTACTGGGGGATGTTCTCCGACATCCCACAATGGTTGATCGCATTGATCGCCCTTGCCGTCGTGTTGACCGTCAACCTCATCTCGGTCAAGATCTTCGGCGAACTGGAGTTCTGGTTCGCGATCGTCAAGGTCAGCGCGCTGGTGATCTTCATGTGCATCGGCATCTTCCTGCTGGTCACCCAGCATCCCGTGGACGGCACCACCCCCGGCCCCTCCCTGATCACCGACAACGGCGGCGTCTTCCCCAACGGTCTGCTGCCCATGCTGCTGATCATCCAGGGCGTCGTCTTCGCCTACGCCTCGGTCGAACTGGTCGGCGTCGCCGCGGGTGAGACCGAGAACCCCGAGAAGATCATGCCCAAGGCGATCAACTCGATCATGTGGCGGGTCGGCCTCTTCTACGTCGGATCGGTCGTCCTGCTGTCGATGCTGCTGCCCTGGAACAAGTACACGGCGGGGGAGAGCCCCTTCGTGACCGTCCTGTCCCACGTCGGCATACCGGCGGCCGGCGGCGTGATGAACCTCGTCGTCCTCACCGCCGCCATGTCCTCACTCAACTCCGGCCTCTACTCCACCGGCCGCATCCTGCGCTCCATGGCCGTCAACGGCTCCGCCCCCGGGTTCACCGCGAAGATGAGCCGCACCCAGGTCCCGTACGGCGGCATCCTGCTGACCAGCGGCATCTGTGTCCTCGGCGTCGGCCTCAACTTCGTCGTCCCCGCCGACGCGTTCGAGATCGTCCTCAACTTCGCGGCGATCGGCATCCTCGCCACCTGGGGCATGATCATGCTCTGTCACCTGCTCTTCTGGCGGAAGACCCAGAAGGGCGAACTCACCCGTCCCGGCTACCGACTGCCGGGCTCCCCCTGGACCGAGATCGTGACGCTGGCGTTCCTCGCCTCCGTCCTGGTCCTCATGTACGCCGACGGCGGCGCCGGACGCACCACCGTGCTGTGCCTGCCGCTGATCGTCGCCGCGCTGGTCGCCGGCTGGTACGCCATCCGCGGCCGACTCGCGCGCCCGTCCGCCGGCACCGACGCGTGAACCGCGAACCGGTCCGTCCCGACTCACCCGAGACCAGGCAGTGATGTACAGCAGTTCCCCCGCGGCCGCACCCGTCGTCCGTGAACCCCTCCACGCCCCCGTCGCCCACCTCATACGCGGCGGGGTCGTCGAGGGCATCCACTACGGTTCCGTCGTCGTCCTCGGCGCCGACGGCCAGGTCGAGTTCCAGCTCGGCGACATCGAGGCCGCGTTCTACCCGCGCTCGGCCGTCAAGCCCGTCCAGGCCGTGGCGATGCTGCGGGCCGGACTGCCGCTCGACGGCGAGCTGCTCTCCCTTGCCGCGGCCAGCCACTCCGGCGAGGAACGCCACCTCGCCGGCACCCGGCGGATCCTCGACCTCGCCGGCCTCACCGAGGACGACCTGCGCAACGTCCCCGACCTGCCGTACGACCCCGCGGTCCGGGACACCTGGATCCGCGAGGGCCGGCAGCCGTCCCGGCTCGCGCAGAACTGCTCCGGCAAGCACGCGGCGATGCTGTGGACCGCGAAGCTGAACGACTGGTCCCTGGCGGACTGTCTGGAGCCGGAGCACCCGCTCCAGCAGGCGATCGCCGAGATCGTCGAGGACCTGTCCGGGCAGCGCATCGCGCGGACCACCGTGGACGGCTGCGGGGCGCCGCTGTTCTCCATCTCCCTGCACGGGCTGGCCCGGGCGGTGTCGCGGATCGTGACCGCCGCGCCGGGGACGCCGGAGGCACGGGTCGCCGACGCGATGCGGGACCATGCCGAGATGGCGTCCGGGGCGGGACGTGACGTGGCCGCGCTGATGCGGGCCGTGCCGGGGCTGCTGGCGAAGGACGGGTTCGAGGGCGTGCAGGTCGCCGCGCTGGCGGATGGCCGGGCTGTTGCTGTGAAGATCGCCGACGGGGCGAACCGGGCGCGGGTGCCGGTGGCGGCCGCTGCGCTGGCGAGGGCCGGGGTTGACCCGGAGCTGCTGAGCGAGTTCGCCGGTGAGGCGTTGCTCGGCGGTGGCAGGGAGGTCGGGCGTGTGCGGCCCGTTCGTTCCCTGGAGCCGGTTTCGGTTTGCGCCTAGTGGGCTGGGTGGCCATGTCGTGGGCGGCTGCGGGCCGGGTGTGGCCGGTCGCGCCCGCGCGGCGGAGCCGCATGTCGATACAGCCCCGCGCCCCCAGCGGGGCGCCTCAGTCCCGTTCACTGAAGAATCACTCCCTCCGAAAGAGGAACTCCTCCCCTCATGACCACCGCCCTCGTCACCCGAAGCGAGCACGATCTGCTCGGTGACCGTGATGTTCCCGTCGACGCCTACTGGGGTGTACACACTCTCCGTGCCACCGAGAACTTCCCCATCACCGGGACGCCGATCTCCGCCTACCCGCATCTGATCGACGCCCTGGCCGCCGTCAAGGAGGCCGCCGCGCTCGCCAATGAGGAGCTGGGGCTGCTGGCGCCCGCGAAGGCCGCCGCGATCGTCGCCGCCTGCCGGGAGATCCGGGACGGCAAGCTGCACGACCAGTTCGTCGTGGATGTCATCCAGGGCGGTGCCGGGACCTCGACGAACATGAACGCCAACGAGGTCGTCGCCAACCGGGCGCTGGAGCTGCTGGGCCACCGGAAGGGGCAGTACCAGTACCTGCACCCCAATGAGGACGTCAACCTCGGTCAGTCGACCAACGACGTCTACCCGACCGCCGTCAAGACAGCGACGGTCTTCGCGGTGCGTGGACTGCTCAAGGCGATGTCCGTACTCCAGGACGCCTTCGGCCGTAAGGCCGTCGAGTTCCGTGACGTGCTCAAGATGGGCCGTACACAGTTGCAGGACGCGGTTCCCATGACGCTCGGTCAGGAGTTCTCGACCTTTGCCGTCATGATTGACGAGGATCGCTGCCGTCTTGACGAGGCCGTCAAGTTGATCCATGAGATCAACCTGGGGGCCACCGCCATCGGCACCGGCCTCAACGCGCCCGCCGGATACGCCGAGTCGGCCCGCCGGCACCTCGCCGAGATCACCGGGCTGCCCCTGGTCACGGCCGCCAACCTCGTGGAGGCGACCCAGGACTGCGGTGCGTTCGTGCAGATGTCCGGCGTGCTGAAGCGGATCGCGGTCAAGCTCTCCAAGAGCTGCAACGACCTGCGGCTGCTGTCCTCGGGGCCGCGCGCGGGGCTCGGCGAGATCAATCTGCCGCCCGTGCAGGCCGGTTCGTCGATCATGCCCGGCAAGGTCAACCCGGTCATCCCCGAGGTCGTCAACCAGGTCGCCTTCGAGGTGATCGGCAACGACGTCGCCATCACCATGGCCGCCGAGGCCGGGCAGCTCCAGCTCAACGCGTTCGAGCCGATCATCCTGCACTCCCTGTCGGAGAGCATCACGCATCTGCGGAACGCCTGCCTGACCCTGGCCGAGCGGTGCGTCGACGGCATCACCGCCAACACGGAGGTGCTGCGGGCCACCGTCGAGAACTCCATCGGCCTGGTCACCGCCCTCAACCCGTACATCGGGTACACGGCGGCCACCGACATCGCCAAGGAGGCCCTCGTCACCGGCCGGGGTGTGGCCGAACTCGTCCTGGAGAAGGGTCTGTTGCCCGCCGAGCGGCTCGCCGACCTGCTGCGTCCCGAGGTCGTCGCCGGCAGCGCTTCACCCCTCGTCTGACCTGCGAGTACGCACCAGGGCCGGCTCGGAGGCACAATGGTGATCATGACAATGACGTCGTCCCCAGCCTTTCTGCCGGTCCTGGAGCGGATCGCGGAGGAGATCGAGCGGACGCCCGGCCGCGGGCGGCCCGCCGACTACATACCGGCGCTCGCCGCCTGCGATCCCCGCAGCTTCGGCATGGCCGTGGCCGAGCTGGACGGCACGGTCTACGGCGTGGGCGACTGGCGGCAGCCGTTCTCCACGCAGTCCATCACCAAGGTCTTCACCCTCGCCCTCGACCTGGGCCGCGAGGGCGACGAACTCTGGGAGCACGTCGGCCGCGAACCCTCCGGCAACCCTTTCAACTCCCTGGTCCAGCTGGAGTACGAGAACGGCATCCCGCGCAACCCCTTCATCAACGCGGGCGCCCTCGTCGTCACCGACCGCCTCCAGACCCGTACCGGAGACGCGGCCGGCGAGCTCCTCGCCTTTCTGCGCGCCGAGAGCGGGAACGCCGCCCTGGACTTCGACAAGGGGGTGGCCGCCTCCGAGTCCCAGCACGGCGACCGCAACGCCGCCCTGGCCCACTTCATGGCCTCCTACGGCAACATCGACAACGAGGTCCCGGTCCTCCTCGACCAGTACTTCCGCCAGTGCTCCGTAGCCGCCTCCTGCGCCGACCTCGCCCTGGCGGCCACGTTCCTGGCCCGCCACGGCATCCGGGCCGACGGCAGCCGTCTGCTCACCCGCAGCCAGGCGAAGCAGGTCAACGCGGTCATGCTGACCTGCGGGACGTACGACGCGGCGGGCGACTTCGCGTATCGGGTGGGGCTGCCGGGGAAGAGCGGGGTCGGGGGCGGGATCATCGCCGTGGTGCCGGGACGATGCGCGATCTGTGTGTGGAGCCCGGGTCTGGACGAACGGGGCAACTCGGTGGCGGGAGTGGCGGCGTTGGACAGATTCACGACACTCACGGGTCTGTCGGTGTTCTAGACGCGCGGCTGTGGCGCCCCGCAAGGGGCGCGGGGCTGTACAGATGTGCGGCTCCGCCGCGTGGCCGCGACCGTCCACCACCGACCCGCGCCCGACAGCGAATCACTGGCCAGTCACAGCCAGGTCTCTCCCAAGAAAACGCCCCGTCGCTTTCTGGCCACCCACCCTTGACACGCTGAGCCAGTGTTGGCCATGGCTTTTCCCGTCGATCTTCGCCGATGCCAGGTCCTGGGCCTGGCCGGTACCGCGTTCCTCGCCCTGGGAGGTGAGACCGCCGGCGCCCTCCCCGTGGAGGACCTGCTCGCGCCCAGTTCGGTGCAGGCGGCGTTCGGCCTGGTCGGGGTCTACTTCGGCGTCGTGCTGCTCATCGCGGCGTGGCTGCTGCTGGGCCGCCTCGTGCGTGGTGGCGAACCGCCCAGCCCCCGCCAGCTGTTGCTGGTCCTCGCCGTCTGGGCGGCCCCGCTGCTGCTCGCGCCCCCACTGTTCAGCCGGGACGTGTACAGCTACCTCGCGCAGGGCGCGATGGTCGACGCGCACATGGACGTCTACACGGCGGGACCCGCGCAGCTCGGCGGTCCGCTGGCCGACGAGGTCGCCCCGGTCTGGCAGAACACCGCCGCACCGTACGGCCCCGCGTTCATGGGCGTGGCCTCGCTGCTGTCCGGCCTGACCCGGGGCGAACTCCCGGCCGGGCTCTTCGGGATGCGGCTGGTCGCCCTGCTCGGCGTCGGCCTGATGGCGGCCGCGCTGCCCCGGCTCGCCCGGCACAGCGGCGCCGACCCGGCGGCCGCGCTCTGGCTCGGCGCCCTCAATCCCCTGGTGCTGCTGCACCTGGTCGCGGGCGCCCACAACGACGCGATCATGCTCGGTCTGCTCGGCCTCGGCCTGGTCGCGGCGCTCGGCCGCTGGCCGATCCTCGGAGCCGTGCTCGTCACGCTCGCGGCACTGGTGAAGGCACCGGCCGCACTGGGGCTGCTCGCGATCATCGTCGTACAGGCGCGCAAGGGCCGCAGCCCGGTGGGCGCCACCCTGCTGACGGCGACCGCGTCCGGCGCCACGACGGTGGTCGCGACCGCCGTCGCCGGGACCGGGTACGGGTGGATCAGGGCACTCGACACGCCCGTCTCCGCGCACAACTGGGCGCTCAGCAGCCTGCTCGGCCGGGCCACCGGCGCGCTCCTGGAACACCTCGGGAGCGATCTGGCGCCGCTGGCCGTGCCGGTCTGGCATCTGCTCGGGCTCGCGCTCACGGCGGTGACCGTGCTGTTGATATGGGTCCGGCTGCGGCCCCGCCCGATCTACGCCCTCGGCCTGAGCCTGGCCGCGGTCGCCGCCTTCGGACCGGCGATCCGGCCCTGGTACGCGATCTGGGGCCTGTTCCTGATAGCGGCAGCGGCGCCCAGCACCTCGGTACGGCACCGGGTGGCCGCCGTCACCGGAGTGCTCGCTCTCGCGGTGCTGCCCAGCGGCGGCTCCGCCGACATCGGCCAGCTGATCCTCGCCGTCTCCGGCGGAGTGCTGGGCGTGGTCGTGCTCTGGCAGGCCCACCAGGCCGCGCAGGCCCCGGCCGTGGGACGTACGGCATGAGAGGACCGCGTACCGACCGGGGGAGACTGCTGCTCGTCCTGGTCCTCGTCGCCGCCGTGACCGCGTTCACGGCCACCGTGCCGCTGCTGCGCGACTGGTTCGATCTGCGCGTCTACTACGGCACTGTGCACACCTGGGTGCACCACGGCGGGCGGATCTACGACTACCGGGTGCCCGGGACGACGTACGGCTTCACCTATCCGCCGTTCGCCGCCGTCGGCATGCTGCCGATGGCGCTGGTGGGGCTGCACCTGGCCATCGCGGCGTCATTGCTGGTCAACCTGGCCGCGCTCGCCTTCGTGCTGCGCATCCTGGCCGGGCCGGGCTGGCGGCGCTGGGGCTGGTACCGCTGGGCGCTGGTCCTGTGCGCGCTGGCGCTCTTCGAGCCGCTGCGGGACACCTTCAGCTTCGGCCAGGTGAACCTGATCCTGCTCGCCCTGGTCCTTGCGGACTGCTGTCTGCTGCGCAGTGGGCGGGGCCGCTGGGCCGGGATCGGCATCGGGCTCGCCGCCGCGATCAAACTCACCCCCGCGCTGTTCATCGGCATGCTGCTGATCGGCCGCAGGTGGCGTGCGGCCGGTGTCGCCACAGCCGTGGCGCTCGCCGCCACCGGGCTCGCCGCCTGGGCCGACCCGAAGGCGTCCCGTTTCTACTGGACGCAGGCCCTCTGGGACACCAGCCGGGTCGGCCGGCTCGACTATGTGTCGAACCAGTCGCTGCAGGGCGTACTGGCCCGGCTCGGCCATCCGGACAAGCCGCTGTGGGCGACGGCCGTGCTGCTCACACTGGCCGTGTGGGCGTGGCGGACCCGCAAGGCGGTGGCGGCCGGGGACTGGACGGCCGCCTTCGCGCTGACCGGACTCGCCGCCTGCCTGGTCAGCCCGATCACCTGGGTGCACCACCTGGTGTGGGCGCTGCCCTCGTTCGCCCTGCTGGCCCGCGCGGGGTACCCGCGGATCGCGGGCGCCCTCTACGCGGTGATGTGCACGAGCGTGGTGTGGCTGTGGTTCGACGACGCCTCGGGCATCGACGGGTTCCTCGGCAGCAACATCTACACCTGGATCACCCTGGGTCTGCTGCTGGGCCTGCCGACCGGTCAGTCCCGTGCGGAGCGGTCGCCCCTGAGCCGCATCGCGAGGGTCACGGCGCCCACGCCGAGTACCGCGAAGCCCGCGGCCATGGCGGTGTCGGACCAGCCGGAGTCGTCCTCCGGCGCGGTGGCCGCCGCCATCGGCACGGTACTCGGCCCCGACTGGGGACGCGGCCTGGCCCGCAGGGCGTCCAGCGAGCCCACCGGGTCGACCCGTCCGGCCGCCTCGAAACCCCAGTCGAGCAGCTGACGGGCCTCGTCGTACACGCCGCCGTCCTGGGGGTTCATCACCGTCACGAGCAGGGTGCGCCCGCCGCGCCGGGCGGCGGCGACCAGGGTGTTGCCGGCGTTGGTGGTGTAGCCGTTCTTGATCCCGATCAGGCCGGGATAGCGCGGCACACCGTCCAGGCCGGTCAGCAGCCGGTTGGTGTTCTCGATGCCGAACGACCAGCCGTCGCCGGCCGGGAAGCGGGCCGCGGCGGTGGAGCAGTACCGGGCGAAGTCGTGGTTGCGCAGTCCGGCCCGGCCGAACACCGCCAGGTCGAACGCCGAGGAGACCTGCCCCGGTGCGTCGTAGCCGTCGGGGGACTCGACGTGCGTGTCGAGGGCGCCCAGGGCACGCGCCTTGGCCTGCATCAGGGTGACGGTGCGGTCCCAGCCCCCGGCGAGTGCGGCCAGGACGTGCACGGCGTCGTTTCCCGAGCTGAGGAAGACCCCGCGCCACAGGTCGGCCACCCGGTAGGTGTGGCCCTTCTCGACGCCGACCAGGCTGCTGCCCTCCTCGACGTCCGCCAGCTCCTGGGGCGTCACCCGGTGCTCCAGACCGGCCGGCAGGACCGGCAGCACGGTGAGCGCGAACAGGGTCTTCAGCGTGCTGGCCGGCGGCAGCTCGTGATGCGCCTCGTTCGCCGCCAGCACCTGGCCGCTGCCCGCGTCGGCGACCAGCCAGGAGAGCGCGGAGACGTCCGGGACCTCCGGCACCCCGGAGTGCGGCCGTACCTGGGTGCCGGAGTGGTAGAGCAGGGACGGCCCGGGCACCACCGCCCGCGGGGGCGGGGCCGGGTCCCGCGCCACGGTGCCCGCGGCGGCGGTACCGGACGTCAGCGCCAGCAGGCCCGCCGCGCAGAGGGCACAGGTCGACACCGCCGCCCGGCGAGGGAATCGGTCAGAGAATCCGATCGTCATACGATCAACGTAGGAAGGGAGTCGGCGTCCGGCGCGCAGCCTGGGCCGGATGGACGCCCTGAGCAACCCGGATGCCGCATGTTCGGCTCCGGTGTCAGCCCGCCGGCAGAGTCGGCTGGACGCGGCGCAGGAAGGTGGCGTTGTCCGGCGTCTCACGCATCCGCTCAAGGAGTGTCTCCAGGCCGGAGGGGGTCCCCTCGCGGCTCTGCAGGGCCCGGCGCAGGCCGCGTACGGCGGTCAACTCGGCCGGGGTGAGCAGGAGTTCCTCGCGGCGGGTGCCGGAAGGGGCGATGTCCACGGCCGGGAAGACCCGCCGGGAGGCCGGCTCGCGGTCCAGACGCAGCTCCATGTTGCCGGTGCCCTTCAGCTCCTCGAAGAAGTAGCCGTCGGCCCGGGAGCCGGTGTCCACCAGGACGGTGGCGAGGATGGTGAGTGAGCCGCCCTCCTCGGCCTTGCGGGCGGCGCCGAAGAACCGCTTCGGGCCGAGCAGCGCGCCGGCGTCGACGCCGCCGCTGAGGGTACGGCCGTTGGAGGCGGCCGCGTTGTTGTGGGCCCGGCACAGCCGGGTCAGGGAGTCCAGAAGGATGACGACGTCCCGGCCGTCCTCGACGAGCCGCTTGGCCCGCTCGACGACGAGCTCGGCGAGGGCGATGTGCTCCTTGGCGGGACGGTCGAAGGTGGAGGCGTACACCTCGCCGTGGACCGAGCGCCGCATGTCGGTGACCTCCTCGGGGCGCTCGTCGAGCAGCAGCACCATGAGGTGGCACTCCGGGTGGTTGCCGGCGACGGCGGCCGCGTACTGCTGGAGCAGCACGGTCTTGCCGGTCTTCGGCGGGGCCACGATCAGCCCGCGCTGCCCCTTGCCGACGGGGGCGAGCAGGTCGGTGACCCGTCCGGCGAGCCCCGACGCGGGGTGTTCGAGGCGGATCCGCTGGTGCGGGTGGAGCGGGGTCAGATCGCGGAAGTGACGTCGGCCGCGCAGCTCTTCGGGCGTACGGCCGTTGACGCGCGT
Organism: Streptomyces sp. NPDC048417; assembly: GCF_040651615.1. NCBI lineage: Bacteria > Bacillati > Actinomycetota > Actinomycetes > Kitasatosporales > Streptomycetaceae > Streptomyces > Streptomyces sp. NPDC048417. The sequence continues at coordinate 223,787 of NZ_JBEZKI010000008.1, read as the reverse complement.
GACCTCGGTCAGGGTGCGCTGGTTGCCCCGGACGCCCTCGACGAGGTCGCCCTTGCGCAGGCCGTGACGGCGGATCAGCGCGGCGGAGACCTGGGGGTCGGCTGGGGAGGACACGCAGTTCGGGGCCCGCAGCTGCCCCTTCCCGCCCGCGTCGATGTCGAGGACACCGGTGACGGGCCGGACGGCGTTGTGGGCCTGCTGCTGTACGGGAGGTTCGAGTGTGGTGGTCATGAGAGGTGGTCCTTTCGAGGACGGAAAGACAGGAGAGAAGGGGGAGTGGGCCGCGAGCGGGAGGCGTACACACAGGCCTCCGTGCGGCGGGAAACGACACCTCGGGAACGACACGGAAAGCCCTGGTCACGAGGTGGTGCGGAGAAGCCGGCGAGCCGATCGGAAAGCGACGGCCGAAGCGGCTGGAGGAGAGGGAACGGCACCGGCGCCCGAAGAGGGGGCGACCACAGGTGCTCATCGCACTATACCCGGCGTTCCGTGGTCGTCAACATGCCACCGGTCACCGATATTCCCGGACGGTTCCCGGACCTGAGTGGCCGGGAACCCCGCATCCCGGCGGCTCGGGTGCGCCTACGATCGGCCGTGCCCGTGTACCACGCCCGCCAGTCGCCGCGGTGGAGACCTCGCCCGTGCCGCACCTGCTGAACCCCGCCGGCGGCTGTCCGCACGCCGACAACGCCAGGCTGCCGGCGCGCGGCTCCGGGGTGCCGGTCGTGCTGCCGGGCGGTGCCGAGGGCATGGCCGTACTCGGGCACGAGACGCTCAAGGAGTTCCTCCAGCACCCCGAAGTCGCCAAGAACGCGCGGCACTTCACCGAGCGGGCACGGTGATCCCTGAGGGGACACCAGTGCTGGCGCGGCTACTCCGCCGCCGGCCGCGATCCGGCCGCGCACCGCCCGGACGCCGACACGTTCGACGTCACCCGGCCCGCCCGCCCCGACGCCGTCCGTAACCTCTCCCTCGGCCAGGGCGCCCACTACTGCCTGGGTGCCCCGCCGGCCCGGCTGGAGGCCACGGTGGCCCTGGAGCGGCTCCTCGTCCGCTTCCCCGCTCTGGACCTCGCGGCCCCGCCGGCCCGGCTGGAGGCCACGATGGCCCTGGAGCGGCTCCTCGACCGCTTCCCCGCTCTGGACCTCGCCGTGCCCGAGGACGGCCTCGCCCGGGAGGCCGGCCTCGTCGGCAACAGCGTCCGCGCCCTCCCGGTTCGCCTGGGCGTCTGAGCCGCATACCAGCCATACGAACCCCCGATAGCCCTTCCCTGACGCATTTCTTGTTCTGGTCATAGGTCCTACCTACGCTGCCACCACCGCACTTCGGCGGCATGGGACAAGGGACTTGGCGAATATGGGTCGACTGGCCGGGAAAATCGCTTTCATCAGTGGAACGGGGGCTGGAATCGGCCGGGCCGCGGCACAGGTATTCGCGGCGGAGGGCGCCACCGTATTCGGCTGTGACATCGACGAGAAGAGCGCCGCCGAAACCGTCGAACTCGTCGAGAAGTCCGGCGGCGTGATGCGTTCACTGGCACCGGTCGACCTTTCCACCGAGACCGGGGCGCGGGAGTGGATCGAGGCCGGGATCGAGGAGTTCGGCGGGATCGACATCCTCTACAACAACGCCTCCGCGCTGCGGAACGGCCCCTTCGAGACGATGCCGGCCGAGGACTGGTACTTCACCATCAGGAACGAGCTGGACATCCCCTACTTCTGCACCCGGGCCGCCTGGCCGCACCTGGTCGCGCGCGGCGGCGGGGCCGTCCTGAACGTCGCCTCGGTGGCCGCCGTGCGCGGCGCGCCCTTCATGCCGATGGTGCCGCACGGTGCCGCCAAGGGCGGGGTGCTGGCCATGAGCAAGCACCTGTGCGCCGCCGGCGCCCCGCACCGCATCCGCGTCAACACCATCGCCCCCGGCATGACCCGCACGTCGGCCACCGCCCCCTTCCTCGACGACCCGGACGGCCCGAAGGGCCGGCTGGAGGCGCGGAACCCGGTCGGCCGGATCGGGCAGCCCGAGGACATCGCCCGTGCCGCGGCCTTCCTCTGCTCCGACGAGGCGGCCTTCGTCAACGGCGCCAACCTCATGGTCGACGGCGGCGACAGCGCGATGGCGGGCTGAGCGCCGATGCACGCACGGCTGGACCACGTGGGCGTCAACGTACGCGACCTGCCCGCCCAACTCGCCTGGTACCGGACGGCCTTCGGCCTGGGGACCGTCTTCGAGTTCCGCCTCGACGGACCCGGCCTGAGCGGTGTCGTCCTGGAACACCCGCACGGCTGGCGGATCGAACTCCTCGCCAGGCCCGGGTCCGCGCCGGGCCTCAGGGCACCGGACCCGATGACCGCCGCCCTCACCGAGGGGTACGGGCACTTCGCGGTCACCACCCCCGAACTCGACCCCGTGTACACCGCCCTGGTGGCACACGGGGCGGGCGAGGTGCTGAAACCCGGCCCGTCCCCCGAACCGGGGGTGCGGATGGCCTGGGTCAGGGACCCAGAGGGAAATCTCATCGAACTCATAGAACGCGGCACCACTGTTGACCCGTGAGATGGAGTACGGAATGACCAACGCTGTGAGAAAACTGGACGTGGGCACGCTCGTGGCCTGTTGTCTGGCAGTTGCCGCCGCGCAGCTGTGCATTACCGTTCCCTCGCCCATCAACGGGGAAATACAGGCCGCGTTCGGCGCCTCGGGATCACAGGTCGCCTGGGTCACCTCGGCCTTCATTCTGCCCACCGCGATTCTGGAACTGAATTTCGGTGTGGTGGGCGACCTGTTCGGCCGTAAGCGGCTGCTGGTGCTCGGCGGATTCGTGCTGGCGGTCGGTGAACTCCTCAACGTCACCTCGCAGAACATCACCATGCTCTGGATCGGCCAGGCTCTCGCCGGTGTCGGCGCAGCCGCGCTGTTCCCCAGCTCCCTCGCCGTGATCGCGGCCGCGACCCCCGGTGAGAAGGACCGCGCCAAGGCGGTCTCGATCTGGGCGCTGAGCATCTCCCTCGCCTCCGCCGTGGGCCCGCTCTCCTCCGGCATCCTCGCCACGGTCGCCGACTTCCGCTGGGCGTTCGTGCCACCGGTCGTCCTCGGCATCGCGGTCGGCGTCTCCTGCTGGGCGCTGGTGACCGACTCCAAGGCCCCCGAGGGCCGGGCCCTGGACTGGCCGGGGCAGATCAGCATCGCCGTCGGCCTCACCGCCCTGCTGTGGGGCATCATCGAGGGCGGCGACCGCGGCTGGAGCAGCCCCTCGATCGTCTTCGCGCTGGTGCTCGCCGCCGTCGCGCTGGTCGGTTTCGTGGTCGCGGAGAACCGCGCCGAGTCCCCGATGTTCAATCTGGAGCTGCTGAAGATCCCGTCGTTCGCCGCGGCCGCGGTGGTCGCGCTGACCGGCATGTTCGGCTTCATCGGCACCGCCTACTGCGTCTCCATCCGGCTCGGCGCGGTGATGCACCTCAGCGCGCTGCGCGCCGGCATGCCGTTCGTGATCCTCCAGCTCATCCCGCTGCTCCTGGCACCCGTGCTCAGCAGGATGCTCACCCGGGTCGAGCCGCGCTGGCTGCTGATGGGCGGTCTGCTGCCGATGGCCGCCGGCCAGTTCTGGATCGCCGCGCTGCCCATCACCACCACCGATCTCGCCGCCTTCATCGGCCCGGTACTGCTGCTCGGCATCGGCTTCATCTGTGTGGTCTCCTCGCTGACGTCGGCCGCCGTGAACGCCGTTCCGATCGAGATGACCGGCATGGCGAGCGGTGCGACCAGCCTGGTCCGCGAGTTCGGCCAGGGCCTCGGGCCCGCCGTGATCAGCACGATCGCGATGAGCGCGGCCTCCTCCGCGCTGGTCGGCAAGCTGAGCGGCGCCGACGCGGGCATGGAGGCCGCCGCCGGTCCGCTCGCGGTGGTCAACGCGGGCAGCGACAGTGCCAGGGCCGCCGCGCAGGACGCCCTCGCGCACGGCATGGCCCTGGGCGTGGTGATCTGCGGCTGCGCCTCGCTGCTCGGCGCGCTGGTCACCCTGCTGCTGGTCCGCAAGAACACCGCGCGAGCGACGGCCCAGCTGCCGGTGCAGCCCGCGTCCGCCTGACCACGGACACGACGAGAAGGCCGGGGCTTGCGCCCCGGCCTTCTGACATGTGGTCAACTCCGGTGCCGTCAGGAGGTCGTGGAAGGGCAACGGATGTCCGCAATCCATAACGGTCCTGGCCGGGAGGGGACTTGATGTCTGGTAATGCCTTATCTTCACGACATGTCCACGCCACCGCAGCAGCCGCCGTCCTCGCCGCAGCAACCGCCGTCGACTCCCCAGCAGCCCCAGCAGCCCCAGCAGCCCCAGCAGCCCCCTCAGCAGCCGGACCAGTCGCCGGCGGTGCCGCCCCAACAACCCCAGCCGACCGCGTACCCGTATCCGAACCCGCAGTCGCCGCCCCCGCAGAACCCCTACGCCCAGCCGACCCTCGTCAACCAGTCCGCGCCGCCCCCGCAACAGGGCACGCAGCAGGCCAACCCCTATGCCGTACAGCCCGGTTACGGCTACCCGCCCCCGGCCCCACCACCGCCGTCGGCGGGCGGGAACGCGGCCGGGAGAGCCGTGCTGTGGGCCGTCGTGGGGGCGGTGGTCGCCTCCGCCGCCTGGGCGGGCGGCATCTTCCTGACCGGCGGCTTCGGCACCGGCGCCGATCTGCGCGGCTACCAGGCGCCCGCGAACCTCTGCTCCGGCGCGGACTACTCGTCGTTCAAGGACGAGTACCCCGTCGACGACTCGTCCCCGACGAAGAACGTGCTGAAGGACCCGGCGCTGGACGAGAGTTACTGCAGTCTCAGTCTCAAGAAGACCGGTTCCAGCTACGGGGACGCCTATCTCACCATGACGGTCGACCTGCACAAGAAGACCGACCCGGGGCCGGAGTTCACGGCCACCTGGAAGAAGTACGGCGACAGCCACACGGACTACGACGTGAGCCCGGTGAGCGGCATCGGGGAGGAGGCCTACCTGGTCACCCAGGACACCAGCAACGGCTCCACCACCAGCGGCTCGCGGTACGCCACGCTCGCGGTGCGGGACGGCTGGATGACGTACACCATGTACTACAGCGCGTACTTCTCCTCGTACGACAGCGACACCGACCCGCCGACACTCGACGACGTGACGGACTGGCTGAAGACGGACACCAGGTCCACGCTGGAGCAGCTCAAAAGCTGACGCTCAGCCCCGGTCCAGGGCGTCGGTGATCGCCTTCACCGGGCCGTGCGCCGAGTAACCGCCGTCGACGGTGATCTCCGCGCCGTTGACGTACGACGCCTCGTCGGAGAGGAGATAGACGACGAGCGGCGCCACCTCGTCGACCGTGCCCGGGCGGCCCTGGGGCGTCATGGCGAGGTGGGCGGCGACGAACACCGGGTTGGCGGTGGCCATCAGCGGGGTCTCGATGTAGCCGGGGTGGATGACGTTCGTACGGATGCCGCGCGGGGCCAGCTCCAGGGCCGCCACCTTGGACAGGCCCCGCAGCGCCCACTTGCTGGTCGTGTACGCGACCGCGTGATGGGCGGTGAGCCCGGCGACCGAACCGACGTTCACGATCGAGGAGCCCGCCGGCATCAGCGGTGCCAGGGCCTGGATGCCGAGCAGGGCGCCGGTGGTGTTCACGGCGAACGCCCGGTTCCAGTCGGCGAGTTCGACCTGGCCGAGCCGGGCCCGCATCGGGATGCCCGCGTTGTTCACCAGACCGTGCACGACGTCGAGGGAGGCGGCCAGCGTCGCCCAGTCCTCCGGCGAGGTCACGTCCAGACGGGCATACCGGACGTCCAGGCCGTCGGAGCGCAGGGCGGCGGCGTGCTTCTCGCCGGCCTCGTCCAGCACGTCGGTCGCGATCACCGTGGCGCCCTCCCGGGCGGTCGCGGCCGTCTCCGCGGCTCCCTGGCCCTGTGCGGCTCCGGTGACGACGACGGTACGGCCTGCCAGGCGCGTGCGGCTCACGGCTTCCACGATGTCCTCCGAGGGGGGCGTGCGGGATGTCCTGCCGCCCACGCTAGGAAGCCGCGGACAGCTGCGGAAACGCGCTCTCGGGATGGCTGCCATCCACGTCGGCGATCTCGCAGGGAGGTTCCTCGCCCAGCGCCGCCCCGACCCTGCGCACGGTGTCCCGCAGCCAGCGGTGGGCCGGGTCGGCATGCCGGTTGTGGTGCCAGTACATGGCCTCCACCAGCGGCACGTCCGGGAACGGCGCCGGTACGACCGCGCAGCGCGCGAAACCCTCGTACCGCCTGGCCAGCCGTTCCGGGACCATCGCCACCAGGTCCGTGCCGCTCACCAGGAACGGCAGCACGCTGAAGCCGGGCGTGCTGACCTGGACCTTCGGGGTGATCCCGAGGGTCTCCAACTGGCGCTCGGCGGGGGTGTGGCTCTTGCCGATGGCGCAGGCCGCGTGCAGCATCTCCGCGAGGTCCCGAAGGGTGAGTCGGCCGTCCACCAGGCGCGGGTTGTCCGGGTCGACGAGGCACACGAACCGGTCGTGCATCACGGCCTCGCTGACCCCGGGGAGCTGGTAGCCGAGCGGCACGATCATCAGGTCGTGGCAGCGCAGATGCGTCTCGGTCTCCAGCTGGCCGTCGACGATCGGGTGGAAGTCGATCCGCACCCCCGGCGCCTCGGCCGCGATGACCCGCAGCAGCGGCTCCACGAACACCGTCATCACGTAGTCCGACATGACCACGGAGAACCGCTGGCGGCTGCGTCCGGGGTCGAAGTGCCGGGTCAGCGACAGCGCCTCCTCGGCCTTTTGCAGCGAGCCCTGGACGACCGGCAGCAGCCGCTCCGCGAGGGGTGTCAGCTCGTACTCGCGGCCCACCCGGATCAGCAGCTCGTCGTTGAAGTGCCGGCGCAGCCGGGCCAGCGAGCCGCTCATCGCGGACTGGCTGGTGGACAGCCGTACCCCCGCGTGGGTGACGTTCTTCTCCTCCAGGAGCGCTTCCAGTGCCACCAGAAGATTGAGATCGATCGCTCCGAGACCCACGGGTGTCCCCTTCCGGCCGGCCACGTCATTGAAGCTTCGGTGAAACGGGAGGTTAACCAGCGGACGGCCGTCGAGGAAGGGGGGCGGGGCGACTCTCAGGAAGATCCGATGCCAGGCATCCGGGCACCGGATACCCCCAGGTGGGGGGCGCGCGCGCACCACAGGCCCCCCACAGCTTCGGGTGCTAGGGGCGGGGTGTGCGACCCCTCTTGCGGGCCCGCGGAAGGTACGCGTCCGCCCGCCCGGGCACGATCCGGTTGGACACCGTGCCGAGCCCCTCGACGCTCAGCGTCACCTCGTCGCCGGGCTTCAGCGGGGGCGGGGTGCGCTCCCCGAGCCGGCCCCAGAACTCCGCCAGCGCGCCCCAGCCGCAGGTGCCGGACCCGAGGATGTCACCGGGCCGTACCCAGGCGTCCCGGCTGGCGTAGGCGATCATCTCCTCGAAGGTCCAGGAGACGTTGGCGAGGGTGTCCCGGCCGATCAGCTCCCCGTTCAGGGTGACCGTCATCTCCAGGTCCAGGAAGCCGTCCGGATCCCGCCGGTCCCGCACCTCGTCGGCGGTGACCAGGTAGGGGCCCAGCGTGTGGGCGAAGTCCTTGCCCTTGGAGAAGCCCAGCCCGAGGTTCTTCTCCGGCTTCTGCAGGTCACGGGCCGACCAGTCGTTGAAGACCAGATAGCCGACGATGTGGTCCCCGGCCCGCTCGGGGGTGAGGTCGCGGCCGCTGCGGCCGATGACCGCGCCGACCTCCAGCTCGAAGTCGAGCACCGAGCAGCCCGCCGGGACCGGCACGTCGTCGTGCGCGCCGTAGGCGGCGTGCGGGTTGGTGAAATAGAAGTTGGGCGCCCGGTACCACTCCTTGGGCACCCGCTCCAGACCGTCCAGCGACTTCGACACGCCCTCGATGTGCGCCTCGAACCCGACGAAGTCCCGGATCGAGGGCGGCTTCAGCGGCGGCAGCAGCCGTACCTGATCCACCGTCAACCCGCCTGGCACATCGAGGGCTTCGATGCCGGCCGCGTACAGCACCTCCGCCTCGATCAGCGTCAGGAGGCTCACCCCCTCGGGCAGCGGATGGATCACCCCGTCCCACACCACACCGGCGCGCTCCTCGCCCTCGTGCTCGTATGTCGCGAAACGCATGGCTCACTGCTCCCAGTGGTTGGTGTTGGTGACGGTCCCGGCGCTCAGATAGCCGGCGAACACGCCCTGGGGATCACGGGCGGCCCGGATCTCGTTCAGCCGCCGCCACTGTTCGTCGCCCATGAACCTCAACTGCCGTACCGTGAAGTCGGAATCGCCCAGGTACTGGCCGACGGTCACCGGCCGCATCGCCGCCATCGCCCCGTCCAGCCAGCCGCGCAGCTCCGCGTCCCGCTCCGGCTCGTCGTGCACGACATAGCTCGCGCAGTAGATCTCGGACTGCAACGAGAAGGCCATGTCGGGCAGTCGGCGCAGCGGGGCCATGGAGAACCAGATGGTGAAGGTCCCCCGGGTGGGGTGCTCGGTGAACGCCTTGCGGATCGCCGGGACGACCTCCTCGGCGGTGCCGGAAAGCCAGGCGTTGTCGACGAAGTAGCGGTGACCCTCCGGGTTGGCGGCGCGCTGCCCGGCCAACTGTTCCGCGAAGGTGGTGGGTTCGGCCTCGATCCGGAACAGGGCCCGGTCGGCGTACGGGTTGGCGTGCAGGGGCGCGAGCGCCTCGGCCGCCTCCTGAGGGGTGTCCGTCATCGCCACACCCGTCACCAGCAGCACCGGTCCGTCGAGATCGGGCGGGGTCTGGGTGAGAGCGACGATCTCCACCAGGTCGGAGACGGTGTGATGGGTGTGGTGCAACCAGGTCATGACCTCGTCGAAGAGGTCCAGCGGGTAGGCGTGCACGGTGTGCGCCAGGTGCCCGGGGAGCGGGCGGGTACGCAGGTGGAAGCGGGTCACGACCCCGAAGAAACCGGGGCCCGCACCGCGCGCCGCCCAGAACAGGTCGCTGTGCCGCGTCTCGTCGGCCCGGACCAGCTCGCCGTCCGCCGTGACGACGTCGATCGCCACGATGTTCTCGGCCGCCCAGCCCCAGCCGCGCGCGTTCCAGCCCTGCCCGCCCTGGAGCAGGAAACCGCCGATGCCCACCGACGGACAGTGCCCGCCGTTGAAGAACCGCCCGAACTCGCCGAGATACGGGTTGAGTTCGTCGCCGCCTTGGACGCTGGGAGTGGCCGTGACGATTCCGGTCCGCGGGTCGTACGCCATCTCGCGGAAGCCGCCGAGGTCGATCAGCAGCGCGTCCCGGCGTACCGACCAGGCGGCCCAGCTGTGCCCGCCGGAGCGCACGGCGACCTGCCAGCCGCGCTCCAGGGCGAGCCGGACGCCCTCGACGACGTCCCGTTCGGTGGCCGCCTCGAGCACGGCCGCGGGGATGCGGTCGTCAGGGCGGCGGGCGTTGAAGACCCGCCGGTACACGGCGTCCTCGAAGTCCTCGTCACCGGGGAGGTGGAGGGTGCCGGAGAAGCGCTTCTCGTCCGGGGGTTCGGGGGTCGTCCCCCGATTGATCGCGGTCACCGGGCGGCTCACTTGACCGCGATGGGGTTGACGGGGGCACCGACCGCGCCGGTCACCGGCAGCGGCGCCGCGACCAGCAGGAACTCATGGACTCCGTCGGCCGCGCAGTCCTCCGCCAGGGCCTCCAGGTCCCACATCTCGCCGAGCGGCAGGCCCATGTTGGGGATGGCGATCTGGTGCAGCGGCGACATCGCCGGCTCGGCGAACTCGTACGGCCGTACCTCAAGGCCCCAGGTGTCGGAGGCGATGGCCGCGATCTCCGTGCGGTGCAGCCAGCCGAGGGTGGTGAAGGACAGGCCGGGCGCGTCCCCCGCCGCGTACCCGCCCCACTCGCCGAGCCGCCGCACCCGGCCCAGTTGTCCGGTGCGGAGGAGCACCATGTCACCCCTGCGCACGCTCGACGTGGCGCCCTGCGCCTCGATGGTGGTGCGCAGGTGCTCCTCCAGGATCGGGAAGCCGTCCGGGAGTTCACCGTGCGCGTCGCCGACCGCCCGGCCCACGTCGAGCAGCACCCCGCGGCCGGTGAAGGCGTCCCGCATGTGCTCGATACCGGTCACGGAGTCGCCGTCGCCGCCCACGATCGTGCACGGCCGGCCGTTCCAGGCCTGCTTGTTGTCGTAGATGTGGCCCAGCCCGTCCCACTGCGTGGAGGCCTGGAGCGGCATCAGCACATGGTCGTCGGCGCCGCCGAAACCGTGCGGGAAGCCCTGGGTGCCGGCCGCCGCGTCGGAGCCGGTGTCCCGCATGTAGTGCACCGGGTTGATCCGGCCCCGGAAGCCGCGCTGCGGGCCCGACTCGTTGAACTCCTGCGCCAGCGAGAAGGAACGGCCGCGCCGGACCAGCCCGGCGGCGTGCGCGCGGATCGCGTCGTCGACGAAGTTCAGCGTGCCCAGCACGTCGTCCTCGCCCCAGCGGCCCCAGTTGCGGTACAGGGCACGGGCCTTGGCGAGTTCTTCCTCGATGGGACCGACGGTCATCGGACCTGTCCTTTCAGCAGCAGTTCCAGTGCGTTGCCCCCGGCGATCGCGTCCCGCGCGACCGGGTCGAGACCGGCCGCGTCGAGCCGCGCCACCGGGTCTGTCACCCCCATGTCGAAGGGGTGGTCGGTGCCGAGCACCACCCGGTCCGCGCCCACCTCCTCGACCAGGTGGCGCAGCGCGCGCGGGGTGTAGACAAGGGCGTCGAACCACATCCGGCGCAGATAGGAGCTGGGCGGTTCGGCGCAGCCGCGCGCGTCCGGCCGTACCCGCCAGGCGTGGTCGGAGCGGCCGATGTACGTCGGCAGGTAGCCGCCGCCGTGCGCGGCCACCAGCTTCAGCCGCGGGAAGCGGTCCAGGACCCCCGTGAAGATCAGCCGGGAGAGCGCGACCGTGGTCTCGGTGGGCTGGCCGACCGTGTTGCCGAGGTAGTGGGTGGCGAGCCGCTCGCCGAGCGAGCAGCCCCAGGGGTGCACGAAGACAATCGCACCCAACTCCTCTGCCTTCAGCCAGACTTCGTCGTGCGCGGGGTCGGCCAGCTCGCGGCCCGCCACGGCGGTGGAGACGCTGATGCCGTGCAGGCCCAGCTCGGTGACCGCCTGGTCCAGCAGGGCGACCGCGAGGTCCGGGTGCTGGAGCGGTACCGTGCCCAGGCCGTGGAGGCGCTCGGGCGCGGTGGCACAGTGCGCGGCCACCGCCTCGTTGACGGTACGGGCCACTCGTACCGCCAGTTCGGGGCCGGCCCAGTAGTGGTGCATGGGCATCGGGCCGACCACCTGGACGTCGACGCCCATCGCGTCCAGGTCGGCGAGACGGGCGCCGGTGTCCGTCAACTTTGGTGCCAGCCGCTTGAGTTGGTTCCGGTTGGCGGCCAGTGACGCGGGGGAGTGGGCGCGCTGCTCGGCGGCCAGCTCGGCCGCGAAGCCCTCGGTGCCGGCCACCAGGGCGTCGGCCCCCGGGACCGCGAGGTGGCCGTGGAAGTCGACGACGGGCGCGCTCATGCGGCCACCGTCAGCGAGGAGAGTGTCTCCGACATGATCCGCGCCGGGTCGGCGCCCGGGGTCTCCGGGTGGATCTCCCACTCGGCGAGCCGGAGGGAGTTGTCCAGCACCATCCGCACCCGCGGCAGTCGCCGGGCCATGAACCGGGCCAGGGCCCGCTCCACCGGCTCGTCGGTGGTGACCAGCTCGGCCAGCAGCACCGCGTCCTCCATGCACATCGCGGCACCCTGCGCGATCAGCGGCGGACAGGCGTGCGCCGCGTCGCCGATCACCATCGCCCGGCCCCGGTGCCAGTCCTCGTCGACCAGCACCGTCTCGATCCAGCGGTAGTCCACCGCCGTGTCGTCCGGGAGCGAGGCGATGATCCTCCCCCAGGTGCCGCCGTACCCGGCGCCGCGCTCGCGCAGCAGGTCCAGCGAGGCATGCGGGCCGATCAGGGAGGCGTCCAGGTTCTCGTCGAGGAGGTAGGCGTAGCACTGGTCGCCGGATATCGGGCTGTAACCCGCCTTGTAGCGCGGGCCGCCGTAGTACACCTCGGCGCAGTCCATCTCGGCGGGCCGCCCTGCCACCACCCGGAAGATCGACATACCGACCGGGCGGGGTTGCGTGGTGATGCCGATGAGCGCGCGCAGCGCCGAGTTGATGCCGTCCGCGCCGACCACCAGGTCGTAGCGGCCGGTCGAGCCGTCGGTGAAGGTGGCGTCGATGTGATCGGGCCAGTGGTCGAGGTGTTCGACGCTCAGCCCCAGGCGGACCGTGACGCCGTGCGTGTACACCGCGTCGCACAGCGCGTTCTGCAGGTCCGAGCGGAGCGCGCCCGCCGTGGACGGCAGGTCCGCACCACCGGTGTGCGGGGTCTCCAGCTCGGTGATCAGACCGCCGTCCGCCCGGCGCAGCCGCATGAGGTCGAACGGCACCGCCCGGGCCAGCACCCGGTCCAGCACGCCGACCGAACGCAGTGCCTTGAGCGCGTTGCCCTGGATGGTGATGCCATGGCCCACCCCGAACCACCGGGGTGAGATCTCGGCCAGCTCCACCTCGACACCGCGCTGGGCGAGCGCGAGACACAGCACGCTTCCGGTGATGCCGCCGCCGACGACGAGCACCTTGTGAACGGGCATGGGCGATCCTTGCTCACAGTAGAAAGACCTCAGAGGAGAAAGAAAAGGGAGAAAGACAAGGGAGCAGCGACCTGCGGCTGTCAGCCGGTGAAGCGCGGGCCCAGCTCGTGGTAGTGCTCGACGGCCGGCGGCGCGGCGAAGAACGGGCCGACCAGGGCCCGCCAGCGCGCGAACCGCTCCGACGCCCGGAAGCCGACCGTGTGCGCCTCGACCGACTCCCAGCCGACCAGCAACAGGAAGTTCCGCGGCCGTTCGTCGCAGCGCAGCAGCTCCGCCCAGCGGAAACCGCCGGCCTCGGCGAGCACCTCGCGGGCCTTGCCGAAGACCTCCGCGAACTCGGCCTCCCGGCCTTCCTCGACGGTCAGCTCCGCATGCTCGACCACCACGGTGTTCTCCTCGGGTTCGGGGTGGCATCGAGCCTGGTCGGCGGTCCGTGCAGGGTCAACGGATCGAGGCATCGGCAAGGGGGACGGCATCCATCCCGTACGGCGATGGCGGCGCCGCACGTCGGTGCGGGCACGGGGCGGAACCGCGGGCGATGGCAGCCATCGCCAACGGCCATTTCCGCCGACCGCGTGCGGTGCCTAGCGTCGAAGGCGAGCCCGCACCCGTACGAGGAGAGCCGCCCGTGCCCGAACCCTTTCCCTCCCCCGCCGGTCCTTTCGCGCTCGGCACCTTCAGCGACGGCGCGGCCGCCTTCCCCGGGCTGGTCGCCGGCGCGCGGGTCCGCGACCTCTCCGGCCTGGTGGCGTCGGTACGCGCCCTGGTCGAGGACTGGGACACCTGGCTGCCCCGGCTCCACGATCTGGCCGCCGACGCCGACGCCGACGCCGACGCCGACGCCGACGCCGACCCCGACCCCGACGCAGAAGCCGACGGCATCTGGCACGACCTGGCCGCCCTGCGGGTCCTGACACCGATCGAGCCGGGCCAGATCCTGCAGAGCGGCGCCAACTACCGCAAACACGTGGTCGATCTGGTCGCCGCCGAGAAGGAGAGCGTGCACGGCGCCACCCCGCAGGAGGCCCGCGCCGACGCCGAGAAGATGATGGACGAACGGATCCGCGCCGGAGTCCCGTACCTCTTCCTCGGCTCACCGCGCGCGCTGTGCGGCCCCTACGACGACATCGTGCTCCCCGCGCTCGGCGACCAGCACGACTGGGAACTCGAACTGGCCCTGGTCATCGGGAAGCCGGGGAAGGACATCCCGGCCGAGGAGGCGATGTCGTACGTCGCCGGGTACACGATCAGCAACGACCTGACGACCCGCGACCGGCTCTACCGGCCCGACCTGAAGGCCATCGGCACCGACTGGTTCACCGCCAAGAACGCCGACACCTTCCTGCCGACCGGCCCCTTCCTGGTCCCCGCGGACTTCGTCGGCGACCCGGGCGATCTGAGGATCACGCTGCGGCACAACGGGGTGGTCCGGCAGGACGAGTCCACCAAGGACATGATCTTCGACATTCCGCGACTGATCGCCTACGCCTCCATGACCACCACCCTGCGCCCCGGCGACCTGCTGCTCACCGGCTCCCCGGCCGGCAACGGCGCGCACTGGGGCGTCTTCCTCAGGCCCGGAGACGTGATCGAGGCGGAGATCACCGGCCTCGGCCGCCAGCGCAACACCGTCAGGAGCCACCCATGAGCTTCCAGCCCGTCAGCCATCTGCGCCATGTCGACCTGGCCGTACCGGACTTCGCCACCCAGCGCGCCTTCTACGGCACCACCTGGGGCCTGACCGAGGTGGCGAACGACAACGGAATCGCGTTCTTCGCCGCCGAGGGCAGCCCCGAGCAGTACATCGTCCGCATCCGCGCGGACGAGCGGAAGCGGATGGACCTCGTCGCCTTCGGCGCGGTGTCGGCCGTGGCGGTCGACGAACTGGCGACAAGGCTCGGCCACGCCGGAGTGCGGATCATCCACGAGCCCCGGGCGCTGGACACCCCCGGTGGCGGCTACGGGCTGCGCTTCTTCGACCCCGACGGGCGGGTCGTCGAGGTCTCGGCGGACGTGGCCACCCGCACTCACCGCAGGATAGAGGAGCGCGAGGCCATCCCCGTCCGGCTCTCGCACTGTGTGGTCAACTCCCAGGACCCGGAAGGGCTGCGGGACTTCTACGTCCGGCACCTGGGCTTCCGGCTCACCGACACCCTGTACTCCACGCACATGGGTGACCTCATGTACTTCCTGCGGTGCAGCCCGCTGCACCACTCCTTCGCCATCGCACGCGGGCCCCATGTGTCGCTGCACCACGCCTCGTTCGAGATGCGCGGGGTGGAGGAGTACATGCGCGGCACCGGGCGGGCACTGCGCGCCGGGACCCGGCTCACCTGGGGGCCGGGACGGCACCTGGCGGGCGACAACACCTTCTCGTACTTCCACGACCCGCACGGCAACACCGTCGAGTACACCACCGAACTCGCCGTCCTCGAAGAGGACCTGTGGCACCCCGACCGGCACGACGTGGCCGACCCGGTCACCCAGGACCAGTGGGGCACCGCCGACCCGATGAGCGAGTCGGTCGCCAAGGAGCAGTTCAACGACCCCGACGTGCTCTTCGAAGCGCCCCCGGTGTGACCCCGATCCTCCTGAGAAAGGCCGTAGTTGTGGCAGAGATCCTGAAGCACGCCGTGCCCGGGGCCGAGGTGGCCGCCTCCCTCGACCAGGTGCGCACCACCGTGGCCGGCGTCATCGCGGACATCCGTGAACGCGGTGACACGGCCGTCCGCGCGTACTCCGAGAAGTTCGACCAGTGGAGCCCCGAGTCCTTCCGGCTGAGCGCCGAGGAGGTCGAGAGGATCGTCGCCTCGGTGCCCCGGCAGGTCATCGACGACATCAGGTTCGTGCAGGAACAGGTCCGTGGCTTCGCCCGCCACCAGCGGGACTCCCTGCGCGCGTTCGAGGTGGAGACGCTCCCGGGCGTACGGCTCGGGCAGAAGCACATCCCGGTGCAGGCGGCCGGCGCCTACATCCCCGGCGGCCGGTACCCGCTCACCGCCTCCGCCCACATGACCATCGTCACCGCCAAGGTGGCGGGCGTACCGCGCGTGGTCGCCTGCACCCCGCCCATCCACGGCGAGATCCCCGCCGCCACGGTCGCCGCCATGCACCTCGCAGGCGCCGACGAGATCTGGCTGCTCGGCGGGGTCCAGGCGGTGGCCGCGATGGCCGTGGGCACCGACACCATGGAGCCGGTCAACCTGATCGCCGGACCCGGCAACGCCTATGTGGCCGAGGCCAAACGCCAGCTGTTCGGCGAGATCGGCATCGACCTGTTCGCCGGGCCCACCGAGATCCTGGTCCTCGCCGACGAGCAGGCGGACCCGTTCGTCTGCGCGGTCGACCTGCTCTCCCAGGCCGAGCACGGCCCGGACTCCCCGGCCGTCCTCGTCACCACGTCCCGTGAGGTCGCCGAGAAGACCATCGCCGAGGTCGAGCGGATCCTGCCCTCCATGCCCACCCGCGACTACGCCGGGCCCGCCTGGCGCGACCACGGCCAGGTCCATGTCGTCGACACCCTCGACGAGCTGTACGCCCTCGCCGACGCGTTCGCCTTCGAGCACGTGGAGGTGCTCACCGCCGAGCCGCGGCTGGCTCTGGAGAAGATGACCCAGTACGGCGCGCTGTTTCTCGGCGAGGGCACCTGTGTGTCGTTCGGCGACAAGGTGATCGGCACGAACCATGTGCTGCCCACACGTGGTGCCGCCCGCTACACCGGCGGCCTGTGGGTGGGGAAGTACCTGAAGACGGTCACCTACCAGGAAGTCACCGACACCGCCTCGCAGGCACTGCTCGGGCGGCTGTGCGGACGCGCCTCCCGGGTCGAGCTCTTCGAGGGCCACGCCCGCTCCGGCGACGTACGGGCCGCGCAGGCCGCGGGCGACGAGCTGCCCTGGAACGAAGGGTGAGCCTGGACGGCCGTACGGCCCTGATCACCGGCGGCGGAGGCCCGCTGGGCCGGGCGTTCGCACTGGCACTCGCCGACGCCGGTGCCCGGGTGGTCCTCGTCGGCCGGAACGAGCAGGCCCTCGCCGAGGCGGCGGCCAAGGTGGGGGAGGCGGCCCGCACGGCGGTGTGCGACGTCTGCGACCCGGCGTCCGTGCGCACCCTGAACCGCCAACTCGCGGGCGAAGACGTGTCGTTGCTCGTCAACAACGCTGGTGTCGCGGGACCGGTGCGGCCGCTCGTCGACATCGAACCCGACGAGTGGGACGACGTGTTCGCCGTCAACGTCCGCGGCGTCTACCTCATGTGCCGGGCCTTTCTGCCGCCCATGCTGGCCGCGGGACGCGGTGACATCGTCAACGTCGCCTCGGTCAGCGGCAAGCGGCCGCTGCTCCACCGCACGCCGTACACCGCCTCCAAGATGGCCCTGATCGGCCTCACCCGGACCCTCGCGGGCGAGGTCGGCCCCCAGGGGGTCGCGGTCAACTCCCTCTCCCCGGGCCCGGTACGGGGTCCGCGGATGGACCGCAACTTCCGGCTCGCGGCCGAACTCACGGGCGGCACCGTCGAGGAGGCGGAACGCGACTTCGTCTCCCGGGCCGCGCTCGGCCGGCTCGTCGAGGCGGACGAGGTCGCCGAGGCCCTGGTGGCGATGCTCGCGATGCCCGGACTGTGCGGGGCGGACATCGACCTGTCGGCGGGGATGGTCGCACCGGCGTAATCACCCACACGAGTAAGGCGAGGCGAACGGCGCGCAGGCCGTCCGCCTCGCCGTCATGCGTGCACACTGGCACGGACTGTGGCCACTCTGTGTGATCGCCATGAAGCGGGCGGCACGATCGAAGGCATCGGGTTCAGGGATGCGTGTGCGCCAGGCCTGTCCCAGGTTTCGCCACGCTGCTTCACTCCCACCTGCACACCTCAAGTGCCTTCGTCGCCTCGGTCTCGACGGGCGACCCGTGACTCTGCGCGACGGCGCACTCCACCCGTGGAAAGGCCTGCAATGACGCTGACATCCCGACGCTCCTTCCTGATCGCCGGTTCCGCCACAGCGGCGGCCGTGCTCGTTCCGGTCGCCTCCGGCACCGCCACCGCCACCGCCGCGCCGAAGGCGTCGGGCGGCACGCTCTCCGTCGGTGCGGGGGAGACCTACGAACTCGCCGCGACCACCAGGGTCAGCCTGCTGACCATCGGCGACGGCGGCAGGATCGCCGCCCCGGACGGGTACGACATCAGCCTCACCGTCGACGGCGTGGAGACCGGCCAGCTGCTCACCGGAACCGGCGGCACCGCGACCCTCATCCAGGCCGGCACCTACCGCGGCGACGTCGTCCTCACGGTCGCCGGGTCCAACGACGTCACCTACGAGACGCTCACCTTCCCCTTCCGGCAGGCCCTCTACGTCGGCCCCGACGGGGTCGACTCCGCGAAGTCGGTGCTGTCCGCGGTACGCGGCGGCAAGGTCACCGACGCCGCCGCCCGGAACGTGGCGATCACCTCCACGGGCGAGTGCTTCAACGGCGTCTACGTCGAGAGTGGCGGCTACACCCTGCAGAGCCCCACCATCTCCCTGACCGGCAACGGCCGTTCGGACTTCGCCGGGTACGGCGCGGCCGTGGTCGGCGACGGCTCCGCGACCAAGCTGGTCGTGGACGGCGCCCGGATCAGCAACAAGGGCGTGGTCCGAACCACGGTCATCGCCAACGGCGGCGCCAACGTCCTCGTCAAGGACTCCTTCCTGCGCGCCCGCAACGGCGTGCTGCCCGCCGACTACCAGGCCACCGTCGAGACCCCGTACATGGAGTCCGTGCCCTGGATGCTCGGCCTCGACGGCAACGTCCGCGCCACCAACCTCATCGGAAAGAACAGCATCGCCACCTACCTCAACTCGACCGTCTTCTCCGAGACGTGGGGCGCGCTGTCGGTGGAGGGTGGCAGCGGGCTGAAACTGACCGCTATCAACAGCCATGTCGGCAACACCGGCGAGTACGGCTACGGCACCTACGCCATCGGCGACGCCACCGTCCGCGTGCTCGGCTCCCGCTTCGACGTCGGTTCCTACGCGACGATCATCGCCGGCCCGGCCGCCGTCGTGCACTACGGCGACAGCACCCGCGAGGCGGTCGCCGCACTCAACACCGAGCTGGAACTCGAGCTGTCCGAGGCCGAGTTGGCGAGGGTGCCGGTGCGCAGCACGGTCGTGAACTCCGGTCACTTCGGCTACATGTTCTTCGGCGCCGGGCAACTCACCCTGGACGGCGGCACCGTCGTCAACTCCGAGCGGGCCACCTTCCTCAACAAGGGCCAGCAGACGGCGATCTCGGTCGACGGCTCCCAGGGTGCCCGGCTCAACCCGAGCGACGGCGTCATCCTCCAGATGATCGAGCTGGACGATCCGGGTCCGGTCAACGTCAACGGCAAGATGATGAACATCGGCGTCTACACCGAGCCCACCACCGACCCGACCAAGGACTCCTCCTTCGACGTCACCGCCGTCCACTCCACCGACGGCGCCGCCACCTTCAGCTCCATCGGCCTGAAGGGCGACTTCTACAACGGCATGCGGGGCGGCAAGAACATGGTCCTCGCCTTCGAGGACTCCAGCGTCGAGGGCGTCATCTCGGCGACCAGGGCCAAGCACCGGGTGACCTCGATCGACTCGTCCACCTTCTACGAGTTGGGCATCGTCACCAACACCGTGCAGGCCGCCGTCAACAACGGCGTCGTCGTCCGACTGAACAGCGGCTCGACCTGGACGGTCACCGGCACCTCGTACCTGACCAGCCTCACCCTCGCCGCCGACGCGGCCGTACGCGCGCCGCGCGGCAGGACGGTGAAGCTGACGGTGGACGGCACCGAGACCGCCCTCACCGCCGGCTCCACCTTTACGGGCGCCCTGACGCTCACCGTGGCCTGACACCGGGCGGCGCAGGCGCGGCTCTGGAAGGGTCCGCGCCCGCGCCGTGCGCTCCCGTAAGCTGGCCGGATGTTCAGCCCCGATGGCCCGAGCCTCCGCGAGCTCACCGTCCAGGCCCTGTCCTCGGTCGAGCGCGGCTACGACCTGCTGGCCCCCAAGTTCGACCACACCCCCTTCCGGACCCCGGACCCGGTCCTGGAGGCGGTCGCCAAGGCGCTCACCCCGCTCGGCCCGTTCACGGACGGCCTCGACCTGTGCTGCGGCACCGGCGCCGGTCTGGACGTGCTGGCCCGGGCGTGCCGGAACAGCGTCACCGGCGTCGACTTCAGCGCCGGCATGCTCGACATCGCCCGGCGGCTGCCCCCGCCCGACGGGCCGGAGGCCCACTGGGTACGGGCCGACGCCCGGGCCCTGCCGTTCGGGGCCGCCTTCGACCTCGTGGTCAGCTTCGGGGCGTTCGGGCACTTCCTGCCCCGGGAGCTGCCCGGTCTCCTCGGCCAGGTGCACTCGGTACTGCGGCCGGACGGCACCTTCGCCTTCCCGGTGCTGGCGCCGCTCCGGCCCACCGGCCTCGGTTTCTGGACGCTGCTCGGCTTCGACGCCGTGATGCGGGTGCGCAACGCCCTGTGGCGGCCGCCGTTCGTCATGTACTACCGCGCCTTCCGATTCGGGTCCGTGCTGGGGGAGTTGGAGCGGGCGGGATTCTCGGTGGAGCTGTGCGCGCTGCCCGAGTTCGGCCGGCGTGACGACGGCAGCCCGCGTGCCCGGCTCGTCGTGGCCAGGAAGACCGGCACAGGTCAGCCCGCGGCCGGTACCGTGAACTCGTAGATCAGCGTGTCCTGCTGGGCGTCCACCACGAGGTCGGTGATCTCCAGCGGGCGGGCGTACTGGTCGTGCACCCGGCGGGTCACCAGGACCGAGGCCGCGTCCGCGATCTGGCTGATCGAGTCCCTGTGGTGCAGGGTGAGGCCGGCCTTGCGCATCCAGTCGTAGGCCCGGCGCAGTTGGGCGGCGGCCGTGCCGTCGGCCCGGTCCCGGTAGCGGCCCAGCTCCTCGACCTCGGTCAGGGCGACGGCCGAGAAGGAGGTCACGGCGGTGCGCAGGGCGCGGCCGTCGGGGAAAGCGGATTCGTAGCGGTGGACCAGGGTGGGCCGGTGCGGGGCGAGACCCAGTGCCGCCGCGTGTTCCGGCGGTGGCTCCTCCCAGGTGACGGTGGCCCGGTCGACCGCGCCGTGCTCCGTGGTCCCGGCGCCCACCGGGAACGCCAGGGACACCGGGCTCTCCACCGGCCGGCCGCGCAGCGTGGCGTGACTGCCCCGCCGGTCGGTGGCGACCAGACCGCTGTGGCGCAGCACCTCCAGCGCCTGCCGGACCGTCTCCCGGCTGACGCCGAAGTGCTGTGCCAACTGTCTTTCCCCGGGCAGCCGTTCGCCCGGCGGGATGGTGCCGTCGCGCAGCTCGCCGAGGAGCTGTGCCGCGATCCGCCCGTACAGGGGCTGCTCTTCGCTCTCGGAGTGGTCGTGCTGGGTGGTGCGGGCCATGCCGCGCCTCCTGTTGGTGACAAGACGTAGCCGTGCGGGCTCATTGCGCGACCAGATCTAGCATTGGTCTAAACCAACAGGGAAGGGCGGCTCACAGGTTCGGCCGAAACCGAACCGGCCTCACAGGCTCGCGTAGAGGGCCTCCACCAGGGCCGTCTTCCGTGGATCATCCGCGATCCGCGGCCCCATCCGGTTCATCACGTACCCCAGTGAGACCCCCGCCTCCGGGTCGGCCAGTCCGCACGAACCGCCGAACCCGTCGTGGCCGAATGCCCGTGGGTTCGGCCCGTACGAGCCGTTCGCCCCGCTCAGCCACAGGCCGAGCGCCACCTCGGTCTCGTGCGCGAAACCCGCCCCGAGCACCAGGTCACGGCAGCTGCCCTGTCCCTCGCGCACCCGCTCGGCTGCCGCCGGCGACAGCAGGCGCAGGCCGCCGTACTCGCCCCGGCCCGCGAACACGCCGTACAGCGCGGCGACCGCCCGGGCCGTGCCGTGACCGTTGGCCGCCGGGATCTCGGCCGCCCGCCACTCCGGGGTGTTCGCCGCGCTCGCGCCCACCCCCGGGTTGGCCAGGGCCGCCACCGCCGCGGGCGCCAACTGGCTGAAGATCGCAGCCTGTTCACTGTCCGACAGGACCCGTGGATGGTCCAGCACCGCCGCCCGCCCGGCCTCCTTCTCCGGCAGCCCGACGGTGAAGTCGATGCCCAGCGGCCCGGTCACCTCCCGCTCCAGGAACGCCCCCGGCCGCAGCCCCGACACCCGCCGCACCACCTCGCCGACCAGGAAGCCGTAGGTCATCGCGTGATACCCGGACCGGGTGCCCGGCTCCCACCAGGGCTCCGTCGCCGCCAGCCGGGCGGTCGTCAGCTCCCAGTCGTACAGCTGCTGGAGCGAGTGCGGCTCCCGCAGGCCGGACAGGCCGGCGCGGTGCGAGAGCAGATGCCGGACGAGCACCCGCTCCTTGCCCGCCGCCGCGAACTCCGGCCAGTACTCGGCCACGGGCGCGTCGAGGTCGAGCAGCCCCCGGTCCGCCAGGATGTGTGCGCACAGGGCGACCGGGCCCTTGGTCGTCGACCAGACGTTCACCAGGGTGTCCCGCTCCCACGGCCGGCCGCGCCCCGGATCCGCCCAGCCGCCCCACAGATCCACGACCGTCTCGCCGTCGACCGTCACCGCCACGGCGGCGCCCAGCTCCTCCCGGTCCCGGAAGTTCTCCTCGAACGCCTCCCGCACCGCCGCGAAACGCGGCTCGCAGTGACCGTGGACCGGTGGCTCGTGCTCGGACATGCGCCCTCCGTCGTACGCCGGAAAACCCGGACCGCGACGCTGCGGCCCGGGCACCCCGAACGTACCGACTGGTCGGACTGGAGGGAAGGTCAGTGGAGGAAGAGACCTCCGTACGGCTCCTGATGTCCCTCCGTGGTGTGCCAGTAGTCGCGGCTCGCCACCGCCAGGCCCCGCCCGTCGAAACGCACGAACACACACCCGGCCAGCGTGGCCGCCGTACCGCTCTCCTCGGAGAGCACCCGGAACTCGGCCACCGCGACCCCGTCGGGCCCGACCAGGGGCGCGGAGAACCGCACGTCCGTCACCCGCTCCGCTTCGAACGACCAGCGCAGATAGGCGGCGAGCCCGTCCCGGCCCCGGTGCGGTTCGCGGAACGGCATCGAGCGGTGCTCGCAGTCCTCGGCGTACAGGGCGAGCAGCGCTTCCACGTCGTGCGTGGCCCAGCCCCGTTCCCAGACCCGGACGAACCGCTCGGCGGCCTCGCGCGTGTCCATCTCCGGCGCCTCCTCCGTCTCCTCAGGCGTAGCTGCGCAGCCAGCGCAGCTTCGCCGCCTCGTGGTACGGGCCGCCGCCCTCGTGGTCGTTGAAGTCGTACACCTCGATCGCCTTGTCCTCGTGCGCCCAGGAGTTGAAGGCAGAGAACACCGTGGACGGCGGGCAGGTCTGGTCCTCCAGGGCCGCCGAGAACAGCGCCGGGGCCCGGCCGCGCGCCGCGAAGTGCACACCGTCGAAGTAGGACAGAGTGCGCTGGACGTCCGCCGAGCGGCCGCGGTGCGTCTTGAGGAACAGGGCGATCTCACGGTACGGGTGACGGTCCGTCAGGGTGACGGCGCGCGGGAAGTCGCACAGGAACGGCACGTCCGGCGCCACCGCGACCAGGTCCGGGACCAGACCGCCGACCGCGATGGTGATCCCGCCGCCCTGGCTGGAGCCGAGCGCCACCGTCCGCGCCGGGTCGGTGAGCGGGTGCGAGCGGGCCGCCTCGATCGCCCGGACCGCGTCCGTGTACACCCGGCGGTAGTAGTAGTTCTCGGGCGCGTCGATGCCCCGCGTCATGAACCCGGGGAAGGCGGGCGCGCCGCCCACCGGGTCGGCGGTGCCGCCCCCGCCGCCCCAGGCGCTGCCCTGGCCGCGGGTGTCCATCACGAAGTGCGCCCGCCCGGTCGACGCCCACAGCAGGTTCTCGTGCGCCAGCCCGCGCCCGCCGCCGTAGCCGATGAACTCGACGATCAGCGGCAGCGGCCCGGTGGCCCCGGCCGGCAGCCGCAGCCAGCCCTTGACCGGGTGGCCGCCGAACCCGGCGAACGTCACGTCGTACACGTCGACCGTGGACAGCCCGGTGTCGACCCGCTCGAAGCGGGCGTCGAGGTCGTGCTCGCGGGCCTCCTGGAGGGTCTTGGACCAGAAGGCGTCGAAGTCCTCGGGCGCCACCGACGCGCTGCGGTGTTCGCGGAGTTCGTCGAAGGGAAGGTCGAACAGAGCCATCAACAACCGCCTTTGGCGAAGGGATCGTGCGGATGATCACACCGTACGTGGGTGGTCGGACGAGTCGCCAGGCCTCCGTGCCGCCCGGCGCCCACCGTGACCCCATGCCCTGGGCCGTCGATCCGCTGGTCAGGGGCGCCGGACTGGTCGTCGGCGGGGGCGCAGGGAGATCCATGGCGGCGGGACCGCCGCCACAGGTGGTCGGGTCACCGCGGACGCGGACCCGGGCGGCGGCGCGGGATCTCGCCGGGGCCTCAGGCGCGGCCGCGGGTCCAGTCCGGGCCGGTGCGGGCCCACTCCTGCTCCCACTCGGCGAGCCGGTGCCGCAGCGCGACCCGGCGGACCACGCCGTGGCCGAGCAGCACCACGGCCGCGGCGCCACCCGCCCCGCACAGGCCCACGGTGACCGTGTGCTGCCAGACGGCGACCTCGTCGGGTGGCGGGGCGACACCGTGGCCCCGATGGTCGAACCACACGTCCACCGTGTCACCGGCCCGGGTCCCCGCCGGCACCCGGGCCAGGGCGGTCTTCGTGCCCTTGCCGGGCTCGGTCCAGCGGACGTCCGCCTGATAGGCGTGCTCCCGGTCACCGCCCTCCACCGACGGCAGCTGCTCCGGGGTGTTCCCGACGACCACCGCCCGGACCATGTGCCGCTCGGCCCGCTCCACCGTCGCCACCGACCGCGCCCGCTCATGGGCCCACAGCCCGGCCACCGCCCCCACCAGGGGCGCGCCCACGCACAACAGGACCGCGACGGTCAGCGCGATCCATGCCTCCACCAGGTCGGACTTGCGCCGCAGCGGGTTGTGCCGCCAGCGCCAGCCACGCACTCGGGTACGCATGTCGACCTCCTCGCCGCCACGGGAGCCGTAGGGCCGGACAGCCGGTCCGCAGCTCCCAGCGTGCCCCCCTTGCACGCGAGCGTCCACATCGATCTGGTACCCCGTACGGGGTACCCCGCCCACCTCTCGTAGCCACGAAGGCGACACCGGCTGAAGCAAAGGTTCCGCCGCGCGCCGCACCCCCGGCCCCGGCGCCCCGAGGCACCCGGCCCGCGCGCTCCCGCGAGGCCGGCCGGCCGGCCGCCGTCAGCCGATCAGCCCGATCCGGCCCAGGTCAGGGCCCCGATCATTGCGGCCTTATGAACGAACCCAGGGTGCGGGAATAGCAGCCGGGCGATCGTCCTTGCCGCAGAGTGCCGGTACCGGGACACCGGTGACAGCATCAGAGAGCGAGGAAGAACGATGCCCAAGGCGTACGTCTACACCAGGCACGGCGGGCCGGAGAGCGAGGCCTTCGCCGATGTGGACCGGCCCGTTCCCGGCCCCGGCGAGCTGCTGGTCGCGGTGCGGGCGGCGGGGGTCAACCCCGTCGACTGGAAGCTGCGCAACGGCTTCCGCCGCCCGGGCGAGGGCGAGGCGCGCTTCCCGGTCGTCCTCGGCAGCGAGGCCGCCGGAGTGGTCGAGGAGATCGGTGAGGGTGTCACCGGGTTCGCGGTCGGCGACGAGGTCTTCGGCAACACGCCCGCCGGCGCGTTCGCCGAGTACGCCCTGCTGACGGCGTCCGTGACGGCGCACAAGCCCGCCGCGCTGTCCTTCACCGACGCCGCCACCCTGCCGGTCGCCGCGGCCACCGCCTACGACGGGGTGCGCCAGCTCGACCTGCCCGAGGGTGCGACCCTGCTGGTCACCGGTGCGGGCGGCGGAGTCGGCGCGGCGGTCCTGCAGATCGCCCGCGCCTGGGGGCTGCGGGTCGTGGGCGTGGCGAGCGAGGCCAAGAAGGACTTCGTGGAGTCGCTCGGCGCCGTGCACGTGCCCTCCGGACCCGGCCTCGCCGGGCGGGTGCGGGCCGCCGCGCCCCAGGGCGTGGACGGCGTCTACGACCTGATCGGAGGCGAGGTGCTCGCCGAGGCGGCCGGCCTGCTCACCGATCGCACCAAGCTCATCACCGCGGGCGCCGCCCCGGACACCGTGGCCGCGCTGGGCGGCAGCCGGGTCGCGCGCGCCCGTACCGCCGCCGTCCTCGACGAGGTGGCCGAGCTCGTCCTGGGCGGTGAACTCGACCCGTACGTCTCGCGGACCTTCCCGCTCGACGAGGCCGGCGAGGCACTGCGCACCGTCGAGGACGGGCACGCCCGCGGCAAGATCGTGATCGAGGTCGCCGCATGAGCGTCCCGAGCCCCGGCGCGGGCGCCCCGCACGTCCTGGACAACCCCGCCCTCGCCTCGCTCACCGGCCCGCACGCCCTCTTCGCCGAGCGACGTGGACGGGTGCTGCGCTACCCCGTGGACGTCTCTCCGTGGCTGGCCCTGCCCGACGATCCCGGCCCGGAGGACTGGGCCGACCTCGCCGCCCTGGCCGGACCGGGTGCGGAGGTCGGGCTGGCCGGCTTCCAGGGTGAGCTTCCCGACGGCTGGGAGCTCACCATGAACCTCGCGGGCGTGCAGCTGGTGGACGAGGGCATGGACGCCGTCCCGGAGCCGCAGGCGGTCCGCCTCGGCCCCGCCGACGTACCCGAGATGCTCGACCTGGTCGAGCGCACCAGGCCCGGTCCGTTCCTGCCCCGTACCGTCGAGCTGGGCACCTACCTGGGCATCCGCCGGGACGGCCGGCTGATCGCGATGGCGGGGGAGCGGCTGCACCCGCCGGGCTGGACGGAGATCAGCGCCGTCTGCACCGACGCGGCGTACCGCGGCGAGGGTCTGGCGACCCGGCTGATCCGCGCGGTCGCGTACGGCATCCGGGCCCGCGGCGAGACGCCGTTCCTGCACACCGGCGCCGAGAACACCACCGCGATCCGGCTGTACGAGTCCCTCGGCTTCCGGCTGCGCCGCCGTACCGCCTTCCTCGCGGCCCGGGTGCCGCAGACGTCCGGTCAGTCCTCGCCGGTGCCCGCGGACGTCCCGGCGTTGTAGCGCTCCAGGTATCCGGCGAACCTGACCAGGTCCTCCTCCGGCCAGTCCGCCAGCCGCTCCCGGAACGCGGCCCGGCGGCTGCGCGTGACCTGGGCGAGGATCTCCTGCCCGGCGTCCGTGAGATGCAGCACCTGGACCCGATGGTCCTCCGGGTCCAGGCGCCGCTCGATCAGCCCAGCCCGCTCCAGCGCCCCCACCTGCCGGCTGACCGTCGACTTGTCCAGCGCGTAGTGCGCGGCCAGGTCGGTCGCCCGGCAGCCGCCGCGCTCCTCCAGATGCCCGAGGAGCGTGTACGACACCAGCGACAGCTCGGGGTGCATACGCCCGGCGGACGCCCGGGCCCGGCGCGCGAAGGCCGTCATCTCGCGCTGGATGGTCTCGACGGCCGTCTCCGCCGCCGTCAAGGGAGGACCTTCGACGGTGGCACCAGCAAATCCCGCATGGGAATACCTCCTCCGACGTTCTAGTTGTAGAGTACAACTTGAGTGTGAGTTGTATAAGCCAACCAGTTTGCCCGGAAGGTATGGAGGTCGTACGCGATGAGGTCACCGGCACTGCGCCATGTGCTCACGCACCTGATCACCCCGCTGCTGATGTGCCTCGGCATGGGGCTGGCGTACATGGGTGCGTTCGTCCACCCGGAGCCGAATCACCTGCCCGTCGCCGTGGTCGGCGCCGGACCGGAGGCGAAGGTGTTCGCGCAGACCGTCAAGGACACCGCGGGTGACCGGCTCGACGTCCGCACCGTCCCGACCCGTACCGCGGCCGTCCACCTGCTGACGTCCCGTACCGTCACCGGCGCCTATGTGCCGAGCGCCAAGGCGCCGGAACTGCTGGTCGCGAGCGCCGCCTCCGACATGGGCGCCACCGCCGTCGAGAAGGTCTTCACCCCCGTCGCCGCCGAGGAGGGCGTCCCGCTCAAGGTCACCGACGTGGCCCGGCCGGTCGCCGACGACCCCACAGGACAGGGCCTGTTCTTCCTGCTCATCGCGGTGAGCATCGGCTCCTACGCCTCGGTCGCCGCGCTCGGCGCGGCCGGCGGCACGCTCCCCATGCGGATACGCGCCCTGCTCGCGCTCGGCGTCTCCGCCGTCGTCAGCGGCATCGGCGCGCTGCTCGCCGGACCGGTCTTCCACCTCGCCCACCACGCCCTGGCCGGCGTCTGGGGCATGGCCTGGCTCTACTCGGCGGGCATCCTGCTCATCGGCGTAGGCCTGCACACCTTCCTGAAGCGGTGGACCACGCTGGCCATGATGGTGCTGTTCGTCATGCTCAACTTCACCAGCTCCGGCGGGTTGTTCCGCCCCGAGCTGCAGAACGGCTTCTTCGGCACCCTGCACGCCTTCTGGAACGGCGCCGGCTTCGTCGAGGGCATCCGCAGCCTGCTGTACTTCGGCGACGACGGCCTGGGCCGCGACGTGTGGACCCTCGTCGTCTGGCTGCTGGTCGGCCTCGCGGTCACCGCGGTCGCGGCGGCCTACGAGCGGGCCAAGGCCCCGGCCGCACGCATGGCCGTACCGGACTCGCCCGCCGGGCACACGGCGGAGGTGGCCGAGGCCGAGGCCGAGACCGAAGCGGAAGAAGAAGAAACGGTCGGCGTGTGACCGGCGGCCGGATAGGCTCTCGGCGATGCTCTCACTCTCGGACACCACCGCCGTCGTCTCCGCGCTGCGTGCCGCGGGCTGCGTCTTCGCCGAGGACGAGGCGGAGCTGATCCTCGCCACCGCCGGCACCCCGGACGAGCTGGTCACGATGGTGGACCGGCGCGCCGCCGGACAGCCCCTCGAACACGTCCTCGGCTGGGCCGGCTTCCACGGGCTGCGGGTGCTCGTGGAACCGGGCGTGTTCGTGCCCCGCCGCCGTACCGAGTTCCTGGTCGGTGAGGCCCTGGTGCAGGCCCCGGACGCCTCCGTCGTCGTGGACCTGTGCTGCGGCTCCGGCGCGGTGGGCGCGGCCCTCGCCGCCGCCCTCGGGGACACCGAACTGCATGCCGCCGACATCGACCCGGCCGCGGTCGGCTGCGCCCGGCGCAACATCGCCTCCTACGGCGGTCACGCACACCTCGGAGACCTGTTCGAAGCGCTGCCCGCCGCCCTGCGCGGCCGGATCGGCATCCTCGCGGCCAACGTGCCCTACGTCCCCAGCGGCGAGGTGGGCCTGCTGCCGGCCGAGGCCCGCGACCACGAGCCGCTGGTCGCCCTCGACGGCGGCGGCGACGGCCTCGACGTGCTGCGCAGGGTCGCCGCCGGGGCGCCCGAGTGGCTAGCGCCCGGCGGCTGCGTCCTCGTCGAGACCAGCGAGCGCCAGGCAGAGGCGGCCGTCGAGGCCTTCGCCGCCGCCGGTCTGACCGCCCGGCTCGCGGTCTCGGAGGAGCTGTACGCCAACGTCGTGATCGGCGTACGGGACCAGGACTAGCCAGGACCAGCCAGGACCAGGCCGCCGTCACGACGGTGTTCGTGCTCCGGTTCGGGCGTCACGGCTCGCTCCCATCGGCGAACGGCCCGCGGCACAGCGATGCATGCCTCTCTGTGTGATTGCGGGAGTTCGCCCATCAGAACTCGGTAATCAGTCCCTGTGAATGCGATGAATCCGCGTGCCGCGGATCCGGGGCTGTCGACCGTCTCGGCTACGGCAGTTCCTGGGCCCGCGCGATGAGCAGCGCCACGTCGTCGTGGTTGTCCGGGTGGTGCAGCTCCCGCAACAGCAGGTCGCAGACCTCCTCCAGCGGGCGGGCGGGATCGTCGAGGAGTGCCAGTAGCGCGTCCAGCCGCTCGTCCAGCGAGTGGCGGCGGGTCTCGACCAGACCGTCGGTGTAGAACACCAGCTCGTCGCCGGGCTCGAAGTCCACGGTCGTCGTGGCGAAGGGGATGCCGCCGACGCCCAGCGGGACCCCGGTGGGCAGGTCGAGCAGTTCCGGCGGCCGGCCGGGGCGGAGCCGGGCCGGGGGCAGATGGCCCGCGTTGGCGATCCGGCACTGGCGCAGCCGGGGGTCGTGCACGGCGTACACGCAGGTCGCGATGGAGTGATCGAGGCCCGAGGTGGTCTTGTCCAGGTGCTCCAGCAGCACGGCCGGATCCAGGCCCAGCGCGGCCAGGGTGGTGGTCGCGGTGCGCAGGCGGCCCATCGTCGCGGCCGCGTTGATGCCGCTGCCCATCACGTCGCCCACCACCAGGGCCGTTCTGCCGCCGTCCAGCGGGATCACGTCGAACCAGTCGCCGCCCACCTCGACGGTCTCGCCCGCCGGCTGGTAGCGGGAGGCGACCTCCAGGCCGGTGGTGACCCGGGGATGCGTGGGCAGCAGACTGCGCTGGAGGGTGAGGGCGGTCGTGCGGGCGTTCTGGTACCAGCGGGCGTTGTCGATCTGCACGGCCGCGCGGCCGGCCAGTTCCCGGGCCAGCAGCAGATCGTCGTCGTCGAAGGGCGCCGGATTGCGGGTGCGCTTGAGGTCGAGGGCCCCCAGCACCTCGCCACGGGCGATCAGCGGAACGGCCAGATACGAGTGCAGGCCGGCCCGCCCCAGCAGCACGGCCGCCTCGGGGGAGCGGGCGATCCTCGGCAGGTCCTCGTCCTTGACCTGCGGCACCAGCACCGCCTCACCGGTCCGTACGCACTCGGTGACCAGCTGGTCCGGGGCGTACCGGGCGACCGTGCCCGGCGCGTCGGCCGCCTGCACCGCGTCCGCCTCCTGCTCCGCGTGCACGGCGAGAGCGCGGAGCATGGCAGGCTCCGCCGGTCCGAGTGTGCTGCGCCGGCCCTCGACCACCGTGTCCAGCAGGTCCACGGCCGCCACGTCGGCCAGCTCCGGCACGGCGACGTCGGCCAGCTCGGCTGCGGTGCGCTCCAGGTCCAGGGTGGTACCGATCCGGGTCGAGGCGTCGGCGATCACGGCCAGGCGCCGGCGCGCGTTCTCGGCCTCGACACCGGCCCGGTACGGCTCGGTGATGTCCACCACCGAGGTCGCCACGCCCAGGACGTTGTCCAGAGCGTCCTCCAGCCGGTAGACCGACAGCGACCAGATGTGCTCCTCGTCCGGGTCGGCCGGCGTGCGGCCCACCGCGGACTGGTCGATCACCGGCTCGCCGGTCTGCAGCACCTGCAGGTACGCCGACTCCAGGGCGTCGGCATCCATGAGCGGCAGCACCTCGCGGAGCGTCCGTCCCACGTGCTCCTCGGCCGGGACCCCGTTGATCCGCTCCAGTGCCGGGTTGACGGAGACGAACCGCAGCTGCGTGTCGAGGACGGCCAGCCCGATCGGCGACTGCTTCACGATCCGTTCGGACAGCGCCACGTCCTGCTCCAGCCGGCGCACCGTCGACTGGTCGGCGGCCAGACCCAGCGCGAACACGTCGCCGTTGTCGTCCGTGAGCCGCATGTTGCGGAACTCCACCACATGGGTGGAACCGTCCTTGTGCCGGATCGGGAAGCCGCCCGCCCAGCTCTGCCCGGTGCTCATCACGTCCGCGAACAGCTTGCCGACCAGACCGATATGGCGTTCGTCCACCATCAGCCGGGCCGCGTACTGCCCGAGCGCCTCGCGGGCCGAGTAGCCGAACAGCTCCTCGGCCTGGGGGCTCCACAGCACGATGCGCCCCTTGGCGTCCAGCACGACCGAGGCCATGCCGAGGACGTCGAGCAGCCCGCCCGGACGCACGGGTCCGCGCACCGGCTCCTCGCCCTCGGCCGCTGAAGCCTCGGCTGGACTCATCCCACGCACCGCCTTCGAACCTCCGCACGGCACGCCGTCCCCCGTGCCGACTCCCCTTGTTCTACCGCGCTCACACCTGACTCTCCGACGCCGCCGCCGACTTTTCCACCATCTCTCAACACGACGGCATCCGTAACAGCGAAACGACCACCGGGGCGGCACGGGCGTGAGTTCACCTTCCCGTTCCGTCATTGGTCTGTACATGTCTGTCAGGGGCACGCCAGACTGACCGCCGCACGCGCGTCCCACCCCCCGAACCGAGGAGTAGGCTTCCATGCCCGCGTCCACCCGGCAACGTTGTCGCGCAGGGCTGACCGCCCTGATCGCCCTCGCCGCGGCCTTCACCCTCTCGACCGGCCCGGCGTCCGCCGCCGACACCTGGACCGAGACCGGCTCCGACCGCGCCGACCCGCTCACCGAAAGCCAGGGTCTGACCTCGGTCGAGGTCCCTGCCAACAGCGCCAACCGCTACACCGGCGTCGGCACCATCCCGGTCAGCGTCTCCAGCCGCGGCTGGAACCACGTCGGCGACCCCGACGAGTCGTACGACGGCTACTACGTCGAGCCGTATCAGGCCGACTCCGGCACCGCCAAGATGTACCGGGTCCAGGCCCCCGGTGGCGCCTGGTCGGAGTACGTGCACACGCTCGCCTCCGGAGAGGCCCTCAACAACTCCTGGAACGCCATCTCGCCCGACGGCCAGTACATGCTCTCCGGCGAGTACGGCACGATGACCCGCTTCCTGGTCTTCCCGACCCCGGGCGTCAACAAGAGCACCTCGCCGTCCGCGAACCTCCCGCTGGCGTCCGTCGTCAACCTGGACCACGCCGTGCGTGACGTCCAGGGCTGCGACTTCTCCGGCGCGACCACGCTGCTGTGCTCCTCGGACGACCCGGACGGCAGCCTCTTCGGCTACACCAAGCCGCTCCTGCAGATCGACCTGTCCGCCCAGCCCGGGTCGAGCAACGTCACCGGTCATGTCACCGCGCTGCGCCAGCTCCCGCTGCGCAGCTCCTGCTCGGGCACCTTCGAGGCCGAGGGCATCGACTACGACCGGCGCAGCGGCACCCTGCGCGTCATCGTGATGTCGCCCGGGTTCTGCATCCTCACGGACAGCAAGACGTACAGGTTCACGCGGGGCTGAGTTCCCTGCCCGGGTGGTGCACCACCCGGAAATCGGTGCTTTTCTGTTGGCATGGCGCGGTTCGCGGGGGAACCCGTGAGGCCGCGCCATCGCCATGAGAGGAGCGATCACCATGGGTCCTGAGCGACTGCACGAGGAACCCGTCTCGCTTGAGATCAGCGGATGCAGCAAGGAAGACGCCCGGATCGTGTTCGACGCGCTGTGCCAGTGCTTCGAGTCCGACCGGGAGGCCGAGGACGTGCCCCAGCAGCTCCACGAGTCCCGCCCGATGGTGTGGCTCGGCACGTTCGAGGTCACCGACGCCCACGAGTGCACCCCGCCGCCCCGGCTCGCGGCCTCGGTCGAGGCCGACGCGCAGGGCGGCTACTGGGCGATCGACCGGCTCCGTACGACCCTCGACTCCCTGTTCGCGGTGCGCAGCCTGTCCTCCGCCTCGGGCGACCAGGAGAGGGAGCTGCACGTTCTGCTCGAAAGCCGGTGACCGGTGATCTGAGACACGTCACCCCGGAGCCTTTGTGCAACTAGTTGCATAATCCGTGCGCGGTCCTTTAGAACTGATGCGAAGACACCGCGCACGGAGGTTCCGATGAGCCGTTACCCGCATCTGCTGAAACCCCTCGACCTGGGTTTCACCACTCTGCCCAACCGCGTGCTCATGGGCTCCATGCACGTGGGCCTGGAGGAGGCCGAGCGCGGCTTCGAGCGGATGGCGGAGTTCTACGCGGCCCGGGCCCGGGGGGGAGTGGGCCTCATCGTCACCGGCGGCATCGCGCCCAACGAGGAGGGCCGGCCGTACGAGGGCGGCGCCAAGCTCACCACGGAGGAAGAGGCCGGACAGCACCGCGCCGTCACCGAGGCCGTGCACCGCGAGGGCGGCCGGATCGCGATGCAGATCCTGCACTTCGGCCGTTACGCCTACCACCGGGGCCTCGTCGCGCCCAGCCCGCTCCAGGCCCCGATCAGCCCCTTCCCGCCCCGTGAACTCACCGACGAGGACATCGAGCGGACCATCGACGACTACGTCCGTGCCGCCCGCCTCGCCCGGCAGGCCGGCTACGACGGCGTCGAGATCATGGGCTCCGAGGGCTACCTCGTCAACGAGTTCATCGCCGCCCGGACCAACCACCGCACCGACCGCTGGGGCCGGTCCTACGAGAACCGGATGCGGTTCCCCGTCGAGATCGTCCGGCGGGTGCGCGAGGCCGTCGGCGCGGACTTCATCATCGTCTACCGGCTGTCCATGCTGGACCTGGTGCCCGGCGGCTCCTCCCTCGACGAGGTGATCACCCTCGCCCAGGCCGTGGAGGCCGCCGGGGCGACCATCATCAACACCGGCATCGGCTGGCACGAGGCCCGGATCCCCACCATCGCCACCTCGGTGCCGCGCGGCGCCTACACCTGGGTCACCAAGCGGCTGATGGGCGAGGTCTCCGTCCCGCTGGTCACCACCAACCGCATCAACACCCCGGAACTCGCCGAGGAGTTGCTCGCCGAAGGCGGCGCGGACATGGTCTCGGTGGCCCGCCCGATGCTCGCCGACCCCGACTTCGTCGCCAAGGCCGCGGCCGGCACGCCCGAGGCCATCAACACCTGCATCGGCTGCAACCAGGCCTGCCTCGACCACACCTTCAGCGGCAAGATCACCTCCTGCCTGGTCAACCCGCGCGCCTGCCACGAGACCGAACTGGTCCTCGCCCCGACCCGGCGGCGCAAGCGCGTCGCGGTCGTCGGCGCGGGACCGGCCGGCCTCGCCTGTGCGGTCTCCGCCGCCGAACGCGGCCACCAGGTCACCCTGTTCGACGCGGCGGCCGAGATCGGCGGCCAGCTGAACGTGGCCCGCAAGGTCCCCGGCAAGCAGGAGTTCGACGAGACCCTGCGCTACTTCCGCCACCAGCTCGACGCCCACGGCGTGGACGTGCGCCTGAACACGACCGTCGAGCCCGAGGACGTCACCGGCTACGACGAGGTCGTGGTCGCCACCGGCGTCACTCCGCGCACCCCCGACATCCCCGGCGTCGACCACCCCCGAGTCCTCGGCTACCTCGACGTGCTGCGCGACGGCGCCCCCGTCGGCGACCGGGTCGCGATCCTCGGCGCCGGCGGCATCGGCTTCGACGTCGCCGAGTACCTCACCGACGGCGGCGACAAGGCCAGCGAGGACCCGGCGACGTACTTCAGGCACTGGGGCGTCGACATGGACTACCGGGCACCCGGCGGCCTCGCCGCCCCCGAGCGCCCCGCGCCCCCGCGCACCGTCCACCTGCTCCAGCGCCGGACCGGCAAGGTCGGTGCCGGCCTCGGCAAGACCACCGGCTGGATCCACCGCGCCGAACTCAAGCACCGGGGCGTCACCATGGTCCCGGGCGTGCGGTACGACCTGATCGACGACGCCGGGCTGCATGTCACCGTCGACGGGGAGAGCACCGTCCTGGAGGTCGACACCGTCGTGCTGTGCACCGGGCAGGAACCGCGCCGGGACCTGTACGAGGAGCTGGTAGCCGCCGGCTGCAGCGCACACGTCATCGGCGGTGCCGACGTCGCCGCCGAGCTGGACGCCAAGCGAGCCATCAAGCAGGGCACCGAGCTGGCGGCCGCCCTGTAGGGGCCGTCCCTAGGATGAGCCCATGTCACTCCCGCACGCGATCCTCACCGCCCTGCTAGAGAAGCCGTCGTCGGGGCTGGAGCTGACCCGCAGGTTCGACAGGTCGATCGGCTACTTCTGGTCGGCCACGCACCAGCAGATCTACCGCGAGCTGGGAAAGCTGGAGGCCGAGGGCTACATCCGCACCCTGCCGGCCGAACAGCCTGCCCGCGGGCAGAAGAAGAGCTACGAGGTCCTGCCCGCGGGCCGTGCCGAACTCGCCCGCTGGACCGCCGCCGCCCAGGACCCCAAGCCGCAGCGGGACGTGCTGCTGCTGCGGCTGCGCGCGGCGGCGGTCGTCGGCACCGGCGGAATCGAAGCCGATCTGCGCCGCCATCTGGAGTTGCACCAAAGGCAGTTGGCCGAGTACGAGGAGATCCAGCGGCGCGATTTCCCGCCGGGCAAGGACGCCCCCGAGGACCGGCTGCGGCACCTGGTGCTGCGGGCCGGCATCGACCTGGAGTCCTTCTGGACGCAGTGGCTCAACGAGGCCCTGCGGGAGGTCGGGGAACTCCCGGAGACCTGAGCGGGGTCAGAGCCGGTACGGCTTCGAGCGCTTGCGCAGGTACCAGCCGGTGGCGATGACGCCCGAGCCGACCAGCGCCGCGCCGATGCCCAGCGTGAGCGGGCCGTAGTCGCGGGCGGCACCGCCCAGCCCGCCCATCACGCCCCGGGAGGGCGCGGCCGACCTGGTGGTGGAGGAGGTCGTCGGCGTCGTCGGCGCCGCGGCGGTTCCGGACACGATCACCGACTGGGTGCCCGCCGTTCCGCCGTTGGAGCAGACGACGACCACCGTGTAGGTGCCCGGCGACACGCCGGACCAGGCGGCGGACTGGCTCACCGTGGTGCCCGCCAGGGCCGCCTGCCGCCCCTGGGCGAAGGCGGTCTGACCGCTGTTGAGCAGCGAGGCGCTGCCCCAGCTGCCGCCGCTCTGCGTGCAGGCGCTGGTGACCACCGAGACCGTGGTGCCGGTGGTGCTCACCGAGATGCCCGAGAGCGCGGCGGACGGTCCCGCGAGCCAGGTCGGGAGCGCGGCGGCGGCCGCCAGGGTCAGGCCGGAGCGGAGGAGAAGTCGTGAGTTTCGCATGTGGCTGCCCTCCGGCGGCACGGTAGGCGGAACGTCCCTTGCGCCGCCGAGGATCGGAGACTCCCGTGCTGCCTCAGGGTCAGCCAAAGCGGGCGCGGCCCGCGCCGCACCCGGGGGCGGCCGTCCAGGTGATCTATTCCTTCGTCCGGCCCAGGCCGGTATGCGGTTCACGCCCCCGTCGTGACGGCGCGCTGCGCCGACCACCCGCCCCAGGTTCCGTCCGGCAGCCGCGCCCGCAGCCGCACATGGTGCACCACTCCATGGTCCCGCCCCACATAGAAGCTGTAGGTCGAGTGGCCTTTGGGCGGAGTGCCGCCCCAGACCAGCGAGGTCGTCGTACCGCTGTCGAGCCGGATCTGGTACTCCGTGATCACCCCGTCCAGGCGAGGCGGATCCCAGGCCAGGTCGAGGTAGTACGCCCCGCTCTCCTCGTGGCTCTGCGCTGTGAACCCGGTCGGCGCGGTGTTCCGGCCGTCGTCGCTGCCCGGTGTGGCCAGGCGCACCGCCGCGCCGGACGGCGAGAGGTTGTCGGCGGCGTCCCGGGCCCGGACGGTGAACACATAGCGCGTACCCGGCCGCAGCCCCGTGACCACCGTCGCGGTCTGGTTCCCGCCCACACTGTGGATCTTCGCACCGCCCTGGTAGATGTCGTACGACACCACCGCCCGGTCGTCCTTGGCGGCGCCCCAGGACAGCTGCACCGCACGGCTGCCCACGGCCCGGCCGCTCGGGTGCATCGGACGGGTCGGCGCCGAGCGGTCCGCCGCGACCACCGCCGGCGTCGTCGCCCGCACCGCACGGCTGCGCGGGCCGAGGCTGCCGTCGTCGCCCCGCGCCCGGACGGTGAAGGCATACATGGTGGACGGCCTGAGCCTGGTGACGTCCACCATGTGCTGCGACCCCGGCACTTCGACGACCTTCGTGGCGCCGCGATACACCTCGTAGACGCGGACGCCCGAACCGGCCGGCAACGCGTTCCACATCACATGCACGCTCGTCGCGCTCCCGGCCGCCGCGGTGACCCCCGTGGGGGCGCCGGGCAGCCGGCCGCTGTCGCCGTCGGCGGCCCCGCCCCAGCCGCAGGAGGTCATGAACAGCAGGGCGCAGACCAGGACGACAACTCGGCGCACGGTTCCGCCTCCCCGGGGACGGCAGGACGGCAAAGGTCCGGACCAATATGACCTGCCCGCGGTGGGACATCAAGAGGGCCGTATTGCAGACAGCGGGGGAGAGTTACGTATGCTGAGGGTTCTACGGCCGAACTTCCCGAGAGGGAAGGGGAGTTCGCGCCCGTGGCGCGGAACGCTGTCGTCGCTGATCCCGCGCCGACGCGGGCGGCCGGGGCGAGCGGGCTGACACCGGCTCGACGCCCCGGCCCCTGACGGATTCTCACGGAGTGTCAGTTCGTTGCTCCGATCGGCCCTGTACGGCCTCCGCTTCCTGGCCCGGCCGCCTCGTCCCCACCACATTGGACCGGTTGGCTCCATGTCCCCCACGGAGAGGGTCCCTCATCGTGCGTCTCCAGACGCTGACGCTG
Source organism: Streptomyces sp. NPDC048417 (assembly GCF_040651615.1). Taxonomy (NCBI): domain Bacteria; kingdom Bacillati; phylum Actinomycetota; class Actinomycetes; order Kitasatosporales; family Streptomycetaceae; genus Streptomyces; species Streptomyces sp. NPDC048417. Next base: position 185,918 of record NZ_JBEZKI010000008.1, on the reverse strand, counting down.
GCCACGGCCGGCGCCGCCCTGCTCGCCCCGACCACACTGTCCGCCCCCGCCGCCTCGCTCACCGCCCCCGGAGCACGGCACCGCATCACCGCCACCGACCTGCGAGCCCGGATGCGCGACTGCACCGAGGTCTCCAAGAGCCGCTATCGCACCGACGCCGGAACCGCCGCCACCGTCCCCGTGTGCGGCACCGAGCAGGCCGTCTTCTGGGAGGCCGACCTCGACATCGACTGCGACGGCCAGATCACCGCCCACTGCAACCGCACCGCCGACCCGGCGTTCTCCGCCGCCACCGCCTTCCAGCAGTCCGACGGCAGTCACCTCAACGCGGAGACGCTGCCCTATGTCGTCGTACCCGGCCCCAGCAGCCGCTGGGACTACCGGGCGCACGGCATCCGGGGCGGTGCGATCGCCGCCGTGATCTACAAGGACCGGGTGCAGTACGCCGTCGTCGGCGACACGGGACCGAGCGACATCATCGGCGAGGCGTCGTACGCCACCGCGAAGGGTCTGGGCGTGGACCCCGACCCGCGCGCCGGTGGGGTGCCGTCCGGCGTCACCTACATCGTCTTCAAGGATTCCGAGGTCAAACCCATCGAGGACCACGACGCGGCGCAGGCGGAAGGAGAACGTCTGGCGGCGCTGTTCGCCGAGGGCGGCTGACCGGCCGCCCCCGGCAGGGGGTCAGACGGCCGCCCAGCCGTTGTCCACCGGCAGGATCGCGCCGTTGATGTTGCCGGCCGCGTCCGAGGCCAGGAAGACGATCGCGGCCGCCTGCTCCTCGGGCTCGGAGACCTGGCCGACATTGCCGAAGTACGGGCCGAGCGCGGCCGGCCCGTGGGCGCCGTCCGCCAGGTCGATCTGGATCCCGGTCCTGGTGCCGCCGGGCGCGATGGCGTTGGCCCGGATGCCCTGGTTGCGGTACATCACCGCCAGGTTCTTGGTCAGACCGACGACACCGTGCTTCGAGGCCGTGTAGGCCGCGCCGGCCGCGCTGCCGCGCAGACCGGCCTCGGAGGCGGTGTTGACGATCGCGCCCCGGCCCGCCGCCAGCATGTGCGGCAGCACGGCGCGGGTGAGCAGGAACGGCGCGGTGAGGTTGACCCGTATCACCCGCTCCCACTCCGCGTCGCTCACCTCGCCCAGCGCCGACATCCGGTCCATGATCCCGGCGTTGTTCACCAGTACGTCCACCGCGCCGAACCGCGCCACGGCGGTCGCGACCACCTCGTCGACCACGGACCGCTCGCTGAGGTCGCCGGTGACGGCGACGGCCGTACCGCCCGCCTCCTCGATCTCCTTGACCGCGGCGCCCGCTCCCTCGGCGTTCAGGTCGGCGACCACGACCCGGGCGCCCTCCCTGGCGAAGGCCAGGGCGGCGGCCCGCCCGATCCCCGATCCCGCGCCGGTGACGATGACGGCGCGCCCGTCGAGTCCGCTGGCCATGTGGTGCTCCCATCAGGTGGGTTCGAGGGCGCCCCGCGCCCGGTGACGGGCACACCATACGACTTAATGGCGGTGACTGACATAAAGTCGTGGCCGGAATTCTCCGTGCTCCGGCTCCTCGGAGAGAATCTCGGTGCAGCAGTCGCCGGAACCGGAGGGACAGATGACCGCAGGGGGACGCACGGGACGGCCGCCCCTCACCGAGGAGCGCAAGGCCGAGACCAGACTGGAGATCGCCCGTGCCGCGGTGGACCTGTTCGTCGCCCAGGGGGTGGCGGCGACCACGGGCGAGCAGATCGGCCAGGCGGTCGGGGTCTCCGCGCGCACGGTGTGGCGCTACTTCCCGAGCAAGGAGGCCTGCGTACGGCCGCTGTTCGCGGCCGGCATCGAGGTGGTCGCCGACTGTCTGCGGGCCTGGCGGCCGGGCCGGCCGCTGGCGGAGGCCTTCGAGAGCGCCGTACCGACCGACAGCCGCCTGGTGCGCGGCCCCGACCGCACCACCGTCGGCGCCCTGGTCCGTCTGACCCGCACCGAGCCGGGCCTGCGCGCGGAGTGGCTGCAGACCTACGACGAGGCCGAGCCCGCGTTCGCCCGCGCCCTCGCCGAGCGCGCGGGCCTTCCCGCCGACGATCTCCGTCCGACCATCCAGGCGGCCATGTTCAACGCGGCCCTGCGTGCGGCCGTCGAGCACTACGCATGGCGGTCCGCCGACAGGGCGACCGACCCGGTCACGGCGGAGGCCGAACTCGCGGCGACCTTGCTCGCGGCCCTGGCGGTCGTGGCGGACGGTCTCGCTTAGGTGATGGCAGAGCGGGGCACGAGCCGTTGCCCCGGCGCGCGGTGGGCGTGCCGGGGCAACGGTTCTGTGTGAGGCGGGCTGGGCTCAGGGAGTGAGCCGCCACTGTTCGATGTAGCCGACGTCGATCGCGGCTCGGTCCTGGACCCGGAGTTTCCAGGTGCCCGTCAGGGGCTGTGCGGAGGCGTCGACGGTGAACGTCTGGTCGACGTTGTCGGCGGAGCCGCCGCTGCGGTTCAGGAGGGAGTAGACGGTTCCGTCGGGGCCGACGAGGTCGACGGTCAGGTCGCCCCGGTAGGTGTGGATGATCTTCACATAGACCTGGGTGGTGGCGGAGGCGTTCCCCGTGCGGCCGGTGACGGTGACCGGGGACTCCACCGCGGCGCCGTTGTCGGGGATGTCGACCCGGGTGGCGCTGGCGTAGACGTAGGCCACCTGCCAGGAGAAGTGCTCGGTGGCGGTGGCCCCCGTGTCGTCGGTGACCGTGACCGTGACGTCACTGGTCCCGAGCGTGGTGGGGGTGCCGGAGATCAGGCCCGTGTCGCTGATGGTCAGTCCGTCCGGCAGACCGGTCGCCGTGTACGTCAGGCCCGCGCCGGAGTTCGTGGTGTACGCGTCCGTCTGGAGCGACACCGCCTGCCCGACACCGCTGATCTGGTCCGCGATCGGTGCCACGTTGACGCCGAGTGCGATCCGGTCGCCCACGTTGATCGCCGCCCACGCGTCGGCGACGGCGAGATAGGAGGGGCTGTAGGCGCCGAAGAGGTCGGCCGCGGCCTGGAGGGTGGCCGTACGGGCGCCCGCGTAGTCGGTGCTCGACGTCATGTAGGTGGTGAGCGCCCGGTACCAGACCTGCTGGGCGTTCTCGATGCCGATGCCGGTCACCGGCCGGCCGTCGTAGGTGGGACTGTCGTAGGCGACCCCGTTCACGGTCTTCGCTCCGCTGCCCTCGGAGAGCAGGTAGAAGAAGTGGTTGGCCGGGCCCGAGGAGTAGTGGACGTCGAGTCCGCCGAGTGACGGGCTCCAGTTGTCGCTGGACGCGCCGTCCTTGGACGGCTTGTCCATGTAGCGCAGCGGGGTGCCGTCGCCGTTGATGTCGATCTTCTCGCCGACCTCGTAGTCCGGGACGTCCGCGGGCAGGTTCTCGTAGAACTCGACCGCGGCGGCGAAGATGTCGGAGGTCGCCTCGTTCAGGCCGCCCGACTCGCCGGAGTAGGTGAGGCCGGCGGTGGCGGCGGTGACGCCGTGGCTCATCTCGTGGGCGGCGACGTCGAGCGCGGTGAGCGGGTGGGTGTTGCCGGAGCCGTCGCCGTACGTCATGCAGAAGCAGGCGTCCTGCCAGAAGGCGTTGACGTAGTTGTTGCCGTAGTGGGCGCGGCTGTAGGCGGCGACACCGTCGTTGCGTATGCCGTTGCGGCCGAAGACGTTCTTGTAGAAGTCCCAGGTGGCCGCCGCGCCGAAGGCGACGTCCACGCCCGCGGTCTGCCGGTTGGCCGCTGTTCCGTCGCCCCAGACATCGTTGTCGTCGGTGAAGAGGGTTCCGGTGCCGGAGGTGCCCTGGTTCAGGTCGTAGGTGCGGTGTCCGGCACGGTCGCCGTCGACGAGCTGGTAGGTCGAGCCGGAGAGCGTGGTGCTGAGGGGCACGCTCCCGTTGAACTGCCCGGTGCCGGTGCCGGTTTCGACGCCCTGGTACCGGAACAGCTGCTTGCCCGACGCCGCGTCGGTGATCACGTGGAGTTCGTTGGGCGTGCCGTCCTCCTGGAAGCCGCCGACCACCGACTCCCAGGCCAGGGCGGGCTTGCCCGAGGCGGCCCAGACGACGAGCCGGGGGGCGCGGTCGGACTTGGGCTGCTCGGCGCCGGCCTTCACGGCGGTGCTGAGCGCCCGGGCCTTCGCCGTGGCGGCAGAGATCTTCGCCTTGGTGGACGGGAGCGCGAGGGCCGCCTTCGTGGCCTTCGACACGGTGAGGCGGCCGCCGTTCGCGTGGACGACCAGGTCACCGCCGAGGACGGGCAGGCCGGCGTAGGTGCGTTCGTAGCGGGTGTGCGTGGTGCCGTCGGCGTCCTGGGCCACGTCCTTGACGACGAGCTTCTCGCGGGCACCGAGGCCGAGGGTCTTCGCGGTTTCGGGGGCACCTGTCGCGGCGCTCTTGAGCAGCGCGGTGCGCTTCGCGGGCGAGAGCGCGGCGGGGGCCGCTCCGGCTCTGGGGGTGGCCCGGATCCTGGCGGTGCCGTGCTGGTCGCCTGCCGCGGCCAGCGCGGTGCCGTTCTGGATACCGGCCGCGAGCAGGGTGGTTGCGGCGGTCAGCGCCAGGGCGACGCTGTATCTGACGCGACGATGGTGACCGTCCTGCCGGGACATGGCGTTCTCCTTCTGTGGGGTGGTCGGGCTCGGCGGAGCCCGGGAGAGCGGGTCGGCTGGGTCGAGCCGTCCGGCGGCGCGCGGGTGGGAGGGGGAGGGGGGAAGGGCACGGCGTGACGGGACGACGTCTGCTCGGCCGTGCCGGAGAAGGGGTGACGCGATGTGGGTTTTGCGTGAGCCGGCTGTGAGGGGGCGGTGAACTTTCGGAGAGCAGATTGGCACCTGGTGATCGCGGCTGTCATGACCGCATCAGAACAACGGCTGGAACTGGTGGTTGCGAGCTAGGGTTTCGAGCACCGCGACAACGGTTTCAGGCCGTTCCGGGAGGACGGTCCCGCCCCAGGGAGGCGCGGCCAACTCCCCGCCCGGTGCCGGGAGTTCGCCAGGCCGGCCGGCCGACCGCACGCCGGAGGGGCCCGGCACCGGATTGCGGTACCGGGCCCCTCAAGAGGACTTCAGCTCCTCAGAAGGACGGCCCCCAGTCGACGGGGCTGGTCGTGAAGGAGCCGGGAGAGGCCAGCGGCAGGTTCACGAACGACGCCGCCCACGGTGAGCGCTCGACCGTGTAGGTCCCGCCCGCCAGATCGGCCTGCTCCTGCGGGGTGGGCATGAGCGAGGCGTGGAAGCCGGCCGGCGGCCGACTGTTGACGACGATCTGGATGCGGTAACCGACCGGGATCCGGGTGAGGTTCGACAGCAGCGAGATGTCGTGGCGCGTGGTCCTGCCGGGCACCACCGCCTGCTGGGAGGCCTGGGTGAAGGGGTGGCCCGGCTTCAGCAGGGTGCCGTTGTCTGCGTACCAGCTGTCCCGGGAGTCCAGCGCGCGCTGACTGCCGAGCAGGATCCCGTCGGCCTGCTTGGTCACGGTGCCGTCGGGCGCGACGATGTTCAGCGTCGCGGTGAGTTCCGTCTCGGACGTCGTCGACTCGGCGTAGAGGGTGACGTCGGTCGGTCCGTCGAGGACGGCGGCCCGGGTCAGCGGAGCCGTCGTGTACGTCAGGGTGTTCGCGGCGCTCGCCGCTGCCCAGGCCAGGCTGTCCCGGCCGGCGGCCGACGGCTTGCCGGGGGTGAGGGAGCCGTCGCCGAGGTAGTAGGTCCGGGCGTGGTCCGACGGGGGCCACGCGGCACTGTCGACCCAGCGGTTCGCGCCGTTCTCGAACAGGTGCAGGGGCGTGGAGGTGGACGCCATGCCGGTGGGCTCGTTCTTGAGCCAGGTGTCGAACCACTCCAGACGGATGGCCTGAAGGCTGCTCTCGTCGACATGCTCGCCGTGCGTCCAGGGCCCGACGATCGCCTGGTAACGACCGGTGACCGGTTGACCGGCGGTGACGGGGGTGTTCAACGGCCGGTGGTGGTACGCGTTCTGCGCGGAGACGTAGGCACCGAGGTTGCCGCCGGGGAAGAGGTCGTTCCAGCCGCTCTCGGTGAGCGCGGGGATGCCGTTGGCCACGATCCGCGGAATGAGCTTCTGCACGTTCCGTGCCTGCCAGTACGCGTCGTTGTACGAGCGCGAGCCGCCGTTCGCCTGCTGGGCGATGGTGACGGACTGGGGGTCGGTGGCGGGGTCGTCCTCCGGCCCGCGCGGCTCGGCCCGTGCGATGCCGGCCACGAAGGTGGTGGGGATGCCGCCGTCGGCGGTGAGGTCGTTGTAGAAGTCGGAGTCCGTGCAGAACGGCGTGATCGCCTTGAGGGGAGAGTGCCTGCCCACCGCGGCCGCGGTGAACCACTGGTTGACCCCGAGGTACGAGCATCCGTCGAGACCGACCTGGCCGTCGCCGCCGGACAGCGTATGGGCCGCCCAGTCGACGAGTTCGGCCCCGTCCTTGCCCTGGCGGCCGCCGAACCAGTCGACTTGGCCGCCGGACGCGCCGGTGCCGCGTACCGCGGAGGCCACGTAGATGTAGCCGCGCCGCACGAAGTAGTCACCGGTGCTGGTCGGGTCGGAGCGGGCCGTGCCGTACGGGTTCTGAGTCAGCAGCACCGGATAGGTCCCGGTCGCCCGCGCGCCGGTCGCCGGGTCGGTCGGGTAGGTCACCTCGACGGAGATGCCGACCCCGTCGTCCATCCTGACGGTGGTGTGCTCCGGCGTGCTCACCCCGTAGGAGGCGGCCTCGGGCTGCCACCGGGTGCCGGACGGGGCGGCGGCATCGGCCGCCTGCCCTGAGGTCAGGGCGCCGAGCAGACCCAGTACGGCCGCTCCGACACGCAGGCGTGTGTTCCTCATGGGTGTGTTCATGGGCCTGTTCCTTGTCATGCGGGCCGACGGGCGGCGCGCGCCGTACGGATCACGCAGACAACACGGGCTGTGCCGCCCCGACCGGCGGTCGGCGGTTCGGCGGGCACAGCGGCACCGGAGGTTCCGGCCGAAGTTCCCCTCGGTGAGTTCGGCCGGCACGGGACGGAAGGCGCCCGCGGCCAGGACGGTCTCCGGACAGGCCGCCGACCTGAGGGCGAAGTCCTGCGGCACCCCGGCGCCGGAGGCGCCCGGGTAGGCGGTGATCAGCATGACGATGGTCGGCGTGAGCAGGCCGAACGCGGTCGGCACGGCCCCTTTGGTGCCGCTGTCGGCGCCGGCTACCGCGAAGACGACCGTGACCATCTGCCAGGCGATCGGGGGAGCCGCCGGCTCTGGCGGGCGGCTGTTCCGCATCGGGGGTTGTTGTCGCTGACACCTTGGTCACCCCTTGCTCCAGGAGGAGTCGGTGGGGTCGCCGAAGGCACGCCACCGACCGAATGTTCGGTAGCTTCGACCAAAGCGGGAGGGAGTGTCAAGGGATCGTGCGCGGCGGCGAGTTACGGTTCCGTGGCAGCCGGACCGCGGTGGTGCGGAGCACGGGGACAGCCACGCGGCACGGGCCGTGCCGACCGGACCGCTGGGGTGGCCGCGCGACGCGGCCGCCCCTCGGAAGCCGCCGGACCGGCGTTTCCGAGGGGTCGCCTTCGGCCGGCTCCGGCGGGCCGGGTCCACCGCGGGACCAGCGCCCGCCGGCGGCGGATCGGGTCGGCCACGAGAAGAGGCGCCTTCCGGCCGGGCGGGGCGCTGTGGTGAGGGAGCGGGCGACCGGCGGCGACACCGCTGCGATGAGCCGCCCAACACCCTCAGGGGATGGTCAGACCTTGCGGTAGGAGTACGCCTCCGCGGCGGCCGCCTCCACCGCGCCGAGGTCGGCGCCGGTGGCCGCCGTCACGACCGCGGCGACCGCGCCCTCGACGAAGGGGGCGTCCACCAGGCGGGTGCCGTCCGGGAGTTCGTCGCCCTCGGCGAGCAGCGCCTTCACCGTGAGCACCGCACTGCCCAGGTCGGTGAGGACGGCGACCCCCGCTCCTCGGTCCACGGACGCGGCGGCGGCGGCGATCAGCTCCGCACTGGTGCCGAGCCCGCCGCCCTCGGTGCCGCCCGCCGCGGCGACCGGCACCGCCGTGCCGCCGCCCGCCAGGCCCTTGGCCAGTTCGGCGACGGAGGCGGCGACCTCCGCGCTGTGCGACACCAGCACGATCCCGACCGGCTTGTCGTCACTCATCGGCTGCCTCCTGAAGTCCCGCGACGAGCAGCGCCGACGAGGTGGCGCCCGGGTCCTGGTGGCCGATGCTGCGTTCCCCGAGATAGCTCGCCCGGCCCTTGCGGGCCTGCAGTGGGGTGGTCGCCAGGGCGCCCTCCTCGGCGGCGGCCCGTGCCGCGCCGAAGCCGTCGCCGAGCGCGTCGACGGCCGGCACCAGGGCGTCGATCATCGTCTTGTCGCCGGGCGCGGCCCCGCCGAGCGCCATGACCTTGTCCACGCCGGCCCGCAGCGCCTCGGCGAGCTGCGCCTCGCTGACCTCGGCCGCGTCGCCGAGCGCCTTGCCGGTGCTGCGCAGCAGCGTCCCGTACAGCGGTCCCGACGCGCCGCCGACCGTGGAGATCAGCCGGCGCCCGGCGAGCGTCAGCACGGCACCCGGGGTGTCGGGCGCCTCCTCCGCCAGCGCGGCCACCACCGCCCTGAACCCGCGCTGGAGGTTGCTGCCGTGGTCGGCGTCCCCGATGGGGGAGTCGAGGGCGGTGAGCCGCTCCGCCTCGCGGTCGACGGAGGAGGCGGTCGCCGCCATCCAGCGGCGGAAGAAGTCGGCGTCGAGCACTGGATCTCCTTGCGTAGCGGTAGGGACGCTGGTCGCTGCGGTCTCTCGCTCACATTCCCCAGCGCAGGGCCGGCGTCTTCACCGGCGCGTCCCACAGCCTCAGCAGCTCCTCGTCGACCTGGCAGAGGGTGATGGAGGCGCCGGCCATGTCGAGCGAGGTGACGTAGTTGCCGACCAGTGTGCGGGCGACGGTGACTCCGCGCTCGGCGAGCACCCGCTGGACCTCGGCGTTGAAACCGTACAGTTCCAGCAGCGGGGTCGCGCCCATGCCGTTGACCAGGACGAGCACCGGGTTGCGCGGGGGCATGTCCTCCAGGATGGCGTTGACCGAGAAGTCGGCGATCTCGCCCGAGGTCATCATGGCCCGCCGCTCCCGGCCCGGCTCGCCGTGAATCCCGATGCCCAACTCCAGTTCGCCGGACGGCAGATCGAAGGTGGGGGTGCCCTTGGCCGGGGTGGTGACGGCGCTCAGGGCGACACCGAAGCTGCGGGAGTTCTCGTTCACCTGGCGCCCGATGGCCTCCACCCGCTCCAGCGGCTGTCCCTCGGCCGCCGCGGCGCCCGCTATCTTCTCCACGAACAGGGTGGCGCCGGTGCCGCGCCGGCCGGCGGTGTAGAGGCTGTCGGTGACGGCGACGTCGTCGTTGACGAGTACCTTTCCCACCTGGATGCCCTCGTCCTCGGCGAGTTCGGCGGCCATGTCGAAGTTGAGCACGTCGCCCGTGTAGTTCTTCACGATGAACAGGACGCCGGCGCCGCTGTCCACGGCCGCGGCGGCGCGCGCCATCTGGTCCGGGACGGGCGAGGTGAACACCTCACCGGGACAGGCCGCCGACAGCATCCCCGGTCCCACGAATCCGCCGTGCAACGGCTCGTGCCCGGAACCCCCGCCGGACACCAGCCCGACCTGCCCGGCGACAGGGGCGTCCCGCCGTACGATCACCCGGTTCTCCACGTCGACGGTGAGATCGGGATGAGCGGCCGCCAGGCCCCGCAGCGCATCCGCCACCACGGTTTCCGGGACGTTGATCAGCATTTTCATAGCTGTCTCCCAAGTAGGTTAGCAGGTAGTTCCCTGACCGGCATTTTCCCTGTTCAAGCGGGGTATAACGGGCGTTCATCTCGGCGGTCTCAGGCGCTTGGCGGCGGATCCCGGCGGCACCGATGCCGACCAGATGCTGACTCGACTGACGGGCCATCAGTCTTTTCCGGGATCCCTTCGAGTCGGTGGGCGGGCGCCCTGCTCATCAGTATCGACCTTGCGGCAGCGAAGGTCATGTGCGCTGCGGGTCCCCCTTTCGCCGGTTGCCGGCTGTGCCGCTACTGGAGCTCTGGGCTTCGTGGGCCGGTTATGCAGGGTGTGCGCGGGAGAGCCTGTCGGCGGGTTCTTCGTCTGCTGGTGGTACGGCGCTTGCGCGCTCCTGAACTGCGGTGATGGTGTAAGAGATGGCCTTTGCGGCTCGGTTGGTCCGCGTAGGGTCCGGATCTTTCGTGTGCCGTCCAATGCGCACGCGTAGGACTTCTCGGACCCACTCCTTCAAGGGGCGGAACCGTCGGCCCTCCTTTACTCCGACGGCTTCATCCGCTCTTTGAACAACCCGATGGCCAAGGCGCTCGGGAGGCCGGCCGAACAGTGTGTGGGCCGCCCCATAGGGGAGCTGGTGCCAGCAAGTCAGAGTTCCGTGGTCAAGCGGATCGTGGCCCAAGCGGACAAGCAGCAACTGGCGATGCGGGTCCTGGAGCTCCCAAGGCCCGGCAGGGTGTCCATGGTCACCCTCGTGGAAGCCCGCTCGACGACGGTGGCCGGCGGCGAACGGTTGGTGTGGGTGCACTCGCTGAGCATGCACAACGGCCTCGGCAGCCTGCTGATCCCGTTCCGCATGTCGGCGAAGTCCGCCGGCCTCGGGCTGTGCGTGTATCTGCCCCAGGTGGAGCAGGTCGAATGGCTGGGAGGGGCGCCCGACGTGGGCGCGCTGTTGCCGGAGGCCTCCGTGCCTTTGCCGTGGGTGGTCCGGCACGTACACCCGATGACTGGGGTGCCTTGCGACAGCTCCTGGACTCGGGCGCCCCCGGGCGCCCCTGGACCGGCCTGCGGTTCCAGGACGAGCGAGGGGACCGGCACCACCTGGCCTGCCAGACCCGAAGGGTCCAACTGGAGTACGACGGCCTGGAACGGGTCTTCGGGACGATCCGCGACGACACCCGGCAGGAGGCGCGCCGGAAGAAGATGCTGGCCGCGCTCGGAGCCGAACGGCACCGCGCCCACGAGATCGCCTTGTTCTCCTCCGCCCTCATCCGCACGGCCACCGAGCAACAGCTGCACCAGGTCGTTCTGACCCGGCTCGCCGCGACATGCCGCGGAACGTGCCCTGCTCCATATGTCCAGGGGAAGCGGACCACAGGGCGCCGCTTGCGTGCGCTCGACCCATCGGTACATCAAAGCGTGGAAATCCTGAGGCTGAAGCCCGCGCCATCTGGGCGAGCACAGCGACGACGCCGGCCCCGGGGCCGCCGGCGCGACGCCGTCGGCTCCGGACGCGCGGACGACCTGGCGTCAACGCAGCGCCGCGCGCGTCGCGCTGCGACGGTGCGTCAGACGATGGCGAGTCGGCCCACGAGCAGCTCCACCCTCCGCTCGGCGTCCACCGGCGGCAGCCGTCCCGCCCGGGTCAGGGTGGCCAGCCCGTGCAGGGCCGCCCAGAACACCTCGGTGAACAGTCCCGGGTGGACGCCGTCCCCGGCGACCTCGTCCAGGCTCTCCAGCAGCGCGGCGAAGGCGTCCTTCAGCGGCTCCGGGGTGTCCTCCTTCGCGAACGCCAGACCGCCGTCGAGCTGGAAAATGGCGTCGTAGACCGCCGGGTTGCGCTCGGCGAAGTCGAGGTAGGCGCGCGCGAGGGCGGTGACCCGGGTGCGAGGGCCGTCCGCGGCGGAGGTCGCGGCCCGCAGCGCCGCGGCCATCTCGGCGGCACCCTCGAGGGCGACGGCGCCGATGATCTCGCGCTTGCCGCGGAAATGGCTGTAGAGGACGGGCTGGCTGTATTCGATGCGCTCGGCGAGCCGGCGGGTGGTGACCGCGTCCCAGCCCTGCTGCTCGGCGAGTTCGCGGGCCGTCGCCACGATGAGGCGCTCGCGGTCCGCCCGTTCGCGCTGCTTGCGTTCTTGTACCGACACGGTTCGATCCTAGCACCGCTAGACAAGCAAGCGGCAGTAGAGCTAGCGTTGCCTCATGAGCTAGCAACACTAGATTCCGGGAGGGTCATCATGCTCAACGCACTCGAGGTCTTCACCACCGTGGTCGTCGGCCTGATGGTGGGGGTGGAGTTCTCGGTCGCCTTCGTCATCAACCCGATCCTCGACGCCCTCCCGGAGGACAGTGGCCAACTCGGCCGCGCCCACGGGGGCCGGATGCTCGGCGCCGTGATGCCGGTCTGGTACATCACCTCGCTCGTCCTCGTCGCGGTCTGGGCCGTCGCCGGATGGCACCACCACGGCACCGGCCTCGTCGTCACCGCCGGCGCGCTGCTGATCCTCAGCGTGATCATGTCGCTTCTGCTGCTCGTCCCGATCAACAACCGGGGCAAGACGTGGACCCCCGAGAACCGGCCCGAGGACTGGAAGGAGCAGATGAACCGCTGGGACCGCTTCCACTACGTCCGCGTCGCCGTCATCGTCGCCGCGTTCGCCCTGATGGTCGCCGCCCTCGCCTGAGCCCGCGGGCCGGCGCCGCGCTGGTGGCGCACAATCCCCACTCCCTGGGCGGTAGCGGGCCACCGAAACCCCGACACCCGCGAATGCGGCTGCCGCTGAGAGCCCACAACTGCGATCACGACAAGCGGCGCCCCCGATGACCTGCGCGGCTCTCGGCTCTCGGCTCTGGTTCGGGTGAGATCTTTGGTCCAGATCACCTGCCTACGGTCGCGCAGGAATCGCGTGACCGCTGGCACTCCCGTTGTGCTCTTCGCAACCGTCCCCTTCGACCTGGGCTTCTCCTCGGGGGCGCTGCACGGCCTCTGTCATCAGCCCCACCACCGCTGTCATCAGCCCCACCAGCGCGCGCCGGTAGCGCACCGAACTGGTGCAGCCTCTGCATGCTGGTGAGCCCGTACGATCGTGGAGTCGACCGACACCAGCCAGTCGATGTCCCCGGCAGCGTCCCTTTCCGCCTGGATCGCCCTGAGCATGCGGGAGAACGTGCCGTCCAGCGCCATCTGCGGCAACGCGTGTAGAGGGTCAGGATCCGTAGCGTTCCGGCGCGTCCCGCCAGGCGGAAACGGTTCGCAGTTTCCATACGATCCCGTTCAGCGCTACCCGGTAGGGCATGCGGCTCGCGCGCGGCAGGACGACGGAAGTCCGGCCATGGAGGCGTAGGGGCTTCAGCGGCGGCGCAGGCGTTTGTCGGTGATCGGCGGGGTGGGGTCGATGTAGAAGTCGCCGGGATTCACGTCGACGCCGGGCGGGACGATCTCGTCGATGCGGTCGAGGATGTCCTCGCCGAGTTCCACGTCGGCCGCGGCGAGGAGGTCGGTCAGCTGTTCGGGGCGGCGCGGGCCGATGAGTACCGCGGTGACCGCCGGATGGGCACGGACGAAAGCGGTGGCCAGGTGAGGCAGCGGCAGGCCGGCCTCGGCGGCCAGAGCGGTCAGTTCGCGCACGGCGTCGGCCTTGGCCCGTACGCCCGGCTGGGTGAGGTCGAACATCTTCGCCCCCGCACCGGCGCTGCGGTGCCCGGCGGTGGGATCCGAACGCCCCGAGAGCCAGCCGGAGTTGAGCGGCCCGAAGGTCAGCACGCCCATGCCGTAGCGCTGGGCGGTGGTCAGCACCCGGCTCTCCACACCGCGGGTGAGGATCGAGTACGGCGGCTGCTCGGTGCGGAAGCGGTGGTGGCCGCGGCGCTCGGCCGCCCACTGGGCCGCCACGATCTCCTCGGGGGAGAAGAACGAGCCGCCGACGGCCCGGACCTTCCCGGCCCGGACCAGGTCCGACAGGACGCCGAGGGTCTCGTCGATGTCGGTGTGCGGGTCCGGGCGGTGCATCTGGTAGAGGTCGATGTGGTCGGTGTCCAGGCGGCGCAGGCTCTCCTCCACCGCGCGGCGGATCCAGCGGGCCGAGCCGCCGCCCCGGTTGGGGTCCGCGCCCATCGCCAGCCCGAACTTGGTGGCCAGGACGATGTCGTCGCGGCGGCCCTTCAGTGCCTTGCCCACGATCGTCTCCGACTCGCCGCCGGAGTACACGTCGGCGGTGTCGACGAGGTTGATCCCGGCGTCCAGTGCCGTGTGGATCATGCGGACCGACTCGTCGTGGTCGGTGTTGCCCATCGCGCCGAACATCATCGTGCCGAGTGCGTATGCGCTCACCGACATGCCGGTGCCGCCGAGAATCCTGCGCTTCATCAGGGGTTCCTCCAGGTGCGTGCTTGCTTCCCACCAGACGAGCACCGCTCGCGGCCGGCGCGGGAGACCCGCTCTGACCGGGGGTCCAGCAGACCCCCTCTGGCGCAGCCACTCCCCAGGTCACCCCGGTCTACGGTGGTGGCATGGCCCAGGAACCGAACAGCGAGCTGCGGGACTTTCTCCGCTCGCGCCGCGCGAGGATCACCCCCGAGGAGGCGGGTCTGGCACCCCAGTCCGGCACCCGCCGCGTTCCGGGCCTACGGCGTGAGGAGGTCGCCCAGCTCGCCGGCGTCAGCGTCGACTACTACGTCCGCCTGGAGCGCGGACGCCACCTCAACGTCTCCGCATCCGTCCTGGACGCGATCGCCCGCGCCCTGCGCCTCAACGATCTGGAGCGCGCCCACCTGTTCCGGATCGCCAGACCGGCCCGCACCCGCCCTCGCCCGCTGCCCCCGCAGCGCGTCCGCCCCGGCCTGCGACTGCTGCTCGACAGCCTCACCGACGTCCCCGCCCTCGTCTACGGCCGCCGCATGGACGTCCTGGCCGCCAACCACCTCGCCCGCGCCCTGTACACGGACTTCGAGGCCCTGCCTGCCCGCGGCCGCAACATGGCCCGCCTGGTCTTCCTCGACGACCACTTCCGGACCCTGTACGCCGATTGGGAGGACGCAGCCCGCGGCATCGTCGCCTCACTGCGCCTGTACGCAGGACGTCACCCGCATGACCCCGCCCTGGCCGAGCTCGTCGGCGAACTCTCCGTCCAGGACGCGGACTTCCGCCACTGGTGGGCCGACCACGAGGTGTTCCGGCGCACCCACGGCACCAAGCGCTTCCACCATCCCGTCGTCGGCGAACTCGCCCTGGGCTACGAGGCCTTCGCCCCCGCCGACGACCCCGAGCAGACCCTGGGCGTCTCCACCGCCGAACCGGGGTCCCCCTCCGCGGAACGCCTGAAGCTGCTGGCCGGCTGGTCCCGGTCCCCGGAGCACCCGGCACCGGCCGCGCAACCGGACGCCCCACGGCCCTGAACCGATCCCGCGGTGGCGTCCCCGCGAAAGCGTTCGACCACACCGCGCGAGCCCAGTGTCAGACCCTTCCGACCGGCCGGACATCAGCACTCGGGTCCAGGCGCGGGAACGCTGCCGCTGGGGGCGGTCGGCGGGCCCGGGGCACCCCACGGCCCACCCGCACCTGCGGCTACCGCGAGGCTCTGACGCAGATGTGTCAGGCGTGCGATCTCCGTATCCAGAATGGCCAGGCGATCGGCCACGACGTCGCTGAACGCGCCTGGACGGCTGCCACAAGATGCCGGTGGTGTCTGGACGAGGAGGTCCAGACGGTGGGCCCGGCGGCGGAGGTCTTCCAGGGTGAGGCCCAGAGCCAGCAGGTCGCGGATGACGCGGACGCGGGCTACCTCGGCGGGGCCGTACTCACGTTGGCCGGACGGGGTACGTGGCGGGGGCGGGAGCAGGCCGCGGGCCTCGTACAGGCGCAGAGCTCGGGGTGTGGTGCCGGCTGCTGCCGCCGCCTCGCCGATCCGCATGCGCTCTCCTGTCCTACAGCTCCACGATTGCGGCCCCGAAGGAGCGGCCCGCGATCAGTTCGGGCAACGCCTCCGGAGCGCGCTCGATTCCACGGATGGGGGTGTACGGGAACTGGATGTCGCCCGCCCGCAGCCAGTCCCCGAAGCGGGCCTCCCACTCCGCCTCGACATCCGGGTGGTCCATGCCGCTGTAGCCGGCGATCGTGATGCCCCTGTTCAGCAGCCGGTACGTGTCGAGCACAGTCGGCGCGCTCCCGCCCGCTCGGTCCGGGGACAGCTGACCGTCCAGCGCGCCCACCAGGGCGAACCGGGCGCCCCGGTTCGCCGCGTGGACGGCGGCGGTCAGCTGTTCGCCGCCCACGGTGTCCAGGACGATGTCGATGCCGTCCGGCGCTGCCTCAGCGAGTTGCTTGTCGATCGGTCCCGCTCCGCGCAACACGATGGCGTCATAGCCGAGTTCCCGCTCCAGCCGCCGAGCCTTGCCGGGTGAGCCGGTGCTGCCTACCACCCGGGCGGCACCCAGCAGCTGGGCGATCTGGCCCGCCAGGGTGCCCACAGCGCCGGCGGCGCCGGTCACGAACACGGTGTCGCCCTCCTTGACCTCGGCCAGCCGGGTCAGCGCTCCGTATGCCGCGGAGCCTTGGGCGAGGTGGGCCACCGGGTCGGGCAGGACGCCCTCCAGCGGCCTGCACTCGGCAGCGGCGGGCGTCGCATAGTCCCGCCAACCCTGAAGGTGCAGCACCAGCTGTCCCTTTTCCAGTGGCCCATCGACCACCTCGCCGATCGCGGGACCGAACAGGGTGTCTCCGGGGCGCAGCGGCGGCAGCGGGACATCCCGGGTCTCGCCTCCGATGAGGGTGCGCAGGCCCGGAAAGACCAGGAAGCGGGTGTTACGGACGAGTACCTGACCGGCTTCGGGCTTGGGAATGGGGGCCTGTGCCAGGGTGAAGTCGTCCGGGGTCGGCAATCCAGCGGGGCGGCGGACCAGGCGTACGAGGCGATGAGTCGCATTCATGGCCGGACGCTAAGTCCTGACCCGTGGGTCAGGGTCAAGGCTCAGCCCGAGCGTTGTCATGTGACCGAGCCGGGCCGGGCCGGCGCTCGTGATCTTCAGTCTGCCGCTCGGGCGCGCGGCCGGGACCGGGCGGCCGCCCTTCGTACGGTCCTCCAGGCTGCGGTAGCGGTGCTGATGGCAGTCCGGGAAGCCGACATTCTGAGGGGCGGGCCTGCCCACCGGGGAAGGTTTCCGCACATCGGCCGGACGACCCTCCTGCCGGCGTGCGTGCCGACATTCATGTGTCGCCAACTCGCCCTGGCGGCCCGTCACTTCGCACCATCCGACCGCCTCGCCCGGCAGGCGGGGGCGTACGACCCCGGCACCTGAAGCGGCCCCCCATCCACGAACGCGCAGGCTCACGCCTCGCCGGGTCGCGCGCGGCGCGCGTGCCAGGCCCGATTGCGGCGGGCGGGAGAGCAGTACACCGCCGAGACCAGGCGGTCGACCCCGACCGTCCACGCCACCCAGCACCGCGCACCCGAGGCCGTCACGCCCCCCATGGTCGTAAGAGCGTGTCCGTTTCGCGGGTTCACACCTGCGGCGGCCGGTCAACGGCGCCCGACTGTTCGCGTCAGGTCCTTGCGCTGACCTGCTTCGCCCCGAGAGCGGGGAAGTGCACTCCGGTCAGCTCTTCGGACAGGCTCCAGAGCCGGGCGGCGACGTCGGGGTCAGCGGCGGTCGCGGTGCGGCCCACCAAAGTAGGAGCGCCGTCACGTTTGCCTTTGCCGTGGGGACCGACATAGCTGGCGCCGGGGAGGTCCTGGGTGGCGGCGTACAGACCGGGCAGGGCTCCTGCCGCGGCATCCTGAGCGGAGAACCGGGCATAGAGCGACATGACCAACCGCAGCAGGGGGCTGCGCACCCGGCTCCACAGATTGGTGTTCGTCAGGCCCGGGTCGGCCGCAAGGGCACGGACGGGCGAGCCCGCCTGGGTCAGACGATGCTGGAGTTCCAGAGTGAACAGCAGGTTCGCCAGCTTGGACCGGCCATAGGACGGACGGCCCCACAGGTCGGGATCGTCGGTGTAGACGATCTCATCGGCCATGCGGTGGGCGCCGGAGGACACCGTGACGACGCGACCGGTGATGTGCGGCAGGAGCCTGTTGGTCAGAGCGAAGTGGCCCAGGTGGTTGGTGCCGAAGTGGATCTCGAAACCGTCCTTGGTGCGTCCCGGCCTGTCCACCGCGACACCCGCGTTGTTGACCAGCAGGTCCAGGGGACCGGACCAGGCGTCGGCGAACGCGCGAACCGAGGCGAGGTCGGCCAGATCCAGTCGGCGTACTTCGGTGCCGCCGGGCATCCGCGCCGCCGCGGCCTGGCCGCGGGCCGGGTCCCGGACGGCGAGGACCACGTGCGCGCCGGCCCGGGCCAGCGCGTCGGCGGTGACGAGGCCGAGGCCGCTGCTGGCGCCGGATCATCGAAGCGCAGGAGCGCGGAGACCTCGTCCACGACGATCCCCACGCCATCATGCTGTCCGCCGGCTCCGCCCTCCACGGACTCGCCGCCTTCGTGGCCAACGGCACCCTCGGGCCGGAGTCGGCCGCGGAGGCACTCGAGGCACTGGTCCGCCACCTGCTCCAGGGGCTCACCCCCCGCTGAGCCTGGCCGGGCGTGCCCCGGGGCTGCCCGACCGTCACTCCGACCCGGTGCGCACTGTGCGCATCTCGACGGACCGAACAGGCGGGCCCGGGCCGTGCCGGCACCGAACCCGCCTCTTGTGCAGGTGTCCTACTTGGACTGCCTCATGATCCAGTCCCGGATACCCGGAATGGTGTACGCGATGTGCCACGTGCCCATGTGCGCGCTGGTGCCGGAGCCGGAGGTGACCGTCGTGCCGGTGAGGAAGGAGACGTAGTTGACCGGTGCCTTCCGGGCCTTGAGGCTGCGGACGTCGGCGGCGAACTGGGCCGCGGCGGACCGGCCGTCCCATACCGCGGTGGCGACCTGGGTGCCCGCGTCCTCGATGGCCCCGGTGATGGCGTTCTCACCGGCGTAGGCCTTGTCGTCGTCCTGGGAGACGACGATCCACAGCATCTTGTCGGCCAGCGGCGCCACCTGTTCGGCGGGCCACTGGCCGGCGACGATGAACGCGGCAGCGAACAGGTCCGGGTACCTGACGTTCAGGCCCAGCGACATCATCGCGCCCATCGACTGGCCGGTTGTGTAGCGGCGGTTCTCGTCGATGGAGTACTGCTCGGTCACGGCTTGGACGAGGTTGGCCGTGGCGTCGAACAGGGTCGAGGGTTCGTAGTCGTCGTCGATGACAACGGAGCCGTACTCGGGGGCGAGAACGAAACTCTCGTGCTTCGCCTGGTCCTCGGCACTGGCCCAGCACACGGCCCCCAGGCCCTGGACCAGTGGACCCTCGGTGGCCACGTTGACGACGCTCGCGTCATGCATGAACAGCACGAGCGGATACCGCTTGCGGGGGTTGTAGTCCTTCGGGACGAAGAGGTTGTACCTGAGGGTCTGCCCGGTGGCGGGGTCCTCGAAGGTGAACTGCCTGAAGTCGTCCACGACGAGGTTCACGACGGCACTGGTCGTCACTGTCGTGCCGGTGGCCGCATAGCGGGCGCCGTGCGTGGTCCTGACCGTGTCCTTCTGGATCACCGAGGCCTTCGCCGCCACGATCGTGCCGCCCGGTGTGCTGTCGCCGACCTTCGGTCCGCCGGCCCCCGGGGCGCCGCCTGAGCCGCTCGAGTCGCTGGAACTGGGGCTGGGGCTGGGGGAGCCCGTCGACGTGCCGCCACCGCCCTGCTGGGTCACCCACAGCGCCGCCGAGTCGTCGTCGGGGGAGAGCTCGACGACGACGAACCGGCCGTCCCTGCCCCGCTCGGCCAACGCGGCCGCCTTGTTCGCGTAGACCTTGGTGACCGTCCGGCCGGTGACGGCGAACGTGGACGTGGAGAGGGCGGACCCGTCGATGTCGCGGTCGTACTCGACAGCCACGGCGATGAGTTTCTGACCGTCTCCGAACACCTTCGTGATCGCGGTCGCGCCGCGGACGTGGCCGGCCGAGGAAGCCGCTTCGTTCGGTTCGGCCGCCGCACCGAGAGCCGTTCCACCCACGACGGCCGCCGCACCGGCCGCCGCGGCTCCCGCTATGAACGTACGCCTTTCCACCAAAGCAGACTCCTCTTCCAGTGACGACTGATCGCCACAATTCATCGGCCCGTGCAGGCCGCCCGGACAACGTCCGCAACGCTAAGAAGTCCTGCTTGGAAAGAGCTGTGTGGTCTCAGCCACACAGCTGCGGCGCCTCTCGTTTTTCACAGGTTACGCAGATATCTCCTGGTCGTAAGGTCACTTCGTGGTGCGCAATCTCATCTTTCGCGATCCGGTCCGCACCCGCCGTAAACCGAATGGACAGCACCGCACAGGAAGCGGCCCCAAGCCGTGGGGCGACAGGCTGGCCGTTCCCCAGGGCTCGGGTCGTCAAGGCACCCGGCACTGTCAGAGACGGTGAATTCAACCTGTGAGTTCGCACTGCATTCCGTGTGACCGGAAGGCCCTGCGAAATCGAGCCGTCGATACTCGTCGTGAAAGCTGAGCTTGCGTCCTGCGAATTGCCGATTCCTGGAGGCGCTGTGATGCTTCCTCGGTGTTATGGCCCCGCTCCCGACGCACGTCGGGTCAGCTGACCGAAAGCGCCGGCAGCCGGCTACGGATCCGGCCTTTTCCTGTGGAGGACTGCGATGTCTGAGCGAAACGAGAACGAGTTGGACGAAGCGGGCTCCTCCGGGGACGTGAGCCGCCGCTCGTTCGTCGCGGCGACGACCCTCGCGGTGGCGGCCACGGCCGTCGTGGGCGGCGCGACGGCCGCCGGGGCCGTCACGAAGCAGGCGACCGGGCTGAAGGTGGGCGCCGGCAAGGCCGCGTTCACGCCCAGTGCCTCGATCCTGCCCCTGGACAACTTCACCTCGGTCCACGACGACCTGCACGCGCGCGTCCTGCTGGTCGAGTCCGGCACCCGCCGTGTCGCCCTGGTCGTGCTGGACCTCACCTCGATCAGTGCCGAGGCGATCGGACTGATGCGCACGGCCATCACCGCGGCCACCGGCATCGCGGCGGCGAACATCATGGTCACGGTCACGCACTGCTTCTCCGCACCGCACGTCGCGGACAGCGGCTCGTCGGCGGGCGCCGCGACGTACGTGCAGAACATCGTCAGCGCCACCAAGAGCGCGGTCGCCGACGCGGTCAGGAACCTTCAGGACGCCCAGGTCGGCTACGGCCACGGTGAGGCCGACGTCAACGTCAACCGCAACGTGCTCACCGCGGACGGCTACTGGCTGGGCGTCAACGAGCGGGGCAACTCCGACCACGGCGTGTACGTCGCGCGGTTCAACGATCTCGACGGCAACCCGATCGCCGTCCTGACCAACTACAACGTGCAGTCCTGTGTGATGCAGGACTCCGTCATGAGCGACGGCAACCTGCCGATCACCGCCGACCTGGCCGGCGCCGCCACCGCGCACGTGGAGAGCGAGTTCCCCGGCGCCATCGGTTTCTGGCTCGTCGGCGCCTGCGGTGACCAGTTCCCGGCCTACCGCTCGAAGCGGTACACGATCGACAGGAACAAGGCGTGGACCTACGGCGTCGACCTGCACGACGCCGGCTTCGCCCTGCTGACCGCACAGGGCGAGCGCCTGGGCAACGAGATCGTGCGGGTGTCCCAGGCCATCACCAGGTACGAGAGCGGCAAGAACGTCACGGTGCGGCTGCTCACCGACGAGGTCACCACCACCCAGATGGAGACCGACCATCCCACGGGCCCGGTGAAGACCACCACGTACACCCCCACCGACACCGTCGAGGTGCCGATCTGGGTCTTCCAGGTGGGCAACGGCCTGTTCGCCGGCGTGGAGCCGGAACTGTCCACCAGCACGGCGGACGCCATTCGCAAGGCGTCCCCGTTCGCCAGCACCTTCGTCATGTCGATGTTCGAGGGCGGCGCCAAGAACATGCCCGACCGCTGGAACTACGACAACTTCACCTACGAGGCACGCGACGGCTTCTACGTCGAGGGCACCGCCGAGAAGGTCGCCGCACGGATCGAACGCCTCGGCAAGTCCCTGAACTGAGAGGCGGAGTCGCCGGCGTCCCGCCTGGATGCCTGGATGCCTGGATGCCTCGATCGGCGTCGGTGCGCTGAGGGTGCGGGTCGTCGTGGGACGCGGCGGTGCCGGGCGATGAGACGGACGGAGTCCGTCTGTGCAGGTCACGAGGCCGATGGGGCGCTCCAGGGCCGGTGCCGGCTCTGGGAACGCCATGTCGCGAATATGTTCCGCACTCTTGACGGACATCTTCTGACTGCGTAGACATGGCTGCGCAGTCAGGTCGTCGGGGCAACCGACGCGGAGCGCCGCCATCGGGAGACATCATGACGCGATCAGCAGGACGGGCCGGCGTTTCCGGTGCGCCCCGGAGCGTGGATGTGGCCCAGCTGGCCGGCGTGTCGCAGAAGACGGTGTCGCGGGTCTTCAACGACGAGGCGTACGTCTCGGCAGAGGTGCGCAAGCGCGTTCTCGACGCGGCCGACGAACTCGGCTACCGGTTGAACCACGCGGCCCGGGCGCTGGCCTCCGGCCGGACTCGCTCCATCGGCGTGGTGACGCTCGGGACGGCACTGTACGGACCCGCGTCCCTTCTCATCGGCATCGAGCGGGCCGCCCGGGACACCGGGTACGCGCTTCGCGTGGTCAACACCCTGGAAGGCGATCCGGGGGGCGTCGGCGGAGCCATCGCCTCGCTCCTCGAACAGGGCGTGGACGGCATCGTCATCTCCGAGCCGATCGACGAGGAGGGGGACGGGGGAGCGGTCCCCGCCGACGTACGCGTACCGGTGCTGGTCCTGGGTGCGCCCGTGGCCACGACGGGCCCCGGCACCGTGGTCGCCGGCGTCGGCGCCGACCTGCTGGCACGGGCGGCCACCGAGCATCTCCTCGACCTCGGACACCGGACCGTCCACCACCTCGCGGGTCCGCAGCGGTGGTATGCCGCCCGCGACCGCCTACGGGGGTGGCGTGAGGCACTGGAGGCACGAGGCTGCGACGAGCCGTCGGTCGTCGAGGGCGACTGGTCCGCGGCATCGGGCTACGCGGCGGGCCGGGTACTCGCCGCGGACCCCGGCGTGACCGCGGTGTTCGCCGCCAACGACGACATGGCCATCGGCCTCGTGCGCGCACTGACGGAGGCCGGCCGCGCCGTGCCGGACGACGTCAGCGTCGTCGGATTCGACGACATCCCGGTGGCCGCGTTCGTGACCCCTCCGCTGACCACCGTGCGTCAGCCGTTCGACGCCGTGGCCCAGGAAGGGCTGAGACTTCTCGTACACGCCATCGAGAAGCCCGGAGCCGACCTGCCCCCGGCAAACGATCCGCCCGTCGAGCTCGTCCTTCGCGCGTCGACCGCGCCTGCTCCGTCCCGGACGCATCCGGGCGGAGCACCTGGCTCCGCCGTGCCTCCCCGCCCTGGTGCGAAGACCGCGCCGCAGAGTGGAGGTCTATCCGACCGTTCCTGATCAGCTTCGGCTCCGGTCGGCCCAGACCACGGACTCCGGGCCGGACTTGTCACACACGCGGCCGCCGCACGGGCCGCTGCCCGGTTCACCCCTCCCCGCCATGCCCGGCTCAGCCGCCCGCAGGGACTCGGGCACCACACGATCTCCTTCTCGACGGCGGCCCGCTGCACCGGCGCCTGCTCCGACTGCCCTCCCCCCGTGGTCCGCCATCCGTACCGCGAGCCGGGAGCAGCCGACGACGACGTGCCCTGCCACGAACCGACCCCGAAGTCCCGGTCGTCACCTCCTCGCGTTCCCTTGCCCGGCATGCCGCCGCAGGCATGCCCTCACCTTCGCCCAACCGGTGGGAGTTCACCATGCCCAGATCCTTCGTCACGTCGTCCTCCCCGAGCCGTCGCGGATTCCTCGCCGCCGTGGGGGCGGCGACCTTCAGCGTCGCGCTGTCCGCCTGCAGCGGTGGCAACGGCAGCGGGGGCAGCGGCGGCAGCTCCGCCAAGCCGCTCTCCCCGGCCGACATCGACAAGGCGATGAAGACACCGACCGAACTCACCTTCTGGACCTGGGTCCCGAACATCGACAAGGAGGTCGCCCTCTTCCAGAAGAAGTACCCGGCCATCAAGGTCAAGGTCGTCAACGCCGGTCAGGGCGTGGCGCATTACACCAAGCTGCGTACGGCGATCAAGGCCGGCAAGGGCGCCCCGGACCTGGCGCAGGTGGAGTACCAGGCGATCCCCACGTTCACCATCACGGACAGCCTGCTGGACCTGAGCCCCTACGGCGCCGCCGACCTGAAGAGCGAGTTCGTGGACTGGACCTGGGCGCAGGTCAGCGGTCCCGGCGGTGAGATCTGGGCGATCCCGCAGGACACCGGCCCGCTCGGCATGCTGTACCGGCAGGACATCTTCCACAAGCACGGCATCAGGCCGCCGACGACCTGGGACGAGTTCGCCGCCGCCGCGCGCAAGCTGCACCAGGCCGACCCGGATGTCTACCTGACCAACCTCGCGGCGAACGAGGCCGCCGCCTGGCACGGCCTGCTGTGGCAGGTGGGCGCCCACCCCTACGCCCTGTCCGGCAAGAGCGACATCACCATCGACGTGAACGACGCGATCTCCAAGAAGCTCGGCACTTACTGGGGCGGCCTCGCGAAGGAAGGCGTCATCAGCACCGACCCGGACTTCACCGACGCCTGGTACGCCGGGCTCAACAAGGGCAGGTACGCCACCTGGATCACCGCCGCGTGGGGCCCGGCGTTCCTCTCCGGTTCCGCCAAGGCCACGGCGGGCAAGTGGCGGGCCGCTCCGCTGCCCCAGTGGGACGCGTCGAGCCCCGCGTCCGGGAACTGGGGTGGCTCGACCAGCGCGGTCATCCGCTCGACCAAGAACCCCGTCGCCGCCGCGCAGTTCGCCCAGTTCCTCAACAGCGACCCCGCGAGCGCGAAGATGTTCGCGGCCGAGCAGTCGTTCTTCCCGGCGACCAAGGCCCTGCTCGCCGACTCGTCCTTCGTCGGCGCCACGCCGTCCTTCTACGGCGGCCAGAAGGTGAACCAGGTCTTCGCCGGCATCGGCGAGACGGTCAGCGACGACTTCCAGTGGCCGCCGTTCCTCGACCAGGCCGCCACCGACTGGACCGAGACCGTCGGGAAGTCCCTCGCCGACCAGACCGACAGCGGTGCCGCCCTGGACGCCTGGCAGCAGCGGCTCACCACCTACGCCAAGAACCAGGGCTTCACCGTCAAGTCCGCCTGACCACCGGCGGGTCCCGGCCCCGGCGCCCGCCGCCCGATCCCCGGGACCCGCGGCCGGTCCTCCCGACATCCAGAAAGGCCCGTTGATGACCGCCATGACCGCGGCCTCCACCGAGGACCCGCGCCGAGCAGGGCCGAAGCGCCGCCGGCTCGGTGGCCTGCGCCACGGTGCGGCAGGCCCGTTGTTCATCGCACCGTTCATGGTGCTGTTCGTGCTGCTGTTCCTGACCCCCCTCGGCTACGCCGCCTATCTCAGCCTGTTCCAGGAACGGCTCATCGGCGGGACGACGTTCGTCGGGCTGGACAACTACGTGACCGCCCTGAAGGACCCGCTCCTGAGGGGTGGTCTGCTGCGGGTCGCGGCGTCCTTCGCGATCCAGGTCCCGGTGATGCTGGTGCTGGCGCTGCTCTTCGCGCTCGCGCTGGACAGCGGCCTGCTGCGGCTCGCCAAGGTCATCCGGCTCGGCATCTTCGTCCCGTACGCGGTACCGAGCGTCGTCGCGACCCTCATGTGGGGCTACCTCTACGGCCCCGACTTCGGCCCTTTCGCACAACTGGGCCGCAGACTCGACGCGCCGGTCCCGCACTTCCTCAGCGACACCTGGATGCTGGGCAGCCTGGCGAACGTGGTGACCTGGGAGTTCGTCGGCTACAACATGATCATTCTCTATGCCGCGCTGCGGACCATCCCGGGTGAGCTGTACGAGGCGGCCGCCGTCGACGGCGCCGGCGCCTGGCGCATCGCCCGGTCGGTCAAACTGCCCGCGCTCCGGCCGGCGCTCCTGCTGACCCTGCTGTTCTCGGTGATCGGCAGTTTCCAGCTGTTCAACGAACCGAAACTGCTGCAGACCATCGCCCCCGACGTGATCGACAGCTCGTACACCGCGAACCTCTACGCCTACACCCTCGCCTTCACCGGGCAGCAGGTGAACTACGCGGCCGCGGTCTCCTTCCTCCTGGGCCTGGTCATCGTGGTCTTCTCCTACGCCGTGCTGATCACCGCGAACCGCAGGAGGACGTCGTGACGGTCGTCTCCCAGTCCTCGACCCGTACCCCCGCGACCTCGGCCAGGACCGCCTCCGGCGCCACCGCGTCCCGCCGGGCGTCCAAGGTCCCGCGCGGGCGCCGTTCCCAGGTCCGCCGCCGCAGCACCCCGCTGACGATCGTGATGCTCGCCGTACTCGCCTACTTCCTCCTGCCGCTGTTCTGGCTCGCCGTCGCCTCGACCAAGAGCACCCAGGACCTGTTCGACAGCTTCGGCCTGTGGTTCTCCCACAGCCCGCGACTGCTCGCGAACATCAGGCAGACCCTGACCTACGACGACGGCGTCTTCCTGCACTGGCTGCTCAACACGGTCCTGTACTCGGTCGGCAGCGCGCTCGGCGCCGCACTGCTGGCCACCGCGGCCGGGTACGGCTTCGCCAAGTACCGTTTCCGGGGCAACAGTTCCGCCTTCAACCTGGTCCTCGGCGCCATCATGATCCCGACCACGGCACTGGCGATCCCGACCTACCTGCTCTTCGCGAAGGTGGGGCTGGTCAACACCCCCTGGGCGATCGTCCTGCCCTCGCTCGTCAGCCCGTTCGGCCTCTACCTGATGCGTATCTACGCTCAGGACGCCGTACCCGACAGCCTTTTGGAAGCCGCCCGGATCGACGGCGCCGGGGAGCTGCGGATCTTCGTCCGGATCGCCCTGCGGCTGCTGGCACCGGGTCTGGTGACGGTCGTCCTCTTCACGCTCGTGGCGACCTGGAACAACTACTTCCTGCCGCTGATCATGCTCAACGACCCGAAGCTGTACCCCGTCACGGTCGGGCTCTCCTCCTGGGCGGCCCAGGCCCAGAACGGCGGGGCCGGCGCCAGCAGCGACATGCTCGCGCTCGTCGTGACCGGCTCGCTGATCTCGGTCATCCCCCTCGTGGTGGCCTTCCTGATGCTCCAGCGGTACTGGCAGAGCGGTCTGGCCGCCGGCGGTGTCAAGCAATAGGCGCCGGCCACCACACCCCGCTCCCGCTCCCTTCCCCTCTCCTGGAGGTTCCTTCATGGCGGTCCTGCCCGCCCGTGTCCTGTTCGGCGCTGCCTACTACCACGAGTACACGCCGGCCTACGGCGGCACGCGGCCCGACGAACAGCTCAAGACCGACCTCGACCTGATGGCCGACGCGCACTTCACCGTCATCCGCGTCGGAGAGTCGGTCTGGTCGACCTGGGAGCCGGAGAACGGACGGTTCGACCTCGACTGGCTGCAACCCGTGCTCGACGGCGCCCATGAACGCGGCATCTCCGTGATCCTCGGCACGCCGACCTACGCCGTGCCGCCATGGCTGGCCCGGCAGTACCCGGAGATCACCGGCGAGCGGCGCACGGGCGAGCGGATCGGCTGGGGCGCCCGCCAGGAGGTGGACATCACCCACCCGGCGTTCCGGTTCCACGCCGAGCGGGTCATCCGGAAGATCGCCGAACGGTACTTCGACCACCCTGCGGTCATCGGATGGCAGGTGGACAACGAACCGGGACTGCACCTGCTGCACAACCGGGGCGTGTTCGAGCGGTTCGTCGACCATCTGCGCCACAAGTACCGGGACGTCGAGACCCTCAACCGCGAGTGGGGCCTGGTCTACTGGTCGCACCGCCTGTCCACCTGGGCCGACCTGTGGACCCCGGACGGCAACGAGCAGCCCCAGTACGACGTCGCCTGGCGGGAGTTCCAGGCCCGCCAGGTCACCGAGTTCATCGGCTGGCAGGCCGACATCGTGCGCGAGTACGCCCGGCCGGAACAGTTCGTCACCACCTGCATCTCCTACACGCGAGGCGGCGTGGAGGACGACGAGTTGTCGGACCGCCTCGACATCGCCTCCGGCAACCCGTACTACGACATGCAGGACGGCCTGCTGCTCCCCGACCCCACGCCCGACGAGCACCAACAGATCTGGAGGACCACCGGAGTCTGGTCGATGTACCAGACCGCGGACTGGATGTTCTCCTCACGCCAGGAGCCGTTCCTGGTCACCGAGACCAACGCGAACTCCATCGGCTTCCCCTGGGACAACCGCCCCGGATTCGACGGCCAGTGGCGGCAGGCCGCCTGGGCCCATGTGGCGCGCGGCGCCCGGATGATCGAGTACTGGCAGTGGCAGACCCTGCGCTTCGGCGCCGAGACCTACTGGGGCGGCGTCCTCCCGCACAGCGGCCGCCCGGGCCGGACGTACGCCGAACTCGCCAGGCTGGGAGCGGAGTTCGAGAAGGCCGGCCCGCTCGTCGCGGGGCTGGAGCCGGACGCCGACATCACGATGGTCTACTCGACGCCGAGCAAGTGGCTGATGCAGAAGTACCCGCCCCTGGCGACCGCCGACGGCGACCCCGACCCTGCCTCCTACCACCGCCTCTTCGACCCGTTCTACCGGGGCGCCTTCGACGCCGGCCGTCAGGTCCGCATCGTCCACGTCCGGCAGCTCCACGACCCGGACGGCGACCGGGAGGGCATGGCACCCGCCGAAGCCGCCCGGCGTCACCCGGTCCTGGTGGTGCCCGCCCTGTACCTCGCCCACGACACCACCGTGGACTGGCTGGCCGCCTACGCCCACGCCGGTGGCCATCTCGTCCTCGGGCCGCGGACGGCCTACGCCGACCACGAGGCACGGGCCCGGCCGGAGCCGGCCCCCGGCACTCTCGCCGGCGCGGCGGGCGTGACGTACGACGAGTTCAGCAACCTGACCGCCGGGATCACGGTCACCCCCACCCCCGGCGGCCCGCTCCGCCTCCCCGCGGACGCGACGGCCACGCACTGGGCGGACGGCCTGATCGTCCACGACGCCGAGGTACTCGCCCGGTACGACCACCCCCACTTCGGCAGGTGGCCGGCGATCACCACCCGCCGTCACGGCGAGGGGCAGGTCACCTGCGTCGGCACCGCCCCGGGGCGCGGCCTCGCCCGGGCCCTCGCCGACTGGCTGGCACCCGCCGCGCGCAGCGGCTGGCAGAACCTTCCGGCGTCCGTCACCGCCACCACGGGCACGGCCCCGGACGGCCGCAGGGTTCACGTGATCCACAACTGGAGCCGGCAGCCCGAGCGGGTCGCGGCTCCCGTCGAGCTGACCGATGTTCTCGACGGCACTCCCGTCCCCGCGGGCACGGCGCTCGAACTGGGCGCCTGGGACGTGAAGGTGCTCGTCGCCGCGCATTCCGACGGAGCGAGGACCTAGGACGAAGCCCCGTCGGGGTCACCTCGAGGACCACACGAGCCTGTACGTGAGGAGCAACCGCCGCAGGGCAGCTCACCCTGCGGACGGCGACCACGGACGGCTCCCAGGACTGGGAACCGGTCCGGCAGACGCCCTTGATGCGAAAGGACGGTCAAACGGGCCCCGCCGTCGGGTACTTCCGATGAGCGGGGTCCCGACGCGTGCGGTCCGGACCTGACGCCGGCGGGGCTCGTCGCGGTGAGGCGTGCCCCGGCTCCGACACCGGCGCGCAGCCGATTCACAGGCGCACGATGACCAGGGCGGTGTCGTCGGTGGCGTCACCGGGTGGGAGCAGGTCGGTGAGTACGGCGTCGGCGAGAGCTTCGGGATCGTCCGCCTGGTGGCGGGCCAGGGAGCCGGCGAGCCGGGCGAGGCCGGCGTCGATGTCTTCGCCACGGCGTTCGATCAGACCGTCGGTGTAGAGCACGAGGACAGCGCCCTCACGGAAGGGCGCGACAGCCTGGGTCCGGGGGCCGTGTTGAGGGCGGGCGGCCAGGGGCGGGTCGGTTGCCCGGTCCAGGAAATCGACGGTCCCGTCCCGCTGCAGAAGCGCCGGCGGGAGGTGGCCGGCGCTGCTGTAGGTGATGGTGTCGTTCTCCCAGTCGATGAATGCCGTGGCCACGGTGGTGTTCTCGGCGCCGTCGATGGTGCGGGCGTACAGCCCGAGGACTTCCAGGGCACGGGCGGGGCCTTCGGGGACGAGGGAGGCGGCGGTGAGGGCGCTGCGCAGTTGTCCCATGACACCGGCCGCGGACAGGCCGTGACCGACGACGTCGCCGACGGCCACGGCGATGCGATCGCCGGGCAGGTCGACCAGGTCGTACCAGTCGCCGGCCACGTTGAGCGCTTCGGCGGCCGGCCGGTAGCGCACGGCCGTGGGGTGCCGGCCGTGCGGGCGAGGGGCGGGCAGCATGGCTTCCTGCA
This sequence comes from Streptomyces sp. NPDC048417, assembly GCF_040651615.1. Classification (NCBI taxonomy): domain Bacteria; kingdom Bacillati; phylum Actinomycetota; class Actinomycetes; order Kitasatosporales; family Streptomycetaceae; genus Streptomyces; species Streptomyces sp. NPDC048417. The sequence goes on along the minus strand of NZ_JBEZKI010000008.1, from coordinate 155,777 downwards.
AGGCCAGCGCGACTTCACGGGCGCGGATGAGTTCGGTGACGTCCTCCAGTCGCTGCAGCAGCAGCGTCACCCGCCCGTCAGCTCCGAACACGGGAATGTTGGTCACGTTGACATACCGCTCGTGCCATACCCCGGGCTGGTCGGGGTCCTTCATGTCGTAGCGCTGCAGCGCCACGACGGTGCGCTCACCGGTGTCCGCGGCCCGGCGCAGTGACGCCAGAACTCTGAGCAGGAGAGGCTCGGCGGAGTCGTTTTCGGGGCGGTCGTCGGGAATGAAGCTACCGACCACTCGCTCGCGGGGTAGGCCCCGGAGGCGCAGGAACTCCGCGTTGGCGTCCGCGAGGATCAGCTGCGGAGTAACCAGCGCCGCCGCCCCGGGAAGAGCCTGGAACACCGCCGCGTAGTCGACGGCCGGTTCTGCCATGATCTCCTGCTTACCGAGCCGCTCTCTGGTTTCTCACGATACGAGCAGTTGGTCACGGCTCGCATCATGAGGGCGGCGGGACGGCCCCGCGCCCCGCACGGGCGCTTCAGCCTCCCGTCCCACCTCCAGTAGAGTCATTCTCGCTTACGGTATTGGCATTCTCTTTTCGTGCAAGTACTGTGCTCGGCGATGGATGACTTCGCCCGGACCTCGTCCGGCATCCCGCTGAAGCCGGTCTACGGACCGGCGGACCGGGCTGCCGAGCCGCCCGAACCGGGCACGTTCCCGTTCACGCGAGGCAACTACGCCTCCGGGTACCGGGGGCGGCTGTGGACGCTCCGGCAGTACTCGGGGTTCGGCACCGCCGAGGAGTCGAACCGCCGTTACCGCTACCTGCTGGAACAGGGCGGAACGGGCCTCTCGGTAGCGCTCGACCTCCCCACCCAGTGCGGCTACGACTCCGACGACGCGGAGGTGAGCGACGAGGTTGGCCGGGTCGGGGTCGCCGTGGACAGCCGACGCCGAGGTGCTCTTCGAGGGCATCCCGCTGGACCGCACCAGTACCAGCTTTACTCGCCTGTGATCCCGGTGGCGCAGAAGTCCCAGATCTCCTCCGCGGTCAGCGGATGGGCCGCGTCCTGGCCGCTGGACTGGGCGTTGAACATGACGGTCTGCATGGTCAGTGCCGCCACCCGCTTGGCCTTGAAGCCCGGGCGGAGCACGTTCGCTTCCTCCAGACTCTCCATCAGCTCGGTGAAGAGCGCGAGCAGCGGCGCGTTCGCGACCCGCATCTCGGCCGGGTGCGAGACCAGCAGACGCAACGCGAAGTCGGTGAACAGGGGGCGCTGCTTGCCGGTCGGGTCGGGGCGCGAGCTCTCGAACAGCTCCTGGACGACCACCCTGAGCCGGTCCAGCGGATCGGACTGCTCGGCGGCGACGGCCCGCAACTGGTCGGCGGACTTGCCCATCGCGTCCTCGAACAGCGCGAGCAGCAGCTCGTGCTTGCCGTCGAAGTGCTGGTAGAAGCTCCGCAGTGACTGCTTGGAGCGGTCGACGACCTCCTGCACGGTGAAGTCGGTCGTGCCCTTCTCCGCCATGATCGCCTGGGCCGCGTCGAGGAACCGCTCCACCCTCTGCTCCGCCCGGCGTTTCGCCGCCTGGGTGGAACGCTCGACCGCGCGCTGCTTCCAGGCCGGTCCCTCGGTCGAGGTGCTGCTCACGGGCCGATCCGCCTTCTGTGCCATGGGGAGAACATTACTGAACCACACCGGCAAGGAACCTATATCCAGTATGGACATCACCACAGGTCTGGAGGAGACTACTGATTTCCGATATCGAGAATGAGATTCTCCTCTTCGTGTTCGGAGGCGCCGATGCTGTTCGAGTTCGACGCCGAGCAACGGCTGTGGCAGGACACCGTGCACGAGGTCCTCCTCGAGGACTACCCGCCGGCGCTGGTGCGGTCCGTCGTGGACGACGGCGCCGATCCGGACCCGCTGTGGCGCGGCTACGCGAACCTCGGCTGGACCGAGCTGACCGACCCGGCGGACGCGATGGAGCTGGCGATCGTCCTGGAGGAGCTGGGCCGGGTCGCCGACCCCACGCCCTACCTGGCGACCCTGACCCAGTTCGCCCCGCTCGCCCCGGGGTTCGCCGATCCGGGCCGGTCCGGTACGGCCGTCCACGAGGGCGTCACGGCGCACCCCGACGGCGGTGGCTGGGTGCTGGAGGGCACCGCCCGTCACGTACTCGACGGCGACCGCGCCGACCGCCTCGCCGTCGTCACCGAGGCCGGCGTCTTCGTCGTACCCGCCGTCGAGGTGAGGGCCGTACGCACCCCGGTCCTCGACCCCGTACTGCACCTCGCCGACGTCACCTTCGCGCAGGTCCGGGTCGGCGAGGGCGAGCAGAGCGGGGCGGATCCGGCGAACGCCCGTCATGTCGCGCTCATCGGCATGGCCATGACCACGGTCGGCGCCTGCCGTCGCGCGCTCGACCTGGTGCTCGACCACGTCCGCACCCGCCGTCAGTTCGACGCGCCCATCGGCTCCTTCCAGGCCGTCCAGCACAAGGCGGCCGACATGCATGTGGCGATCGAACGGGCCCGCGCCCTCGCCTACTTCGCCGCCCTCACCATCGCCGAGGACGATCCTCGGCGCGGCTTGGCCGCCTCGATGGCCAAGGCCGCGGCGGGGGAGTGCCAGGCGCTGGTGTTCCGCAACGCCGTGCAGTTGTTCGGGGCGATGGGGCACACCTGGGAGAACGACCTGCAGTTTGCGATCAAGCGGGCCAAGGCGGGTGAGCTGATGCTCGTGCGGGGCCGCCGAGCACCGGGCGCTCATCGCCGACCTGTGGGTTGCCGAGGCGGTGTCATGAGGCTGTCCTTCGATGCCGAGGCCGAGGCCCTCCGTGCCGAGTTCGTCGCGTTCCTGGAGGCCTACCTGCCGCCCGAGGCGGAGGCCGCCGAACGCTCCCGTTCCACCGCGCACCTGCCCGAGTGGGCCCGACGCTGGCAGCGCCTCCAGTTCGACGAGGGCTGGCTGCTGCCGGGCAACCCGCCGGAGTACGGCGGCCGTAGCGCCACCGTCGTCCAGCAGTACGTGCACCGCGAGGAACTGTCCCGGCGCCGTATCTGCCACAGCTTCAACCCGCAGGGCGTCGGCATCATCGCCGCCTCGCTGCTGTCCTTCGGCACCGAGGAGCAGAAGCACCGGTGGGCCGTGCCCATCCTGCGCGCCGAGCTCACCGCCGCCCTCGGCATGAGCGAGCCCGGCGCCGGCTCCGACCTCGCCTCGCTGCGCACCCGCGCCGTACTCGACGGCGACCACTTCACCGTCAACGGCCAGAAGGTCTGGACGTCCGGCGCCCACGACGCCGACGTGCTCCTCGCCTTCGTCCGCACCGACCCGGACGCCCCCAAGCACAAGGGCATCAGCGTCCTGCTCGTCCCCACCGACACCCCCGGCGTGACCCGCCGCCCCTTCGCCTCCTACACCGGCCCCGACGACAAGGACTTCAACGAGGTCTTCTTCGAGGACGTCCGGGTCCCCGCCGAGAACCTCGTCGGCCCCCTCCACCAGGGCTGGCGGGTCGCGAACGGTTCCCTCGGGCACGAGCGCACCCTGATGTGGCTGGGCGAGGCCGAGCGACTGGAGGCCGCCGCACGCGAGTTCCGGCCCACCGACGCCTTGGAGAAGGACTGGTACGCCACGCTCGTCATGGACCTCCAGGCGCTACGACTGCTCGGCTCGGCCGCCCTCGCCCGGGCCGCCCGCGGCGAGCAGGACGTGCCGACGCTGTCCGTGCTGAAGGTGTTCGGGTCGGAGGCCGCACAGCACGCCCTGGAGCACATCCTGGAGGCGTCCGGCCCGGACGGCCTGGTGCATCCGGCGCGGACGGCGCCGTACTTCCACATGAGCTTCGACGACGACTCCGCCAGCTGGTTCAACCGCTTCGCCCGCAGCTACGGCGGCACCATCGCCGGCGGCACGTCCGAGATCCAGCGCACGATCATCGCCGAGCGGGTGCTCGGTCTGCCCCGACGCTGAGGAGACGTCCGTGCACATCCTGTACGAGGTCAAGGACGGCATCGCCACCCTCACCCTCAACCGGCCCGAGGCCGCCAACGCCCAGAACGCCGCTCTCCTCGACGAACTCGACGCCGCCTGGACCCGGGCCGCCGAGGAGGAGGAGGTGAAGGTGATCGCGGTGCGCGCCGAGGGCAAGCACTTCTCCGCCGGGCACGACCTCAAGGACCGCTGGCCCGGCCCCGGCGAGATCACCCTGGAGTGGATCTACCGGGCCGAGAACCGCAGGTACCTGGAGTACACGCTGCGCTGGCGCAACGTACCCAAGCCGTCGATCGCCGCCGTGCAGGGCCGCTGCATCGCCGGCGGGCTGATGCTGTGCTGGCCCTGCGACCTGATCGTGGCCGCAGAGGACGCCCTGTTCTCCGACCCGGTCGTCACCATGGGTATCGGAGGCGTCGAATACCACGGCCACACCTGGGAGTTGGGCGCCCGCAAGGCCAAGGAGATCCTCTTCACCGGCCGGCCGCTGACCGCCGAGGAGGCCGAGCGGGTCGGCATGGTCAACCAGGTCGTTCCACGAGCCGAGTTGGACGCGGCCACCCGTGAACTCGCCGAGCGGATCGCCCGGATGCCCGCCTTCGGGCTGCGCCAGGCCAAACGCGCCGTCAACCAGACCCTGGACGTCCAGGGCTTCTACGCCGCCGTCCAGTCGGTGTTCGACGTTCACCAGACCGGACACGGCAACGCGCTGAGCATCAGCGGCTATCCGATCCTGGCGAAGCTGGACGAGATGAAGCAGAAGCTGCGTTAGTGCCGCTCGGCCAGGCTCTGGGTGCCGAGCACCGAGATCAGCTCCAGTTTCTCGGCGGCCTCGGTGCCCGGCTCGGCCGAGTACACGAGGATGTGCAGGTCGTGCTCTTCGACCCGGAGCTGGTCGCAGTCCAGCGTGAGCAGGCCCACCTGCGGATGCTCGATGGTCTTGCGCGACGCCTCCAGCCGGCCGACGACACCCGCGTGCCACAGCTCGGCGAACCGTTTGCTCTCGGTGCGCAACTCCGTGATCAAGCGCTGTAGGTGACGGTCGGCGGGGTAGCGGGCGGCCGTCGAGCGCAGCTCGGCGACCAGGCCGGCCTCGAAGGCGCGCCGTTCCTGGGGGGAGTGCCGCACCCGGGTCGGCCAGCCGAGGAAGTTGCGCCACACGCCGTTGCGCTGGAAGCCGCGCAGGCCGGACGGATCGCCCATCAGCGCTCCGTACATCGGGTTCGCCACCAGCAGGGTCATGGCCGCGTCCGAGACCGCCACCGGGGTGCCGACCAGCCGGTCCAGCAGCCGCTGGACGCTGGGCGTGAGGTATCCGGGCACCATGTCCGGGCCCGGCGGCACCAGCCCCGCCAGCCCGAACAGGTACGTCCGCTCGTCCGCGGACAGCCGCAGCGCCCGGGCGAGTGCTTCGACGACCTGCGCGGACGGGTTCGTCGCCCGGCCCTGTTCGAGGCGCGTGACGTAGTCGACCGAGATCCCGGCCAGCAGCGCCAGCTCCTCGCGCCGCAGACCCGCCGCGCGCCGCTGGCCACCGGCCGCCAGCCCCGCCGCGCCCGGGGCCACCCGGTCGCGCCAGCGCCGCAGCGCCCGCCCGAGTTCCGTCGCCGTCATGCCCCCAGTCAACACCGCAGGCCGCGGATGTGCCTGGTACCGGTAGTCATAGGCTGTCCGGCCCGCCACACCACCTTTACCCCGGCCAGAGCGTGGGACTGCTCCGCGTGCGCTCACGGGGTCGAATCGGGGTCGAACGGATGGGCAGGTCGTTCCACGGACCTTCTCACCCTCACGCCGCGGTGGTTGGCCTCAAGCTGCGTCTGAGCCTTGCACGGGAGGGGCCGGCATGGCCTGCACCCTCAGCTGCCACCGCAGACCGACCAGATGAGATCACCTCTTACGTGCTCTCGGAGGTGAAAGTGGTGAGCGGAAGGGCTGTGGCGTCTTTCGTGGGTCGTGACAGGTGCAGTTCGGTGTGGAAGTAGCCGTCGGTCTCCTTGCCCCGAGGATCCTGGCCGGCGGCCGTCACCGCGGTGATGGCATACCGCTGCTCCTGCACGCTTGTGAAGCGGCGTTGCGGATAGCTCGGGGCGGCCGCTTTCTCGGTGACGAGGCCGTGCGGTGTGAGCCCGTCAGCGATGTGGCGGTAGGAGCCGGTACGCAGGACGAACGCCGCGATCCACACCTGTTCGTGAGCGGCGGCGAGGAGTGGTTGAAAGGTGCGCGGGGACAGGAAGCTCGCTCCGCCCGTGACGGTGACCAGAAGGGTTGGCTGCGCGGCGTGCAGGAGAGCGGGGGTGGGGGGAGCCGTTTCGAGGTTCTCGGTGAAGCCTTCGTCCAGCAGGCCGACGGCGAGAGCGTAGGAGATGGCGTTCGCAGCGATGTCGAGCCCGATCACCCGGTGCGCGTCGGGACGTCGGTGAGCCGCGTAATAGGCGCGGTCCCACTCGATCAGCTCCGCCGTGGTGAGCGCTGCGGCCTGCGGGGACGTGTAGTGGGCATACAGGTCTTCCAGGGTGAGGCTGTGGTTGAGAAGGGCCGCGTTGATGCCGTACGAGCAGCAGATGTCCAGCACGGTGACCGGGGCGGCGGCGCGGGCGGTCCGCGTGCGGGTGGCGGCCACGCGCCGGAACACCCCCTGCGCATGGTGAGGCGTCTGATAGTCCCAGTGACCCAGGACGCGGAAGAAGTCTCTGGGGTCTGGCTGGTCGTACACCTCGTCGAACGAGGTCATCTCGGCCCGGCCGCGGGCGGCCGACTCGCCGGCTGCGGCGATCCCCAGGTCTCTTTGGCCATAGCTCCCCGCATAAGTCATCGCAGTGTCCCTTCCCTGCCTGGGCCCGCCCTGCATCAAGTCAAGGGAATACCGCCTGACCGGGAAGCGGGGAAGCGGACGTCGACGAATCCAGCCATGAACCCACGGTCACGTCTCGAGAGCCCGGAGGGAAGCCCTCACGGGCCAGGCACTGCCTGATCGGATTCCGGCTCCAGCGCGGCCTGCTCGTCCCGCTGGAGCGGGTCCACCGCGACCAGGCCGCCGTCGAGCGGCACCTCCGCGCTCTTCCCACCGCCCTCCGCGCCGAAGCCGAGGCCGGCGCCGCGTGATGCACGGGAACGGCCGCTGGCCTCCCCGGTCGTGGACTGGGGGACCATTCCCCGCGCGGTGGTAGCTCACGGTGTCACCTGTAATGAGCGTGACCTTCTCGAAGGGCCCGGTGGTGGGCGCCACCCCGCCTGCGGGATACGTGCTGCGGGGGTGTCGCGCAGGCTGGCGCGACGACCAGCCCCGCCAGCGTGCCGACCCCCAGCAGCAGTGCCGCTGCTCTGCGTCTCGTCAGCGTGAGCCTCCCGTTGGCGCCCCTTGGAGGGGCGGGGGACGTGATGTCCTCAGAGGTCAACAGGGCGGCACGGCGGCTGGGCTGCCCCGGCCTGCTCAGCAGTCGGGCTTGCGCATGAGTACGAGCCTGCCCAGGGGACTGTCGGTGACCTGGGCGTCCTGGAACCCGGCGGCACGCCCTTCGGCGGCGAGTTCTTCGGCGGACAGGCCGAATGGGACGTGCCGCTGGGTGAAGAAGAGCCGGTCGAGCCGGGTTCGGGCCGTGGGCTTGTCCTGTGCGGTCTGCGGTGGGAAGAGTTCCTGCACGAGCAAGAGACCGTTCGGACGCAGAGCGCGGAAGATCGCGGCGAGGGTGTCCGCCCGGACGTCCTGCGAGAAGAACGGCTGGGCCCAGAAGCAAACGGAGAAGGCCGACTCGTCGCGCAGTGCACGGGCGTCCATCGTCCGGATGTCCACGCGATCGGTGACGCCGACGGTCTCGGCGCGACGGCGGCATTCCGCGGCGACCTCCGGGACGGACTCGACACCGACGGCGTGGAGCTTGTCGAAGAGCGTGAGTCCCGTCAGCAAGGCCCCGCCGACGCCGCTTCCCACGTCGAGCAGCGGGCCGCCGGACTCCAGTCGCGCCCTGAACTCCGGTAGCGCCTCGTACAGCATCCCGATCAACTGTCGGGCGCCCGGTGTCGGCCGCACCCCCCAGTCGCGGGCGAGCACCAGCGCCTGCGCACCGTCGATTCCGGGCTCCTGGTCCGACGGCCGCACCGCCCGCGCCACCTGGTCACGAGCCAGTTCCACGGCATCGAGCACGGCCGTCATGTCGACCCCGGAAGCTCCGGCCACGAGAGCGTCGAAGTCCGGGCTCAGCCGGAAGGATCCCGTTTGTTCTCCGGGCCGCACGACGCCGGCCGAGGCGAGTACCGCCAGAACGTCGGAGACCTGCTCCGCCGAGGCACTGTGAGCGGCTGCCAGTTCGGCGACGGTGGTCTCCCCGCGCAAGTGCTCGAGCCACCCCGCACGATGGGTGGCCCGGACGAGTTCGATGAGCTCCAGTCCCTCGGCCCAGCTCCTGATCGCGGAGCGTGCCGTCATCGCGGCCTGAATACTCTCCATCCGCTGGTCGTGTCCACCATCGACGTTCACTGTCACTCCTGCTTCCTCGCCTGATCATCTCCGCGGACCTTTCCGGTCATGGCGACCGCGCCGGGGCCGTCGCGCCCGGAAGGTGTCCGTCGTCCCCCGGCCACCAGGGACGTTGTCGCCGCCATGATCTCCTCCGTGGCCTCCCGCCATACCTCCGGCCCCGGTGCACGGTCGTGGAAACGGGACAGGTCCACGGGCGGTCCGGCGCCACCATGGCGACCCGGGCCGACGAACTCGTGGATGCGTTGCTGTGCGCGGACGGGCCGGTGACATCACCGGTGGACCTGGCACTCGTCGCGTGGTCGAGACCTCATCGACATGGGCCGCTGGCGCCTCGGCGACCGCGACCTCCTCATCGTCTTCGAGGCCGGATACGACGTCCCGGGCATGTCTCGTCTCCTGAGCAGGCCGCCGGTGGAGATAGTCGGCGGATGCGTCGGACCGGGTCATGAGCAAGCCCGTCCCGGTGCCGTGGATCTCTCCGCCGCAGGGCGGGCGGCCCCCGAAGCACGGTAAGGAGTTCCGCTTCGCCGGGCCGGAGACCTGGGGTGCGCCAGACGTGGCGTCCGCGCAGGTCATCGACAGGTACGGCATCGCCCGCGCCGTGGCCCGGGACCGCATCCACACCCGCCTGACCATCCGCTCCGCGTGGATCAGCCACACCGGTGAACTTCCCGTCATCGAGGGCACGTTGATCCGCCAGGGGGTGGATCGTCTGCCCGGCGGGGGCGACCGGCGAGAGCGTCGCCGAACGTGACCAGGTCAGACCATGAAGAACAAGCTCAACTCCTGGGGTGCTCGCCGACGGTCAGCGCGTCGGCGAGTTGCACGGCAGGGTCGCCGGCGAATCGATGCTGCGACTGCCCGGTCGGCCAGGTGGAGATGCCGTCGTCGGGCCATCGCGGAACGACGTGGAAGTGCAGGTGGCGTACCGACTGTTCCGAGCCTGGACCACTCGCGTTGAGGACGTTCACCCCAGTCGCGTTCAAACCGGAGCGCATGGCCCTTGCCAGCAGTTGGACCAGCTCGACCGTCTCGGCCAGCACCTCGATGGGCGTGTCGAAGACATCGGCGTAATGAGCCGTCGGCACCACCAGGGTGTGCCCTGGAGCGAGCGGGTCGAGCGGGGTGAACGCGCAGGCGGACGGTCCACGCGCTACCCATTGCGTACTGTCTTCGCGGATGAGTTGGCAGAAGAGGCACGACATGCAGACGACCCTGCCACAAACCGGCGGTCCGGCCGTGAACAGTTCCAACCGGGCTTGGAGAGAATCCAGGCATGGTGATGGCACGGCACTGGTACGCCTCGTCGCCCGTCGTGGACGGGCATCCACTCCTGCAAGAGCCGGGCTTCTGGCCGGCGCACTTGGCGGACTTGTCCGAGGGCTGCGCGCCTGAGGACTTCGGCTCCGACGCGGGCGACGCCGACGCCATGCTGGAGCGGCTCCACGATCCGGCGGCTTGGCCGGCGTTCACAGTGCCTTTGGCCAGCGACTTCGCGATCGTCGTGCACTACAACAGTGGCGAGGAATTCACGACCACGGACTACTTCCTCACGCATCCAGACTGGCGCCAGGACCTCGTCCTGGCCAGCGACGATCAGGACCGCATCGGCCCCGGGCTGTGCTGGCCTGAGCTCGCCGCCCTGCTCAAGGCACCGCCAGGCGCCACGGGTGTCACCGACCCTCACGCCCGGCTTCTTCTCCTTCTGCCGGTTCTCGGCGACACCGCGGTTTCGGAGGAGGCCGTGACGGCAGTGGGCCGGGCGCTCGTCGCTCACGGTGCTCCCGAGGCGACCGAGGCGTTGGCCAGGCGTCTGCTCCAAGGGCACCCCATGTGGGGCGCTGAGGACTGGTGGTTCGATGAGGACGAACGAAGCTGGATCTGCGAAGGCGAGCAGAGCCCCCGCAAAACCCCTCTGGGCGACCACCTCCCCCCTCAGCAGCGGACGGCCCTCGAAGCCTGCCTCACCCCCGCCTGACCTTCTCGGCCCGCACCCGGAACGGCCGCAGCGGACGAGGGGGTCAGAGGGGTGCGTCGGTGGTACCGGCAGTCCCAGGAAGAAGGGTCTGCTGGCTGACCGGGCGGCCGGGGCGCAGGCTGGACGCATGACGACAACACTGATCACCGGAGCCAACAAGGGCATCGGCTACGAAACCGCCCGCCAGCTCATCGCCGCAGGTCACACCGTGTACATCGGAGCCCGGGACGCCGGGCGCGGACGCCGGGCCGCCGAGGAACTGGGCGCCCGGTTCGTCCTCCTCGACGTCACCGACGACGCCTCCGTCGACGCGGCGGCCAAGACGATCGAGGCCGACGGCGGGCTGGACGTCCTGATCAACAACGCCGGGATCGAGACCCGGACCGCGGACAACAGCGTGCCCACCGCGGAGACCGTGACCGCCGACCAGATGCGGAACACCTTCGAGACCAACGTCTTCGGTGTGGTCCGCGTCCTGCACGCCTTCCTGCCGCTGCTGCGGCGCTCGGCGGCACCGGTCGTGGTCAACGTCAGCAGCGGTCTGGCCTCGCTGACGGCCCTCTCCGACCCCGACCACCCCGCCCACTTCTACCCGGGCATCGCGTACCCGACCTCCAAGACCGCCGTGAACATGCTCACCGTGCAGTTCGCGAAGGCGTTCCCGGCCATGCGGATCAACTCCGTCGAGCCCGGCTTCACCAAGACCGACCTGAACGGCAACACGGGCACCCAGACGGTGGCGGAGGGCGCCGAGATCATCGTCCGGATGGCGCAGCTCGGCCCGGACGGACCGACCGGCGGCTACTTCGACGTCAACGGCCCGCTGTCCTGGTGAGTCACAGCTGAACGAGCCGGGGCGCGGTGCCCCGCGTGCGCACCAGCGCCCCGGCCTCGCGGGTCAGTTCGCGGGCGCTGCCCAGCAGCCCGTCCAGGACGACGGCCCGGCGGACGTGCCGGTGCAGCGGGTGCTCGGCGGTGAACCCGATCCCGCCCAGCACCTGCTGGCAGTGCCGGGCCGCGGTCAGTGCCGCCTGCCCGGCCGCCGCCTTGGCCAGCAGTGCGCCCAGGTCGTCCGTGGCCGCCGTGAGGGCGGCCTCGGCGCCCTCCAGCGCCACCAGGGTCTCCGCGAGCCGGTGCCGTACGGCCTGGAAGGCGGCCAGCGGCCGGCCGAACTGGACGCGGGCCAGGGCATGCCCCCGGGCGAGCGCCGGCATGGCGTGGCCGGTGCCGAGCAGCCACCATCCGACCGCCCGCCGGCCGGCGGCGAGGGGCACGGGAGCACCGCCGGCCACCGGCCGCAGAGGCAGTTCCTCGTCCAGTCCGGCCGCCGTCCCCGAACCGCCGTACTCCCACACCACCCACCGGCCACCCGCGTACGGCAGGGTCGCCGTGCCCACCACGTCGGTCAGCACCGAGGCATGCGCGCCCGTCTCGCCCAGCAGCCGGCACACCGTGGCGACGGCCACCGCCGGGAACCCGGCCAGCAGTTCGGGCCCGCCCAGCTCGGCCAGTGCCGCGTCCAGGGCCGGGCCCGGGGCGGTGACCGTCATCGCCCTGCGGAGCGTCTGCGAGAGAAGGTCCAGCTCGGCGGGGTCCACGCTCACTCCCTCCCCAGGTCGAGCAGCCGGCGGGCGATGACGTTGCGCTGGATCTCGGCGGTGCCGCCGTAGAGGGTGGCCGCCTTCGCGGAGAAGTACTCCGACCGCCAGGGCGTCTCGGTCAACTCCAGGACGCCGGGCAGCAAGTCCCGCACAGTTTCGAAGACTTGTTGTTCGGCGGTGGCCAGCGGATCGCTGTCCCGGGCCCGGCGGACGGCCTGCTCCAGGTCGGCGGCGCATCGAGATCCCGGCCGATCAGCGCGCTCCACAGCAGCGGGTCGTCCGGACGCGCGTCGGACATGGCGGCCCAGCCGTCCCTGGTCGGCAGCAGCCGGCAACTGCCCCCACCGACCGCCGGCCCTGCCGCCCGCGTCCACTGAGCGCGGCCCGTCTGCACACCCTCGGCGGACGGCCCACCGCGAGGATCCACGGGACCTGTGTCGGCGCGGGCATCGAACTCCCGGCCTTCGCCACCCGGGTTGTGGCGGCACCCGACACCACCGTCCGGCTGCCCGAACTGTCCATGGGCCTGATCCCCGGTGCCGGAGGCACGGTGAGCATCCCGCGCCGGATCGGCCGCCGGCGCACCCTGTACCTGGCCCTCGACGGCCGGCCCGTCCCCGCCGAACGGGCCCTGGCCTGGGGACTGGTGGACCGGATCGAGGAGTGAGACGCCCGTCGAGGCGGTGCCTGCCTCAGCCGATGCAGATGACCAGCAGACAGAGTTGCGAGGGCGAGGTCGAGGGGGAGGTCGCGGTCGGGGCGGGACTCGCCGGCGGCGTCGACGTGCTGTCGCCGGCGCTGGGTGTGGGCGTGGCCGTCGGCTCCGACGGGGTCGCGGTGGTACCGGAGGTCGTACCGGCGGCCGCGGCCGCTGCCTGGTGCTGGGTGGCGGACGACGTCTTGGACGGCACCGACGTGATGGTGAGCCGACGGGACGTCGGGGTGGCCTGGGGCGTGCCGGCGGTCTGCTCGTGCGGCGCGTTGGCGGTGGCCGTCGACCGGGCGGAGGGGGTGGGATCCGGGGCCCGGTGGCGGCCGGTCGGTGTCGACGCCGACGGCGTGGGCTCCGTGGCCTCCTCGTCCGCGACGCCCATGGTCGTGGTGTCCGGGGCGCTGGCCGCCTGCGCCCGGTCCGTGGACTGCCGGTCCAGCGAGGCGACGGTCAGCCCGCCGCCGACCAGAGCGACCGCGGTGGCCACCAGGGCCCGCCGCTGGGTCTTCTTCCAGCGGACCCGCTGACGGCGCCGGGCCGCCCGGCCGAGCGGCCCGGCAGCCATGGCGGGGGAGTCGTCGTAAGGATCCTCCGCCGCCTCGTCCGTGCCGTCCGTGTAGTCCGTGCCGTCGTACCAGGCGCTGTCGGCCGGGGCCTGCCAGGGCGTCACGACGGCGCGGGGCGCGATGTCCGGGGCGTAGGCGCCGCAACCGGGGCACGCGAGCGCGCCGTTGAGGTGCCGACGGCACGAGGAGCAGTAGTCCATCCGCGGTCTTCCTGACTCGACTGCGCCAGCGGCGTCCTCGGCCGTGGCCTGATCTCGATCGCACGTGGGATCGAACGGCCAGAACGGTAGCGAGCCTTTGGCCGGGCAGTGTGCAGCCTGTGTGCTGGTTCTGCGCAGATGCGACCCGTGGATACGGCCGGGTACGCGGAGTCACCGCCGTACGCGAACCGCGGTGGGCCCTGGAACTCGACGCCATGCTCCGGGAGCGCGCGCAGGGCGTTGGCACACCTCAGCGGCTGACGCCCCGGCGGGAAGCGGGAGACCGCTGTTCCCGGCGCGTCAGCGCGCGGTCTCCGCCTCGGGTTTGCGTCCCCAGGCGGTCAGCATGCCGGCGGACAGCGCGGCGCACTCGTCGGAGGCCAGGTAGCGGACCGCCGCGTCGACAGCCGCGTCGTCGACCAGGCCGGTGGCGAGCATCGCCGCCCGGCTCCGCTCCCAGGTGTCCGCCCAGAAGCGGCTGATGGGACTGCCCGGCAGCAGCGGCGGCACATGGATCTCGGCGGCGACGGACACCAGCCCGGCCCCCCGCAGCAGTTGCGGGTACGACGGCACCCAGGAGACGTCGGTGCCGATGGTAGCCCGCAGCCCCTGCCACATCGCCCGCATCACCGTGGAGTACGGGGTGCCGGGCGTCCGGTCGCTCGTCAGGTCGACCGCGTCGCTGAGCACCAGCACCCCGCCCGGCTCCACGAGTCCGGCCAACGCGGTGATCAGACGGTCGTGCTCGGACAGGTGCATCAGCACGAAGCGTGCGTGGACGAGCCGGAACCGGCCGCGGATCGAGTCCGGGGCGGCGGTGATGTCGGCCTCCAGCACATCGAGCCCGGGCCGCTCGGTGAGGAAACGTACGTCCCGGTCCACGGCGAGCACGCTCTCCACCCCGGCCTCGTCCAGGAGCCTGCGCGAGACCGTGCCCGTGCCGGCGCCCACGTCGAGGCAACGCCAGCCCGGGCCGGCCCCGAGCGCCCGCAACCGCGCCATGGTGAGGTCGTCGTAGACGAGTGCGCCGACGTCGATGCGCTCAGCCTCGCCCGCCTGTCCGGGACGGAAGACGGCCTCGCCGTAGCGGCCGCCGCCCGGAGCGGTGGTCATGGCGCCGCCGGAGTGCCGCGGAGGGGGCCGTCGAGCCCGAGCGGCCGGAACAGCGGGTGGTCGCGGAGTTTCATGGCCGGGCCTCCTCACGTGATGGTGCGGCCCGGTCCCGGGGCGGCCGCATCACCGATCCTCCACCGACGACCGCCCGCACACCCGAGGCGCGCCGCGCCTGACCCGATCGGCCTCACCAGTCATGAGCGGCCGCACGCGGGCAGGCGCGGACCCGGGCCTGTTCGTGGATCAGGACCAGGCGTCCGGAGTCCAGGTACTCCCCGGCTGGGCCACGGACGCCTCGGCATGTCCTCGGTGCCCACCGCGACCGGGGCCCGCACGGACGCCACACCGGGGGCGTCCACCGACTGGGCGCCGGGTTTGCGGATCTCCGTCTCTGAGGTTTTGTGACCCGGCCGTAGCGCGGTATTCAGTACTGCTCGGTCTCCACGAAGCCCGTGTCCCCGTCATTGCCCGCACCGAAGGCGTCGGCAGCGGCGGTCGGGTCGAATCCGGGCGGGCTGTCCTTGAGGGCCAGGCCCATGCCGGCCAGCTTCGCCTTGACCTCGTCGATGGACTTCGCACCGAAGTTGCGGATGTCGAGCAGGTCGGCCTCGGAGCGCGCCACGAGCTCACCCACGGAGTGGACGCCCTCACGCTTGAGGCAGTTGTACGACCGGACGGTGAGGTCGAGCTCCTCGATCGGCAGTACCAGGTCGGCCGCGAGGGCGGCGTCCGTGGGGGAGGGGCCCATGTCGATGCCCTCGGCGTCGATGTTCAGCTCGCGGGCGAGACCGAACAGCTCGACCAGGGTCTTGCCGGCCGACGCCATGGCGTCACGCGGCCGCATCGCCTGCTTGCTCTCGACGTCGACGACCAGCTTGTCGAAGTCGGTGCGCTGCTCGACACGGGTCGCCTCGACCTTGTACGTGACCTTCAGAACGGGCGAGTAGATGGAGTCGACCGGGATACGGCCGATCTCCTGACCGGCCTGCTTGTTCTGCACGGCGGAGACGTAACCGCGGCCGCGCTCGACCGTCAGCTCCATCTCCAGCTTGCCCTTGCCGTTGAGCGTGGCGAGGACCAGGTCGGGGTTGTGCACCTCGACACCGGCCGGGGGCGCGATGTCGGCGGCGGTGACCAGATCCGGGCCCTGCTTGCGCAGGTACATCACGACCGGCTCATCATGCTCGCTGCTCACGACGAGCTGCTTGATGTTGAGGATCAGGTCGGTGAGGTCCTCCTTGAGACCCGGCACGGTGGTGAACTCGTGCAGGACACCGTCGATACGGATGCTGGTGACAGCAGCGCCGGGGATCGACGAGAGGAGGGTGCGGCGGAGGGAGTTGCCGAGGGTGTAGCCGAAGCCCGGCTCCAGCGGCTCGATCACGAACCGGGAGCGGAACTCGTCGACGACTTCTTCGGTCAGGGACGGACGCTGAGCAATCAGCACGAGGTGTTGCCTCCAGTGGTCTGGCGCCCGCTATGTGACGCCGTAGTCACCACGAAGACTACGGCGGCACGGGCGATGAGGCCTGCGATGAGGCCGGACCCGCCCGACTTCATCCCAGCGAGGAGGCGTCTGGCTTCCCGTCCGCCCGCCTCTCCCACCGCCTCTGCCTTGCCGCGTCCAGCTCCCGAGCGCGCGGGACGAGGCAGGCACGCGCTGCATGGCCAGGGTGACGTCGTGAACATGACGTTGATGGGGACAGCGGCCGAGGCGGCCCGTCGGCGGGTGCCCAAGCCGACGACGCCCGGCTGTTCCTCGGGCTTCGTGAAGGCGCTCTGCCCTGCGGTGACGGCGTACGCGTCGTGCTTCGGACGCGCGCCAGTGTGAACCGGGTGCGCGCCCACAGGGGGATGGCCGCCCGCCGGTGATGACCTGCCCCGCGCGCTGCCTCACGCGCTCTGTGGCGCTACGTGTTGAGTCGGTCACTCTTGGTGTGCGGGCGGTGGGGTGGTCTCGTACTGGTCGTCCGGTGCGGACGGCTCGGCCGCTCGGCCCGGTACGGATGACACCCGAAGGAGCGTCATGCAGATCAAACGAGGTTTCACCGCCTCCGTCGCCGTCCTCGTGCTGGCCGGTGCGGCCACTGCCGTCGCCGTGGCTCCCGCTCCTGCGAGGACGTCGTCCGCCACTGCCCCGTTCGCCGCCGCAGGTCCCTCCGCGGCGAAGGATCCGGCCTTCTGCGACTTCGACGACCGGCTCACACCGCCCACGATCCGTGAGGGCGCTGCCGGGGACACGGTGCGCGAGGCCCAGTGCCTGCTCCAGCTCTGGGGCTTCTATGTGGGCCCGAGGGGAGTCGACGGTGCCTTCGGCCCCCTCACCACCAGTGCCGCCAAGGCGTTCCAGACCAGCCGCGGCCTGACCGCCGACGGCATCATCGGCCCGAACACCTGGACGAGGCTGCGCAACGGGTGAGCTCGCACGCACTGTTGATGTGCGCTCCGCGATGAGGTGGGCGGTGTTGTCGACGCGGGGAGTTTGGCCCTCTGGGCGGGGGAGAAGAGAGAGAACCATGATGATCTCCGTCTCCTCCGACATGGACGAACCCGTCGCGCGCCTCCTCGTCGAGGAGCTGCGGCGCCGGGGTCACGAGGTGCGTACGTTCGGCGCGCTGGAGCCAGGGGCCGACCCGCAGTGGGCGGTCTGCTCGGAAGCGGCGGCCCGCGAGGTCGCCGCCGGCGGCGCCGACCAGGCGATCGTCTGCTGCTGGACCGGCACCGGCGCCTCGATCGCCGCGAACAAGGTGCCCGGCGTCCGCGCCGCCCTGTGCACGGACGCGTACACCGCCGACGGCGCCCGCCGCTGGAACGACGCCAACGTCCTGGCCCTGAGCCTGCGCCTGACCTCGCAGCCGGTGCTCAAGGAGATCCTCGACGCCTGGTTCGCGGCAACGCCGAGCCAGGACGCCGAGGATCTCGGGAACGTGACCCACGTCGGACGTCTCGACGCGGGCCGGGGGGCTGTCTAGGGTCAGTGGGCGCCGAGCCCGCCACCGCCGAACGAGCCGCTGCTGCCCTTGCTCCAGCGCGGCCGGTCCGTCGACGTACTCGGCCTGGTCTGCTGATTGCTCAGCTCGTAGGGAGTGAGCGGACGCCCGCCCTTGGGCATCCGGGGAATCTCCTCCGACTCACGGTTCTCCCGGATCTCATGGACCGCGCCCTCCGGCGGTAGCTTCGGCTGCTCATCGGGGCGCGGCCGGAGCGACTCGCGGTACTTGACACGGTTGCCCAGCCAGAAGCCCCCGGCGAGCATCGCCAGTACGGCCACCGCCACCACGAACAGCCCGAGACTCAACAGGCCGCTGGGGGCGGCCAGCTCCATCGATGCCGTAGTCATAGGAAGGGGATACCCAGCCCAGAACGGGATGAACCGGACGCCCTCGGTGGCTGGCCGTGCGCGGTGGGCGACGGTAGCCGCCGGAGCCGCCCCGGCGACGGGTTTGCCGGGCCCGCACCTCGGCTACCCGGGGTGCATGACGTCGACGACTTCTCAACAGGAGCTCTACGGATACCTCGAGGATCGTTTCGCCTGCGCACAGGCCTGCACGGAGTGTGCCCGACAGTGTGCGCTGCGCGCCGGCGTGTTCGATCCCGACGGGACGGTCGAGCTGGAGCGGGTGCGCCGTACGGGCATCATGTGCGCCGAGGTGTGCGACGCGACCTGCCGGGCGCTGACCGAGGAGAACGCCGGGGACGAGGCCGGTCTGCGCGTCCAGCTGGAGTGGTGCCGGACGATGTGCCTCCAGTGCGCGCAGGCCTTCGACACCCGCCCCGGCGCCGAGGAGAGCGCGGCCGCGTGCCGGGCGTGCGCCACGGCCTGCACGGAGTTCATGGCCGTCCTGGCCTGAACGGCGGCCTCCGGGAACAGGTCGGTCACCAGTTCGGGGGAACCCTCTCAGGTGCCGTTGCGGCGGCCTAGTCTGTGCGCGGGGTATCACTGCCAGGGGGAGCCGAGATGCCATCGCCGGGGATACCCGTACGCCGACGGCTGACCGTCACCACCGTCCTGGGCGCCGCTGTCTTCACCCCCGTGCTGGCCTTCCTGAACTTCGTCACAGGCGTCTACACCTGGGTGGCCTACGACTCGTCCGTGGTGCCGTTCAACATCCTGGCCGGCTACATCGTCTGTCTCCTGGCTCCCCTGACCGTCCTGATCACGCTGATCCCGGTCGCCAAGTGCTGGTTGAGCGTCTGGGTTCTCGCCCCGCCTGCGGCACTCTTCGTCGCGGTACTGGGGCGGCTCGCATATTTCGTCTACCTGATCAAGACGTAGCCCCGAGAGGTTTGCCCGATGGGCGCCGAGGCGTGCCGGTCGTGGTTCCGGGCCGGAGGTCAGCCCAGGGCGGGGTAGTCGGTGTAGCCGGTGTGGTCGCCGCCGAAGCTGGTGGCCCGGTCGGGGGTGTTGTAGGGGCCGCCCTGGGCGAGGCGCGCGGGCAGGTCGGGGTTGGCGAGGAAGAGCGCGCCGTAGGCGATGAGGTCGGCGGTGCCGTCGTCGACCAGGGCCAGTGCGTCCGGGCCGGTGGGCTCCATGCCGGTGAACGGGTTGAGGATGTAGGTGGTGGGCCAGGCCTTGCGCAGGCGCAGGGTCAGGTCGCGGACCTCGGGGGCTTCCATCTGGTGGAGATAGGCCAGGTTCAGCGGGGCGAGGGCGTCGACGAGGGCGGTGTAGGTGGCGTCGACGTCGGTCCGGTCGCTCTCGTCGATGTCGTTGTACGGGTTGCCGGGGCTGATGCGGAAGCCGGTCCGGTCGGCGCCGATGGCATCGGCGACGGCCTTGGCGGTCTCGACGGCGAACCGGATCCGGCGCTCGGGGCTGCCGCCCCAGGGGTCGGTGCGGGTGTTGGAGTTCGGCGCCAGGAACTGGTGGATGAGGTAGCCGTTGGCGCCGTGCAGTTCGACGCCGTCGAAGCCGGCCTCGACGGCGTTGCGGGCCGCGTCGGCGTAGTCCGCGATCGTGTCCCGGATCTCGTCCTTGGTGAGCTCCTTCGGCGTGACGAAATCACAGGAGGGACCGGCGGTCCCGGGGTTGCGCGGGGCGGTGAACTCGCCTCGTCGCGAAAAAATAAATGGCCGACAAAATGTACCGTCAGTTCCGTCCTGCCGGCCCTGCCGCACCGGGGCTCAGTCGCCCTCCGAACCCAGGTGCAGATGGGCGGCGACCTCCCGGTGGGTCGGGGAGGGCGGCAGTGGACGGGGGTCGTTCGGGCGCAGGCCGTCCACGAAGATGCGCACATGGCGGGTGGCCAGGGCCTTGGCCTGTTCCGCGGGCAGGTACGGCATGGGGCGGCAGACCAGCGCCCCCGTGGTGATCAGGTCCATGTGCGTCACATCGGGCCGGATCGCGCCCCGGGAGCGGGCGAGGGCGAGCACCTCCTCGAGGAGGGGGGCGATCCGGCCCTGGAGCTCGACCGCTTCGGGGCCGGTGGCGACCGGCCCGCCGATCAGGGGGAGTACCAACGTGTCCCGTTCGCCGACCAGGTGGAGGAGGAACCCCTCGACGGCCGCCAGAGGGTCCTGCGGTGCCGTGTCCAGCGCGCGGCGGGCGGCGTCGGCCACCGTGGCGAACCCGTCGAGAACGACCTGCTGGACGAGGGCTTCACGATCGGGGAAGCGCCGGTAGAGCGTGGCGATGTTCACGCCGGCGCGGCGGGCGATCTCGTCCAGGGGGGCGGCGGTGCCCAGTTCGCGGAAGGCCGTGCGGGCGGCGGCGAGGATCTGTGCCCGGTTGCGGGCCGCGTCCGCCCGCAGTCGTGGTCTGCCGCTGTCGCCAGGGGTGCGGGAAGCCACCGTGAGCCCGTCCTTTCTCGGCCGCGCCGACCGGCCGTGATCGCTGCGGGTCGACGGGTCGAGATTACGTCAGCCGAACTCCGGTAGATGTCTAAGCGAAGGATTTCCTGCGGTTGGTGTTACGGTGGGCGTGCCCGTCGTAGACCGGCGACGTCCGGGCGCCTACGCCCCGGGCGCGGTGCATGTCTCCCGCCGGGTTCGGGCGCCGCGGCCGTTGCCCACAGAGACACTCCCCTCGACGTTTCCCTGGAGAAGAGCAGTGGTGTCATCCGCGCAGAAGGCACGTTTCGAAGGCAAGGTGGCGGTCGTCACCGGCGGCAGCCGTGGCATCGGCGCCGCTGTCGCCAGGCGACTGGTCCAGGAGGGCGCGGCGGTGGCGATCGGCTACCGGGGCAACCAGGAGGCCGCGGACGCCCTCGTCGCCGAGCTCGGTGACGGCGGCGGTCGCGCCGTCGCCGTTCAGGCCGACGTCGCCGTCCCGGAGCAGACCGAAGCACTCGTCGAGCGGGCGGTCGCCGAGTTCGGCCGGCTGGACGTGCTCGCGTCCTGTGCCGGTATCGAGCACTTCGACGCGCTGGAGAAGATCACGCCGGCCGACTTCGACCGTGTCTTCGCGGTCAACACACGCGGGCAGTTGTTCGCCGTCCAGCATGCCGTCACCCATATGGGTGAGGGTGGCCGGATCGTGCTGACCTCGTCGGTGAGTGCGTCGAAGGCGTTCTTCAGGCACACGCTGTACGCCGCGAGCAAGGCGGCGGTGGAGTCGATGGTCCTGAACCTGTCCGCGGAACTCGGCCGCAAGGGCATCACCATCAACGCCATCGCCCCGGGCGGCACCGCCACGGACATGGCCCGCGAGAACGGCGCGAGCTAT
Source organism: Streptomyces sp. NPDC048417 (assembly GCF_040651615.1). NCBI lineage: Bacteria > Bacillati > Actinomycetota > Actinomycetes > Kitasatosporales > Streptomycetaceae > Streptomyces > Streptomyces sp. NPDC048417. The sequence continues at coordinate 134,473 of NZ_JBEZKI010000008.1, read as the reverse complement.
CTGCACCCCGATCTGGCCGGGAAGCAGGACCTCTCCGAGTGGCTGAAGGTCGGCGTCGCGCTGCGGCGGCTGGCGGAGCCCTCGGAGGTCGCCGCCGGATACGCCTTCCTCGCCTCCGCCGACGCGGCCTACATGACGGGCCGCACCCTGCGGCTCGACGGCGGGATGTTCTAGGCGGACAGCCGAAGAAGCTGGGCCGGGGGACCCACCCCTCGTCCACCCGCGACAAGCCTCGAGGGCCCCGCGCCCAGCCCGACCCCGCACAAACCACGAGGGCCCTGTGCCCCGCCCGACCCGAAAGCCCTCGCCCCATGCACCACGGCATACAGCCCTCTGCCAGCGCGCCGCCCCAGCCGATCCCGTACCCCCCGGATGCCGATCCCGCCGCCGATCACGCACGGCACGCCAGGCACGCGCTGGTCGACTCCGAACCCGGGCTGCCCGCCCCGGTGCTCGCGGCGGCCGACGGCGCCCGGAAGGCGATACTCGTCCCGGTGATCACCGCGCTGGCGATAGGCACCGTGTTCGTCGCCGTGTACCTCGCGGCCTTCCACGCCCCGTCGGCCCGCCACCAGCCCGTGGGCATCGCCGCCTCCGACAAGGTGGCCGCGCGCACCGAACTCGCCCTCAACAACGCGGCCCCGGACGGCTACACCTTCTACCGGTACGCGGACGCCGCGGCCGCCCGCCGGGCCGTCGTCCACGACCGCGTTCCGGCCGTCCTGGTCGCCGACGGCCGGGGCACGCGACTGCTGGTCGCCGGCGCACAGGGACCGTCCACGGTGTCCAGCCTCGCCACGGCGATGACCGCCGCGGTCGGCAAGCCGCTTCCGGTGAAGGACGTACTGCCCCTGGCGGCGGCCGACTCCCGCGGACTGTCGGTGTTCTACGCCGCCTTCGGCGTGGTGCTCGCCGGCTTCCTCTTCGCCGTCTCCTCCTACCAGATAGCGCCACGCCTGCGGCTGGCCGTCCGGGTCGCCTCGATGCTGGTCTTCGCCGCCGCCTCCGGCGTGATGGTGGCACTGATCGGGCACACCGCCCTGAGCGCGTTGCCCGCCCCGTTCGCGGTGGTCACCCTCGTGGTGGGCCTGCTGGCGTGGGCGGTCGCCGCGGCCGCCGGAGTGCTGCTGCGCGTGTTCGGGCCGCTCGGCATGCCGGTCGCCTCCGTGGTCCTGCTGATCCTCGGCAACGCCACCTCCGGCGCCATCCTGCCGACCACCTTCCTGCCCGCCTGGCTCTCTCCGCTCGCCTCGGTCCTGCCGCCGGCCGCGGCGGTACGCGGGCTCCGGGGCGCCGCCTACTTCCACGACGCGCATCTCACCGGTGCTGTCACGACCCTGGCGGCCTGGGGCCTGGGTTGTCTCACCCTCCAGTACGTCCTGGACCGCGTCGCCGCCCGCCGCAGGCCGGCCGGCTCCACGGACCTCGCGGTCGCACGCTGACGGCCTGCCACTCTGCCGTCGGGGACCGCCCGGCCCCGCCGCGGACGTTCGCCCCGATCCTGGTCAGGTCTGCTGTGACGTGGCGCGGGCGAGGCTCTCCTCGATACGGCTCAGGACGTCGACGGCCTCGGCCTGCTGGGCCGGGGTCATGCCCTCGGCGACGCCGGTCTCCAGGTCCGTCCAGACCTGCTCCACCTCACCGCGCAGGGCGTTGCTGGCCGCCGTGGGCTCGATGATGGTGGCCCGCTTGTCGGTGGCACAGGGATACCGGCGGACGAAGCCCGCGTTCTCCAGCCGCCGGACGGTGCGCGTCATGGTGGCGGCGTCGGAGCCGAGCAGCCGGACGAGATCGGTCTGCCGCTGCGGGCCCCGCTCCCACAACTGCATCATGACCAGTTCCTGGCCGGGGTGGAGTCCCACCCGGCGCAGCAGCTGGCCGGCCAGCATGCGGTGCAGACGGGCCACGCGGAGGATCGCGTGATTGAGCGCGCCGGCCGCGACGGAGTCCGGCATGCGTACGTCCGCCGGTGCCGTGGTCCCGGCGGTGGTCTCCGGCTGGCTCATGGGTTCCTCGCGTGACCTGCGCAGTTGACCGAACAGGGAGAGGCTACCGCGAAGCAGGTCCCCAAGAGGGGCGCCGACCATGCCCCGGAATAGGGGACTGCCCGGTGATCCGCGGCCGGAACTACCGTCGGAGCGCGCGTGAGTGGCCGCTTCCGGGTCTTCCACGACCGCCGGTGGCGCGCTCCGCGGTCAGACCTCATCGGCTTTCCCTAGGAGGCCATCGCCGTGAACACCGGTCTTCGCACCCCGCCCGCGGCCCGTGCCGGCGGCGCGGCGACCCGACCCCCCGAGGCGTCACTCGCCTGGACCGACCCCGTCACGGGACGCCAGGGCTTCCTCGTCATCGACCGGCTCGTCCGGGGCCTGGCCAGCGGCGGCCTGCGGATGCGCGAGGGCTGCCGTCTCGAGGAGGTCAGGGAACTGGCGGCGGCGATGAGCGTCAAGGAGGCGCTGCACTACGACCCCACGGGCCGCTACCTCCCCATGGGCGGCGCCAAGGGCGGCATCGACTGCGACCCGCTCAGCAGCGAGGCGCGCGGCGTGCTCTCCCGCTTCCTCGCCTTCATCCGGCCGTACCTGGAGAACAACTGGGCGACCGGCGACGACCTCGTCACCACCACGGAACTCATCGACGAGGTGCTCGGCGAGCTGGGCGTGGACGGCTGCATCGCCCCGGTCGTGCGCACCCTCGACGACCCGCAGGCGGCGCGGAAACGGTTCGCCGACGCGTTCGCCGTCGAGGTCGACGGCATCGGACTCGCCGAACTGGTCGGCGGCTGCGGGGTCGCGGAGGTGGTCCTCATCGTCCTGGACCGGGACGGCGTCTCCCGGACGTCCGCCACCGCCGTCGTCCAGGGCTTCGGCGCCATGGGCGGCTCGACGGCCCGCTTCCTGCACGAGGCGGGAATCCGGGTGGTCGGCATCTCCGACGTCCACGGGACCGTCGCCAACCCGCGCGGCCTCGCTGTGGAGGACCTGCTGCGCCACCGCCGGGCCTACGGAGCCATCGACCGCAGCCGGCTCGGTCCGGACGACGTCCTCCTGGACCGGGACGACTGCCTGTCGCTCGCGGCCGACGTGCTGGTCCCGGCCGCGAACTCCTACTCCGTCCACGAGGCCAACCAGGAACGGGTCGCGGCCCGCTACATCGTGGAGGCGGCGAACCTGCCCGTGACCGCGGGCGCGGAGGAACGGCTCCGCGCCCGCGGCTGTGTCGTCGTACCCGACGTCGTCGCCAACTCGGGGACCAACGCCTGGTGGTGGTGGGTGCTCTACGGCGATGTCGCCCCGAACGCCGACTCCTCCCTGTCCAAGGTGCGCGGAGCCCTGCGTGACCTGGTGACGGAGACGCTGAAGCTCGCCGAGGACGCCGTGTGCACGCCCCGCCAGGCGGCCCGGTATCTGGCCGACGCCAGACGCGACGTGCTGCTGAGCCGGACGGGTGCCTGATGGTCACCACACTGCTGGCCGCCGTGGCGGCGCTCGGCTGGGGCGCGGCGGACTACTGCGGCGCCAGGGCCTCGCGGAACGTACCGGCCGCGCGGGTTGTCTTCCTCTCCCAGGTGCTGTCCCTCCCGGTGGTCGGCGTCTGGCTGGCGGCGACCACCGAGCACGGGCCCGGACTGTCCGCCCTCGCCTGGGGGTTCGGGGCCGGCGCCTCGGGCCTGCTGGGGCTGGTGCTGCTCTACCGGACGCTGGCGGCCGAGGGAATCGTGCTGGTGGCACCCGTCACGGCGGTGACGGTGGCCGTCGTGCCCCTGGTGGTCGGACTGGCCGTCCAGACGGCGCCCGGCCCGCTCGCACTGTGCGGGGTCTGTTGCGCGGTGCTCTCGATCGCCCTGGTGAGCCGGGCCGGGCGGATCCGGCAGGCCATCGTCGCGACGCGCACGCTGCTGCTGGCCCTGGCGGCCGGCGGAGCGCTCGGACTCCAGCTGGTGTTCATCTCCCATCCGGGACCGGACGCCGGCCTGTGGCCCCTGGTGGGCGCCCGCGCCGTCTCCATCCTGTGCGTGGCTCCGGGCGCGCTGCGCGGGTGGCCGAAGGCGGGCGGCGCGCCCGTGCCGTGGCTGCCCGTGGTGCTGGCCGGGGCGCTCGACTCGGCCGCCTTCGCCTTCTGCCTGTTCGCCACGGACCAGGGTCTGCTGAGCGTGGTCGGACCGATCGTGTCCCTCTACCCGGCGGCCACCGTGGTCCTCGCACTCGTGCTCGACGGCGAACGCGTGACGGTGCATCAGGCACTCGGACTGTGCCTGGGCGCCGGGGCGCTGCTCCTCGTGGCCGTCTAGCGCCGCCGCCTCCCCACCCATCGCCCACCCATCCCCTTCCACCTCCGGAGAGACACCGACATGAGCGACGACCGGAAACAGGTGCTCCAGGCCGCCGACGACCTCGTGGCCGCCTACGCCGAGGGACGCCTGGACGACTACTTCAAGACCTTCGCCCCGGACGCGACCTTCGTCTTCCACACCGCCGAGCAGCGCATCGAGTCCGTCGCCGAGTACCGGCGGGTCATGGCGCGCTGGGTGCTGGAGGACGGCTTCCGGGTGCTGCACTGCCTCTCCTACGACCGGATGGTCCAACTCTGGGGCGACACCGCGGTGTTCACCCACTCCGTCGAGACCCGGATCTCCACCGACGCCGGCGAGGAGACCCTCCACGAACGGGAGACCATCGTCTTCCGCCGGGAGGCCGACGGCCGCTGGCTCGGCGTGCACGAGCACCTGTCACCGGCCGCCGCACCACCGCTCGGCCCGGACCGGCAGGTACCGGGCGACCCCTCGTAACCGCGAGCGGCGAACCGATCTTGCCGGCCATCCGTAGCTGTATGCGGAGGCGGCCGGGAACCCGCGCGGCCGACCCGTCGCGGCGGGGACCGTCACCACGGCGGACCCCCGCACGGGGGCGGCGGTGCACCGGAGGGACGGCAGGCCGCCCATGGACGTACGCCCGCGCAGGGCGGCATGCCGTCACGGAAGGAGCAGTTCATGTCCCGCTGGGGCACTCTCTTCACGCGCTTGGCACCGGGCCGGGGCCAGCAGCCCGGCGGCACGGCGGGAGAGCTCGACACGCCCGTCCTCGTCGACCAGTACGACGGGCTGACGCTGCTGCGCCCCACCGAACAAGCCGTCCCCGGCCCGGACGACGTCGCGGAACTCGCCCGGTCCCTGGGCGCCGAAGGGGGCCAGAGCGTCGCCACCGTCGTCGTCGGCGTGGACGGCCCGGTGCCGCCCGCGCTGTGGACCCGGCTCGGTGACGTCCTCGACACGCTCCGGGAGAACGGTACGACCACCCTGCGCCTGGTCGTCTCGGGCGCGGGCAGCGGGGGCGCCGACCGGCCAGCGCTGGCCCAGCGGATCGCCGACGCCTGGGGGTTCGGCGTGATCGCCCCCGAGGGCAGCGCGCTGCTCGTCCCCGGCGGCACCCTCTTCGTCCCCGACCCCGCCGAGCCGTCCGGCGGCTGGCAGCTCTTCCAGCCCGGCACGGAGCCGACACCGCTCGGCGCCCGCCATCCGGCTCCCGGCTGGCAGACCGCCTTCGCGGCGCTGCCCGAACGCACGGCCGGCGGATACACCGTCCGCCCCGTCCCCGCCGGTGTGCTGCTCCAGCCGCCGGGCACACCGCCGCCCGCTCCCGGCGCCCTGTGCCACGCGGTGCCCGTCGACACCGGCCGCCCGACCGTGCTGGTCGGCGTGCCGGGCCCCGGCGGCGGTGCCCGGATCCCCGCCGACGACCTGGCCGCGCTGCTCGCCGCGCTGCCGCCCGCGGTGCGCGCGCGGATCCGCGTCGCCCCCGGCGCCGAAGGTGACCTGCTGCCCGCCGTCCAGGAGGTCACCGACGCACTGGACATCGAGGTGGAGGTGCTGACCGGCCCGCCCCTGGCGGCCCGGGTCGCGGTACCGGACGACGCCGACGCCGACGCCGTTCCCGGGTCGGTCCTCGTCGACGGCATGGGCCGGCCCACCTGGCGGCCCTACGTCGAAGCAGTGGTGTGCCGCCCCGCCGCGTCCGGCGGCGACGACGAGGCCGCCGGCCCCCGGCTGCTGCGCTGGCGCTCCCCGGTGCCCGAGGTCCGGGAACAGGACGCCGGAGTGGTCCGGCTGTCGGAACGGTGGCAGGTCACCATGACCCGGTCCGGGCTCGCCCTCGGACCCGTCGGACAGCCCCTGCCGCTCGCCGACCGACCCGTGCTCGCGGACCAACTCGCCGTCGAGATCGGCCCGTCGGACCGGCCGCTCGACGAGACCTGCTGGTCCGCCCTGTCGCATGTGCTCGACTATCTCGATCCCGAGGCACGTGAGTACGCCGTCCTGCACGCGCCCGGCCGCTCGGCCGAGGAGAGCCGGATGCTGCGCCGCCTCGCCGTGCAGCACGGCGTCCGGATGCTGTGGCCGCCGACCGCCGGCGCCGACCCGGACGCCCTGCCCGAACCGGCCGCCGACGCGCAGGCCGCTGTCGCGCCCGCCGGGGAGGCACCCGCGCCGGACGGGTTCTCCCGCTACCGCGAACGGATCGGCGGCATCGTGCAGGCCGCCAACGGGGGCCGGTACGACGACGCCACGGCCCTCGCCACCGCGCTCGAACGCGAGGCTTTCACCGCCCATGGCTCGGAGCACCCCACGGCACTGCAGATCCGTCAGATCAGGGCGCACGTGATGCGGCTCGCCGGACACAACGCCCTCGCGGCGGACCTCTACCGGCGGGTGGCGTTCAGCCTGCTGGTGACCGCCGGGATGGACAGCGTGGACGCGGAGCAGGCCGCCGCCAACGCGGACGCCTGCTGGCGGGACACCGCCGACATCGCCCTCGCCCTGCGCATCGCGCCGTCGATCGTCTCCCTGCGGCAGAAGGTGCCGGGCCCGAACGACCGTTGGCTGCGCGCCGCGGAACACTACCGGGAGCAGTTGGAGGCCGCGCACGCCACTCCGCCCGCACCACACCTGCCGTCCGCCGTACCGGTCCCGGTGACGACCCCACCGGCGACCTACGACCACGACCACCACCGGACGCCTCCGTCGGCCGACGGGCATCGGCCGCCCGCGGCTGTGAGCGAGCAGGGGACCACTGCGGCCGTCAGGGAGCCAGGGGCAACCGCGCCTGCCACCGGGTCGCGGGCTCCGCAGGCTGTCGGCGGGGCCCGGTCGTCCTCGGCTGCCGGCGAGCCGCGGCCGACCGCGGCCGCCACCGGGTCGCGGGCTCCGCAGGCTGTCGGCGGGGTGCGGACACCTCCGGCGGTCGCCGAGTCGGGGACGCCTCCGGTGGCCGCCGGGTCGCGGACGTCTTCGGCTGTCAGCGAGCCCCAGGCGCTCGCGGCTGCCACGGGGTCGCGGACGCCTCCGGCCGTCGTCGAGTCGCGGATGCCCCCGGCAGTTGGCGCTGCCGCTGCCCCTGCCGCTGCCCCTGCCACCGGCGCCGCTGCGCGGGGGCGGCGGGTGGCTGCGCCGCGGGAGCCCGTTCCGGTGGTGGCGGCCAGGCAGGCGAGGAACACCGGTGTCCTGTCGCCGCAGTCGTCGGTCGTCGGCCGGGGCGACGAGGCCGCGGTCGCCACCTCGTGCTCGGCCGTGGCGGGACGTTCCTGATGCGGAACGGACCAGGAACGGGTGCGCGGCGCCGCGGCGGGCGAGGCGGAGGACCCCGACCGCGCGCCGGACGGCCGCACCGGCGTCGTAGCCCGCACCGTGTCCCGATATCGACCCGAAAGTGAGCCGGGATGGCACAGGCAACCACCGGCCGGGCCACCGTGGATGACGCGGCGGTACGCGTCGAGGAGCACGACCGCCTGCTGGTGCTGCGCTCCGGCACCCCCGCGCCGGCGGGCGATGCCGATGTCGACGACCTCGTGCGTGTGCTGCGCTGGGCCGGCGACCCGGCGGTCACGCTGCTCACCGATCCGGGGACCATGGCGCAGCCGGACTTCTGGCCCCGCCTGAGCGGACTGCTCGACTCGCTGCGCGCGTCCGGCCGTACCGCCGTACGCCTGGCGATGGCGGGCACGGGCGGGGAAAGCCCGGGCCACCCGGCGTTGGCCCGGCGGATCGCCGACGGCTGGGGCGTCACCGTGGAGGCTCCCGCCGCCGCGATGCACACCGTGCCCGGTGGCTCGCTGTACGCCCCCGGCGGATGGCTGGGGTTCGCCCCCGGTGCCGCCTCCCCGGTGCCGATCGGCGCGCGCTGCCCGCGACCCGCGTGGGAGGTCGCGCTCGACGCGGTTCCCGGGCACACCGCGGGCGGGCACGTGATCGAGCGGATCCCCGCCGGCCTGTTGCTGCGTCCCGCGCGGGCGCCCGGCACGGTTCCGGGCGATCTGTACCACACCGTTCCGCTCGACCCCCGCCGGCTCACCGTGGTGGTGGGCGGCCTGCCGGGAGACGAGGTGACGGCGGACGACGTCGCCGGTCTGCTGTCGATCCTGCCCGAACCGGTGCGCGACGGCGTGCGGTTGGCGCCCGGTGGCCCCGGTGATCTGCTGCCGCTCGCCCAGCACGTGGCCGACCGGCTCGGCGCTCCGGTGGTGGTCGCCACCGGGCTGCCGCTGCTCACCGACGGGCCGTCCGGAGGCACCCGTGGTGTCCGCTCCGTCGTGCTCGGGGCGGACGGCGCCCCCGGCTGGCTGCCGTTCGTCAACGCCGCCGAGTGCCACCCTGCTCGGGAACCCCGGCTGCTGGGCTGCGCGGCACCGCTCCCCGGCGCGGACGGCACGCCGGACGGCGCGGTCCGGCTCACCGACCGCTGGTGGGTGACGGTGACCCGGGCGGGGCTGTGGGTCGGTGCGCACGGTGCCGTCCGCCCGGGTGCGGGGCTCGCGGTCGGCCCGGAGGGGCCGGTCATCGAGGCCGGTGTCCCGGGGGAGCGGCCGGACCACTCGCTGTGGCCCGCGCTGGACCGCCTGCTCGGCTCGCTGCCGCCGCAGGTGTGCGCGAGCGCCACGCTCCAGGTGTACGGCACCACCGCGGACGATGCTCCCGCACTGCGCGAACTGGCCACCCGCCACGGCGTCCGCACCCAGGCCGCCCCGGCCGCGGCACTGGCCCCGGCACCGGCCGCGTCCGGCGGGGCCGAGGTCGTCCCGTACTCGCGCACTCCGGTCGCCGCAGTCGCACCGGGCGTGCCCCGCACCACGGCGGACCCGGCCGTGCCCCGCACCATGGCGGACCCGGCCGTGCCCCGCACCGCGACCGGTCCGGTCGCTGCGCCGGCCGTGCCCCGCACCGCCGCCGATCCGGTCGCCGCGCCGGATCTCGCCGGAGCCTGGGAGCATCTGATCCGGGGCCGGGAGGAGATCGCGGCGCCCCGGCAACCGGTGGTCCCCGACCCGCCCGCCGGGCCCGATCTCGACGAGGCGTGGGAGTACCTGAGCCGGCGGCCCACACCGGTCGCGGCCGCCGCGGAGGGGCCGACCCCCCGGCCGGGCGCGCCCCGCCCCGACGCCACCGCGCCGGTACGGCCGGCGCTCGCCCGGTCGTCCTTCCGCACCGGCCACCGCAGCAGTCCCGCGGAGCACACGGCCCTGCGGCTGCTCGCCGGCCCGGCCTGGGAGCGGCACGCGCCGGCCGTCGCCCGCGCGCTCGGCAGGCTGCCGGCCATGGCCGATGCCGAACGGGAAGCCGCCGAGGCGGACCTGACAGCGCTTCGGCTCCACCTCGACGAGGCGGGCGGCCTGCTCGACCACCACGCGCTGGCCGCGGCCTGCCACGGCCGCGACGACCGGCTCCTGCCGTTCGCCGCCTGCCTGGTGTCGGCGCTGCGCAGGCTGCCGACGCACCGGGGCGCGGTCCTGCGCGGCGCGGGGTCCGCGCTGCCGCACGCGGAGGACCCGGAGAACGACCCGTTGCGCCCCGGCACCGTGCTCCGGGACCGCGCCCCGCTCAGCGGCGTGCGCGCGGCCGGGGACGCGGGCCGGCCGCCCGGCCCGCGGTACGCGATCTGGTCGGTGACCGGTCGGCTCGTCCGGCCGCTGTTCCACGCCCCCGACGGGCCCGAGGAGGTCCAGGAGGTGGTGTTCGCCCCGGGCACCCCGTTCATGATCCTCGACGTACGGCGCGCCGGGCCGGCCCCGGTCGTCCTGCTGCGCGAACTGCCCGCCTCGGGCGGGGCCCCGGCGTTGGCACCGGGCCAGGACGCGAACGCCGAACTGGGCGAGGCCGACCGCGCCGCGCTCGCCGGCCTGGACGACGCGCTGCGCGGCCGGGGCGGCCAGACCGGCGACGGAGGCTGGCCGGAGCGGTGCGCCGGCCCCGTGGGCGACGGTCCCTGAACGCCCAGTCCTGCATGGATATTTGACACCTCGTCAAGTTCCTTGTCACGCAAGGGACTTTTGGCATGTCCGCCATCGCACCGCCCCGGAACGGGACACCGTCCGCGGGACGTCGGGGACACCGGAATGGGGATCTGTCGACTTCCTACCGCCGCTGCGACGCTGAACTGGACCGGTATCAGGCCACCCGGAGAGGAGCAGCACGGTGACCGACTTCAAGGTGACACCGGAGCAGATTTCGCTGGCGGCGACGTCGTGCGACAGCACGGCGGCGGAGATCCAGGGGCAGCTCTCGGACCTCAAGACCTACGTGGTCAACATGGAGGGCTGGTGGCAGGGTATCGCCCAGGACACCTTCCAGGCCCTCATGCAGGAGTACGACATCTACTCCCGCATGCTCCACGACGCGCTCACCGACATCGCCAGCGGGCTGCGCGGCAACTACGTCAACTACACCGACACCGAGCAGCAGAACATCACCTCGATCAACAACATCGAGGCCGGTCTGTCGAGCGCCAACCTCAGCTGACGCACCGTCAGCCCGGCGTACCCCGACCTACCCACACGGCATCCGGCACGACCAGGGAGTGAATCATGGCAGGAAACGTCGACGGCGCGAACCTCATGGTCAAGGAGGAGCTCGCCGGCTCGGGCACGCACATCAACGGCGTCGCCCAGACCATCGCGGACGAGCTCCACGACCTCATCAACAAGCTCCAGCCGGTCCTCGCCGGCGGGGACTGGAACGGCGCCGCACAGCAGTACTTCGAGGGCCTGGAAGCGGAGTGGAACTACGCCGCCAACGGTCTCTTCGGCCCCGGCGGCGTGCTCGGCGAGATCGCCAACGCGATGCACGTCAACTGGAACAACTACTCCGAGGCCGAGTGGGCCAACTCCCGTACCTGGCAGCACCGCTGACCGTCGCCCCGGCGGCGGAACACCCCTGCATCCCCTGAGGAATCGTCATCGTGGATGAGCACTGCCGTATCACCGTCGTCGGCGAACGCCGGAAGGTGGACCTCGCGGTCCCGGCCGGCGCCCCGATCGTGAGCTACGCCGACACCCTGGCGCGCCTGTGCGACCAGCGGGAGTCCGACATCATGCCGGCGGCCTGGACCCTGGGCGCGGCGACCGGGAGTGCCTTCGCCCCGGAGTGGTCGCTCTCGGAACTGGGCGTCACCGACGGGCAGGTCCTCTACCTGCGTGACGCCACCGCCGACGAGCTGGACGACCCGGTCGTGCACGACGTCGCCGAGCGGGTCGCGGAGGTCTCCGAGGGCGTCCTGGACCGCCGGTGGGACGCCCGTTCCCGCACGTACACCCTGACCGCGCTCGCCCTGGGCTGGCTCGTCGCCACCCTGTTCGTGCTCGCCGCCCGGCACCGCCCGGGCACGGGCATCCTGCTCGACCTCGCGCTGGCCGCGGGGCTCGCCCTGCCCGTACTGGCGTGGGTCGCGATGGAGCGCGGCTGGTCCGTCCCGGCGGCCCTGCGGATGACGATGGCCCTGTGCGCGGTGCCCGCGCTGGCCCTGTGCGCCTGGTCGGCCGCCCTGGGCTACGGCACCGAACAGCTCGGCGTGGAAGGCGTCATGACCAGGACCGGGCTGGCCGTGGCGGCCCTGGCCCTCGGCGCGCTGCTCGGCGCCTTCCTCGCCGCCGTGGCGGCGCCGGCGGTGACCACCTCCGCCACCCTGTTCACGGCCGCCGTCGCGACGGTGCTCGGCATCGGTCTCGCGGCGCTGCGGGCCAGCGGGATCCAGACGGCCTGTGTGGTCGCCGTGGTCGCGTTCGCCCTGCTCACCGTCGTGCCCTCGGCCGTCAGCGGCACGGTGGCCTTCACCTGGCGGCGGGTCAGGATGCGGGTGCAGGAGGAGCCCCGCGACGACGAGGTCGCCCACGCCGTACGCGCCGCGACCGTTTTGCTGGCGACCTGGAGCGGCGCCCTGAGCCTGGTCCTCGGCGGCGGCCTTGTGGTCATGGCGGCCTCGGGCTCCCCGTACGCCAACCCCGCGGCCGGACTGCTGGGGCTCGCGGTGCTGCTGCGCGCCGGGTCGGCCCGGCTGGTCGCCGAGGTGGTGCCGCTGCTGGTGGCCGGTACGGCCGGGCTGTTCACCCTGCTGATCACCGGCCCCGAACGCTTCGGCTCGGCGAACTGGCTGGGGCCCGTGGGCAGCGCCCTGACCGCGGCCGTGCTCCTGGTCTACGGATTCCGGCGCATGATGCGCCGCCCGGACCTGCCGGCGATGGCACGGCCCCGGTGGCTGGCCGGCTTCGGCTCGGTACTGGCCGGCGGCAGTGTCGCCCTGGCGGTGGCGACCTTCGGCGCGTTCGGCGCCATCGTCAGCCTGGGGCACCACATCTGACGGCTCGTCTGCGAACGACCGTACGACTGTGACCGCCGACCCGCACAAGCTGTGCGGGTCGGCGGTCACGACGGGGCTTTGCGACCGGAAGGGCGCGGCGCGATGTCAGGCGGCGGAGGAGTACCCGGCGGGGGAGAAGCCGCCGGCGAGCGCGGGGCTGCGGAACTCGTCCTCCTGGAGCAGGCCGAGTTCGATCGCCTTCCGGGTGAGGTCCGCCTTGTTGCGGACGTTCAGCTTGTTCCTGATCCGCTTCACGTAGGTGCTGACCGTGGCCTCCGTCAGCCCCATCCGCCGGGCGATCTGACCGTGCGTCAGCCCCGTGGCCAGCAGCCGCAACGCCTCCCGCTCCCGGTGGGCGAGGGCCGGGGCGGGGGTGCCGGCCGGCTGCCGCAGCTCGTGGTGGAGCCGGGTGGCGAGACCGGGCGCGATGTGCAGACCGCCCAGCGCGACCGTCTCCACCGCGCGCAGCAGCTCCTGCTCGCCCGCCTGCTTGCCGACACAGCCGTAGGCCCCGGCGCGCAGCGCGTCGGTCACCGGCTGCCAGCCCGCGAAGTCGGCGACCACCAGCACCCGTCCGCACCGGGTGAGGGCGGCGACGGTCTTGGCGAGCGACGGTCCGGGCTGCGGCGGAGCGCCGTAGACGACGACGTCCAGGCGCTGCGCGTCGGCTTCCGGCAGCTGCGCGGGGTCCGCGGCCAGCGCGACCACCCGCAGCAGGGAGCTGCCGGAGAGCAGGGTCTCCAGACCCAGGCGCACGAGGCTGTGCTGCTCGACGACGGCGATCTGAGAAATCTGGGGGGACATGGCGCTCCTGCCATTCTCAGGTTTGGTGAGTTCCTGAGTACGAACGTAGTCGCCGCGTCAGTCCCCTTCCCCGCCCTGGACCCGGTGAAAGAAATCACGTGAACCTGCCCGTGGCCTCGTACGTAACTCAAGTCGGGTGCCATGCGGCCGAGTTGCCCACCCGTGCGCCGCACCGTGGCTATTCGTCCTGCCATCCCTGTCCCTTTCCCTGGGTTATTCAGAAACACAACAATGAGGGGTGCTTTCTCGCATGATTGATGAGGACTGGCGCGAGTTCTCCTCCGCATTCGCCGAATCCGTACGGCCGGAGGACCCGCGCGGCCTGACGGGCAAACGCATGCTCGTGGTGAGCATCTCCACGCTCCTGGCCGTCGCCCTCGGAGCGCTGGTGTACGGCGCCTTCGGCGGCCCGGCCTTCGCCGTGCCCAGTGAGGTCAGGCCGATCGCCCCCAGCCCGGACGCCACGCCCTACCAGGCCGGCGGCCAGAGCTCAGGACAGACCTGGAAGGCCATCGCCGGCCCCGACTGCGCCGCCAGCAGCGACGGCTCCACCAGCTTCGCCGTGTACGGCTACTCCACCGGGACCGACGCCGACGGAACCACCGCCTGGACCAACTCCGACAGCGGCGGCTACACCGGCGAGGCCTGCACCGGCGGCTATCTCTCCATGCCGGTGTCCGGCAAGGCCGACGGATACGACGCCACCCGTTACGCGCTGTGGAAGTACGACTTCAGCTCCCACTTCACGGTCGCGTCCTGCCGGGTCTCCAGCTATGTGCCCACCAACTCCTCCCGTACCCGGGTCGGTGGCTCGCCCGCCTACTTCTACTACTACGACGACGACTACGCCTTCGGCACCAGCGCCGACAAGCAGTCCAAGCCCCTCGGCGGCTTTCTGGTCGACCAGATCGGCAAGACCCACCAGGGCCGCTGGTACACCTCGCCCGCGTTCACCGTGCGCACCGGCCGGGTCACCGTCAGGCTCGTGGACGCCGGGGCCGAGCGCGGCGACGCGGCCGAGGGCGTCCATGTCGCCGCCGCCCAGCTGCGACTGACCTGCACCTCGACATGAGCGCCGGACTGCGTGTCGCCCCTCGCGGCTGGGGCACGTACAAGACCATCGTCGCCGCGGTCCGCGAGGCCCCGGAGGGCGCGGTGATCTCCGTGCAGCCCGGGACCTACACCGAGAGCGTCGTCCTGGACCGTGACATCACCCTCGCCGCCGAGAAGGGGCGCGGCACGGTACGGATCGTCGCCGGTGCCCACGGGCCCGCGCTCACCGTGCAGAGCCCCGGCGGCCGGATACAGGGCCTGGTCCTCGAAGGCCGCGGCAAGGAACCGGCCGTCCTGGTCACCGCGGGCGCGGTGGAGGTCAACGGCTGCGAGATCACCGGCGCCGGCGCCCAGGTCACCGGCACCGCCACCCCCGTCTTCCGGGACTGCGAACTCCACCACACCGGCGACATCGGCCTCTATCTCGCCGGGGACAGCCGGGCCGTGGTCGAGAACACCGGCATCAGCGACGTGGACGCCGTCGGCATCCTGGTGGACCACGGCGCGTCTCCCACCCTCACCCGGGTCTCGGTGACCCGCACCGGCGGCCATGGCATCCGGATCACCGGCGCGGCCCGCGCCGCCCTGGAACTGTGCGCCGTGACCCACACCGGGGCGGCCGCCGTCGCCGTGGACGACAGCGCCCGGCCCGTGCTGCGCACCTGCCGGATCGGGGACAGCGAGGCCGGGGGAGTCGTCATCACCGGCGACGCCGGGGCCGACACCGCCCCCGACGACGACGCGGCCGGTGAAGGGCCGTCCGCCGGCGGCGAGTTCGGGGTCGCCCTGCGCGGCTGCGAGATCGCCCGCACCGGCCGGGACGCGGTGCATGTCACCGGCCGCGCGGTCGCCTCCCTCATCGACTGCCGGATCAGCGACATCCGTGCGGCCGGCGTCGTCGCCACCGGCGCCGGCCGGCTGCGGCTGCACGACACCACGACGACCGACACCTCCGGCTCCGGACTCGCGGCCGGCGGCGAGGCACAGGTGGAGGTACGCGGCGGAGCATTCACCCGCTCCGGCGCCAACGGCGTCTACGCGGCGGACACTTCACGGCTCAGCCTCGTCGACTGCGCGGTCACCGTCTCCGCCTTCACCGGCGTCCACGCGGGCGACGGCAGCCGGGTGACCCTCCACGACAGCCGGGTCCAGGGCACCCCGGAACACGGACTGCGCAGTGTGGGCCAGGCCATGCTGACCCTCACCGACACCAAGATCGACAGCACCGAACTGTGCGGCATAGAGGTGGACGGCGGCGACCTCTCCGCCCGCGGCTGCCGGATCACCAAGGCCACCACCGGCATCGCCCTGCGCACCGAACACCGCCCGCTCGTCGACGACTGCTCCGTCAGCTCCTGCTCCGGCGTGGGCATCGACATCGGCGCCGGCACCACCGCCCTCGTCGTCGACACCCGCGTCACCGGCACCGGCGCCGCCGGGGTCTTCGTCCGCGAGGGCGCCGGTGCCTGGCTGACCGACTGCTCCATCACCGACACCAAGGGCACCGGCCTCGTCGTCCAGGCGAAGGCCGCGCCCCGGGTCCGCGGCACCACCGTCACCGGCACCGCGAAGAACGGCGTCTACATCGCCGACAACGCCGCCGGCCGCTTCGAGGAATGCGACATCAGCGCCACCGGCTTCCCCGCCGTCTACGTCGGCAGCGCGGCGACGCCCCTGCTGCGCGGCTGCCGTATCCACGACACCGACGAGGACCTCAAACTCGCCGACGGCGCCGACCCCACCTTCGAGCGCTGCCGCGTCGACGACGTGAAGATCAGCACGATGCCCGAGGAGGCACTCGGCGGCGAACCGCTGCCCGCTCCGGGCGCCGGGGCGCTCGCGGTGGCACCGGGCGGGCGGGGCGGTGGCCCCGCGACCCCGGACGTCAAGAGCACCGGAACCCGGCAGGCCCGCGCCGAGAGTCTCTCCGAGGTGCTGGCCGAACTCGGCGACCTGATCGGCCTGGAGAGCGTCAAACAGGACGTCAGCACGATGGTCAAGGTCATGCAGCTGGTCCGCCAGCGCACCGAGGCCGGCCTCGCCGCGCCGCCGCTCAGCCGCCATCTGGTCTTCGCCGGCAACCCCGGAACCGGCAAGACGACGGTGGCGCGCCTGTACGGCCGTATCCTCGCCGCCCTCGGCCTGCTCTCCCGCGGCCACCTGATCGAGGCCGACCGCGGATCCCTGGTCGGCGAGTACGTCGGTCACACCGCGCCCAAGACCACCGCCGTCTTCAAACGCGCCCTCGGCGGCGTCCTGTTCATCGACGAGGCCTACGCGCTCACCCCGGCCGGGCAGGGCAACGACTACGGCCGCGAGGCCATCGCCACCCTGGTCAAACTGATGGAGGACCACCGGGACGACGTCGTGATCATCGTGGCCGGCTACCCCGACGAGATGGAACGCTTCGTCGACATCAACCCGGGCCTCGCCTCCCGCTTCACCCGCACCCTGATGTTCGACGACTACGGCAGCGAGGAACTGGGCCGCATCGTCGAGTTCCACGCGGCCAAGCACGAGTACGAGCTGCCGGACGACACCCGCGAGGCCCTGCTCGGCTACTTCGGCGAGCTGGTCCGCGACGACCGCTTCGGCAACGGCCGCACCGCCCGCCAGATCTTCCAGCGCATGACGGAGCGGCACGCGCAGCGGGTCGTGGAACTGGTGGAGCCGACCACGGACGACCTGGTGACCCTGCTCCCCGACGATCTGCCGCCCGTCGCCGTCGAGTGAGAGCGGCCCGGATCACATCCGGCTGACACAGCGAACGGCGCCCGGCCGGGAAGTGGCTGGGCGCCGTTTTGCGTGCGCGGAACCCGCTATATCGCCGAGTTCGACTCGATGTCGCTTATTTGCACCGCCGGCTGGGCACGCGGGCCCAAGTCCGGCATGGCCGACTGCGAGTCCGTCTCGGCGTAGGTTTGGCCGGCGTTGTTGAGCAGCGCCGTGAAGGTGCCCATCAGTTCGATGCCGCCCGCGCCGTCCTGCATGACCTTCGTCAGCTGCGGGTTGATCGCCTCGGCGAACTGGGCTCCGCTCTCGGCGAGTTCGTCCGGGACCCAGCTCGCCGTCCGACCGCTGCCCACCACTTGACCGTTTTTCTGGCCGAACAGATTGGGGTCGGCGATGGCACCCTGCACCTTGGCCCGCAAGGTTTCGTACGCGCTCGACGCATTCGCGACGGCGTCGAGGAAGGTCTGCTCCGCCGCCCGCAGCGCGCCGAGGTCGATCGAGAAGGCGCTGCTGTCCGGAAGGGTGGGCATGGCGCTGCCCGACCCGCCTCCCGGTTCGGTGGGCACCAGGTCGGGGGACGTGGTGTAGGCCATGCTCAGCTTCGGCATGGTCACCATCTCGTCCGGCGGCTCGTCGTCGTCCGAGTCGTCGGTCGGGTTGGTGGTCGCCGTGACCCCGTAGATCTCGGCGTAGGTCTCGGCCGCGTCCTCCTGGTCGCCGTGATCGCTCGCGTCCGGATCGACGTTCGGTACCCAGGGGTCGCTCTGGTATTCCGATGCGTGCGGGCTCACGTCGTCGCTGTCGCCCATGGGACACCCCGCTTTCTTCGGTCATCGGCCTTCTGATTGACCTATCCATGGTGCCGGGATATCGACCGTCGCTCGACGTCCCCATTCCAGGACGTCCGTACGTCAGTAACAAGGATCTACGCAGTCTCCGACCATTCCACGACCCTTACCGTGCGGACACATATGAAGTCGCCGGCAGGGAGAGGAGACGGGGCGAAATGACGAACGCGCACACCGACGGCGAGGCGTTGATTCCCCTGGACCGGGGTCTGTTCGAACCCGCGACGGTTTCGACCGCCCAGGACGACGCCCAGACCCCGGATGCGCCGGACACACAGAGCTCGGCTCTGGCGGAACCAGTTGTCGACGGGCCCGGCTCCATTCCCGACGGGGCCGACCACTCGCCTGACGGCGGACCGCTGACTCACCTGGACAGGTCGTTCTTCTCCCGGGCGACGAGCGAGCCCGACACGCCGGCCCACGCCGACCACCACGGCCATCCGCCGGCGGATCATCCGGACGCCGGTGACACGGTAGGAGTCCGCGACAACACACAGCCCGATTACGGGACTTCACCGACTGAGCCGACGTCGGTCACGCCGGAGGGCGACCCTCATTCGTCACCGTCCGCATCCGCATCCGCGTCACCGGATTCGGGCGCAACGACGACCACGTCGGACACCGGCGACCCAGATCCCGGGCAGACCACGTCGGACGGCCCGTCCCTCACCGAACGCACCGTCGACGGTGAACATCTGCTGGGCTCGGACACGCAGGACGGCGGGTGGGTTTCGCAGGACGGGACGGTCTATGTCTCCAGCGACGGCACGGTCGAGCATGGTCTGACGGCGCCTGATGGTGCGTTTCTGGCGAATGGTGAAGTTCTGCAGATCGATGGCCAGGCCGTTTATGGGACGCAGTTGGATGATGGGTCGTTTCTGTCGGAGGACGGGACGACGATGGTTACTGCTGATGGTGTGGTCGAGCACGGGCAGACGACGTCCGATGGGCAGTTTCTGACCGAGCGGGCCGTTGACGGTCAGACGATGTGGGGTTCGGATACTCAGGATGGTGGGTGGGTTTCGCAGGACGGGACGGTTTATGTCTCGGCGGATGGTGAGGTCGAGCATGGTCTGACGGCGCCTGATGGTGCGTTTCTGGCGAATGGTGAAGTTCAGCAGATCGATGGCCAGGCCGTTTATGGGACGCAGTTGGATGATGGGTCGTTTCTGTCGGAGGACGGGACGACGATGGTCACGGCCGGGGGTGTGGTCGAGCACGGGCAGACGACGTCCGATGGGCAGTTTCTGACCGAGCGGGCCGTTGACGGTCAGACGATGTGGGGTTCGGATACTCAGGATGGTGGGTGGGTTTCGCAGGACGGGACGGTTTATGTCTCGGCGGATGGTGAGGTCGAGCATGGTCTGACGGCGCCTGATGGTGCGTTTCTGGCGAATGGTGAAGTTCAGCAGATCGACGGTCAGACCGTTTATGGGACGCAGTTGGATGATGGGTCGTTTCTGTCGGAGGACGGGACGACGATGGTCACCGCCGATGGTGTGGTCGAGCATGGGGAGACCTCGTCCGACGGGCAGTTTCTGACCGAGCGCACTGTTGACGGTCAGACTCTGTTCGGCTCGGACACCCAGGACGGCGGGTGGATTTCCGAGGACGGGACCGTCTACGTCTCGGCGGACGGTCAGGTCGAGTACGGGCAGACCTCGTCGGACGGATCGTTCGTGGCGAACGGCGACGCGTCGGGCGGGGACGGCACGACGACGGTCGCGGACGACGGCACGACCACGGTCGTGGACGATGCCACCGCCGACGAGGGGACGACGACGTCCGGCGGGACCGAGGAGACCACCTCCGGCGAGTCCGAGGAGTCGACGTCGGAGGACACTTCGTCCCTGACCTCGCGGACCGTCGGCGGGCAGACGTTGCTGGGGACCGCCACCCCGGACGGCGGCTGGATCTCCCAGGACGGCACCGTTTATGTCTCCCCCACGGGTGAGGTCGAGGACGGGCTGACCGCGCCCGACGGTTCGTTCCTGCCGAACGGCCAGGTGCGGACCGTCAACGGCCAGCAGGTGTACGGAAGCGTGCTGAGCGACGGAACGTGGGTGTCGCAGGACGGGACCGTCGAGATCCAGCCCGACGGCACGGTCCTGAACGGACAGACCTCGGCGGACGGGCAGTTCCTCACCTCGCAGGCCGTCGACGGCCAGACGCTGTTGGGAAGCGCGACCCAGGACGGCGGCTGGATCTCCCAGGACGGGACCGTCTATGTCTCGGCCGACGGAGAGGTCGAGCACGGCGTCAGTACCCCGGACGGCAGTTTCCTGAAGGACGGGGTGACCAAGACCCTGCCCGACGGCACGGTCCTCTACGGCTATATGTCCGGCGGTGATTTCTACTCCTCCGACGGGACGACCGTCGTCCTGGCGGACGGCACCGTACTCACCGGCACTCTCGACACCCAGACCGGCCTCTTCACCGGCTCCGACGGTTCCACCTACATGGTCACCGACAACGGAATCGAAGGTGCCACCCAGCAGAGCGACGGCTCCTATCTGCTCGCCGACGGCTCGACGGTGATGACTCCCGCGGCCTGGGCGGTCGACATCGGCCAGTTGGGAGAGGCCATCACCCTGGTCCGGAACCGGGCCGATGTGATCGAGGACAACATCAACACCATCCAGGATCAGTACCGCGTCATCGAAGACGCCTGGAAAGGCCCCGCCGGCACCACGTTCAGCGATGTCTCCACCGAGGTCAACAAAACCATGAGAGACCTCCAGGACCTCCTCACCGACATGATCGAACGCATGATGACCAGCAGGGCGAACTACATCTCCGCCGAGACCGCCAACACCGCCAATTCGCAGGGCTCCTGAGGAGGCATCAGGCCATGTCAGCCATTCCCCGTGACTACAACGCCGTCACGCTCTCGGTGGATCCGAACAGTCTCAACGCGGCTTGCGAGCAAGTGAACTCGGCGGCCCAGAACATCAGTTACGCACTCACCGACATCATGAATTCCCTGGGCGAACTGCGGCTCTCGTGGACCGGCGACGCCGCGGACGTCGCCGACGACTTCAACGCCCGCTGGACGGCGGTGACACAAGAGTTCTACGGCACGCAGGAGGCCGAGGACCGTAACAACGCCACCGACGGGGCGTACTACGAAAACGTCCCGGGAGCTCAGGGCGTCATCAACGTCCTCACCGGAGGCATTGCGAAGGCCGCGGAGAACTACGCCAACTGCGAGGGCGCCGTAAAGGCGATGTTCCAGCAGTTCCACACCCAGATGGTGCAGGCCAACAGTTCGGAGTGGCAAGCCGCGCACCCCTCGGGTCCGCCCTCCGACACGGTGGACCAGCCGAGCGGCACGCCGAACGAGAACTATCACACCACCGCGGTCAACGAAACCGGATTCTGAGGTAGCCCCGATCATGTCCGACGACGCGCCCAGCATCAACAAGACCTGGGACCCGAACCCGGTCTACGAACTCGGTAACGCCCTCATCGACTTCGGTGACTTTCTGGACGAGCAGGCTG
Source organism: Streptomyces sp. NPDC048417 (assembly GCF_040651615.1). Taxonomy (NCBI): domain Bacteria; kingdom Bacillati; phylum Actinomycetota; class Actinomycetes; order Kitasatosporales; family Streptomycetaceae; genus Streptomyces; species Streptomyces sp. NPDC048417. The sequence continues at coordinate 112,914 of NZ_JBEZKI010000008.1, read as the reverse complement.
CCAGGATGACCAGCGCCGAGTTCGACCTGAACAACGGGGCGTGGCAGGGCGACGCCGAGATGTACATGACCCAGGCCTTCTCCGACCAGCGCGAAGCGGTGATGAACATCATCGAAGAGTTCTGGGACACCGGCGAGATGATCAATTACTACGCCATGCTCCGCACCGAGCAGGAGGAAACGCTCGCGAAGCAGGCACTGGCGGAACTGATCGCCGGTCTCGTCGGTGTCTTTCTGGGCGCGCTCATTTTCGCGGCGCCGGAACTCCTCGGACTGCTGGGCGCCATGGTCGGCCTGCTGGGCAGGGTCTCCGAAATGGTCGCGACAGCCGTCAGCGCGATGAGCAACATGGTCTCCAACGTCGGCAAGTTCGTCGGATCCGCCGTCAGCGCCGTCACGGAGACCCTGCCCGACTGGGCGGTGACGATGGCCAGCGTCACCGGGAAGGTCGCCCGGTTCGGCATCGAGTTCATGGCCATCAACGCGGCCGCGGTGGCGTCGGGCAACGCCGCCGCCGGTCTGCCGACGACCGCCCAGCAGCTCATTCCCGTCCCCACCTCCCTGGAGCAGATCCCCGGTTTCATCTCGAACCTGGTGCTGTGGGGCGGGGTCGGCATGGCCGTGGCCTCTGTCACCAAGGGCCTGGCCAAGGTGGCCAAGGAGAAACTGGACGGGCTCAAGGTCGATGTCAACGTCGGCGATGTGAACGTCGGCACCGCGAACGTGGGCTCCTCGGTGGGCGACACCGCGACGGGCACCGGCACGGGCGGTGGTACGGGACTGACCCTGCCGTCGTCGGTCACCTCCGTCTCCTCCATCAGCGGGACGATCGCCGATTCCTCCAAGGGCCTCACCAAGTCCGACCTGACGCTGTCCTCGGACGTCTCGGTCAACTCTGCCGTGACCCGGACGCTCACGGGTACCACCGTGCGCACGTCGACGGACACGGCGCCGGCACCGACGCCGACCAAGGTGACGACGACCGGCGCGGGCGACGGTCCGGGCGCCGGCGACGGCGCGGCCGTACCGAACAAGGTGACCCCGGTGGACGCCGGCACCTCGCCCGGAAGCTCCTCGGCGGTCAGGTCCGTCACCGACGGCGCCACCCAGTCCGTACAGACCGCGCCGAAGGCCTCGACGGCCGGCGGGAGCACGAGCGGGATCACGAGCGGCGTGGCGGACGGCTCCACGAGCCAGAGCGTCCTGCACGACGTCGGCTCCGGCCTCAGCGGCGTGGCCAGGACGGCGCAGGCCGCGCAGCGGACCGTGGACGCCTCGACGGTCGGACACTCGACCGGCGGTCAGGAGTCGGTGGGCGCCTCCGGCGCCGAGCGTGTGGTGCGGACGAACCTGGAGGCCCAGCCGGCCACCGGCGTCCCGCACGAGGCCGCTCCGCAGACGTCCAGCCCGACGACGGGTGCCGTCGGCGGCAGGGTGCAGGACACAGGCGGCAACGCGGCGCCCGGCGTGGCGAAGGCGGTCGACACCGGGGTGCGGCAGGCGCAGAACGCGCTGCGATCTGCCGACGACAACCACGCCGCGACGCCGAACACGGGCGCACGCACCGCGGGGGCCGAGGAGACGGTGTCTCCGGTGCGGTCGGTTCCGTCGGCGAAGCCGGAGGTCGTTCATCCGTCGGGTCCGGTGCGGGAGGCGTCGGTCGGGCAGATCGAGGGCGGCAGCCGTACGGGCACGTCGAACGCGGCCACGCGTAACAGCGCGCTGGACGTGTCGGCACGCAATGGTGCGTCGGACGCGTCCGTGCGCACCGCGGGGGCCGAGGAGACGGTGTCTCCGGTGCGGTCGGTTCCGTCGGCGAAGCCCCAGGTCGTCCATCCGTCGGGTCCGGTGCGCGAGGCGTCGGTCGGGCAGATCGTGGGCGGCGGTCGTACGGGCACGTCGGAGACGGCGGGCGGCGCCGCGGCGAGGGAGCCCGGCGCCCAGGCCAACCTCGCGGACACGGCCGTACGTTCGGGGGCGGACCAGGGGCAGCGCGCCTCCGGCGGCACCGACGGGACACGCACGGTCCCGAACGCGGGACGTGAGCCGCTGAAGTCGGCCGCCGGACTGGGCGGTCGGCAAGTGCGGCCTGCCGGCACGGCGGCGGCCCTGTCCGAGGGCGCGCGGCCGGCGAGCGGCACCAGGGCGGATGCCAGGTCCGCGTCGGGTGACGGCGGCGACGCGGCCGCGCTCGCGCGGCCGGCGAAGGACAAGACCACACCCGTGGAGGCGACCGAGGGGATCGCGCAGGCAGGCGGAACGCCGCACGGGGCATCGGCGAGGGCCGGGTCCGAGGCGGACGGGGCCGGGCAGACCCGCACGGGTGCGCCGGGCGAGACGTCACGCGCGCAGCGTGGTGCGGACGAGGCACGGTCGGCCGCCAGGTCCGAAGAAGCCGAATCCGGGCGGACGGCGTCGGACCGGACGTCCACCGGTACGAACATCACCCAGGCGGAACGGCAGCGGGTCGCGGACGCCAAGGAGGCCGCCAAGCGCCAGCAGGTCGGGGACCGGGAGAAGGCCGCGGTCCGCAAGGAGGTCGACGAGAAGATCGCCGACGCACAGCGCGCCGAGGCGAACGCCAGGGCCGAGGCGAGCAGGGTCAAGACCGGCGAGGCGAGCCGCGCCGGGGCGGCCTCCAGGTCCGCCGACGACACGTCCAGGTCCGCCGCGGCGAAGTCGACCGACGCGACCGACCTCGCGGCCAAGTCCGAGGAGACGAAGTCCTCGTCGGCCGAGAGCGGCAAGGCCGACAGCAACGCCGGCAAGGCCGACAGCAAATCCGGCAAGACCGACGGCAAGGCCAGCGCCAAGACCGGCGAGGCTGACGGCAGTGTCGGCGGCAAGCCCGACGAAAAGCTGTCCGGAGCGGACGAGGCCGCCAAGGACCTCGTCGCGAAGCAGACCGCGCTGTATGAGGCCGTGCGCCAGGAAACGCACGCGGAAGGCGCCGTGCGGGTCGCGGAGATCCGGGCCAAGGTGACGCGGGACCGGGCCGACCGCCTGTTCGGCGAGGGACCGGCGCGTACCTCCGAGGACGCCGCCGGAACCCCGTGGAAGAGCACGCTCGCGGACGACACGGACGGAGTCGCCCTGGAGACGGCCCGTCTGACCCCCGAGACCGTGTCGTACCACATGGCGTCGTACGCGGAGCGGAAGCTGCCGATGGACGGGCCGAGCCGCTGGGGCGAGGTCTCGGAGTGGGGCGAGTGGGCCGCACAGGAGTACCGCGACAACGGCTCCGCCGGCGTGCAGCGCGTGATGGACGCACTGCAGTCGCGTATCACCACCCTGCGGGAGCAGGCGTCGGGGCGGTCCTCCGCGGCGAAGGCCGAGGGCCGGCCCGAGGCAGTGGAACCGGCGCGGGCCGTGGAGCAGGCCGAGCAGACCCGGCTGGAGGCCGAGGCGGCGCAGGCCCGGGCGGAGCGGTTGAAGTCGGAGCTCGGCCCGCAGGTAGAGGCGGCGCAGAGCCGTCATGACACCGACACCGCCGCGGTCGGGCAGGGGGAGACCCGGCTGTCCACGGCCAAGAAGAACGACGCGGCGACGCAGCGGACGCTGCGGTCGGTGGGCACGAAGCTGACGAAACTGGAGGCCGCGCAGAAGCGTGGCAAGGACGTCGACCCCGCCGCGCTCGAAGAGGCGCGCGCGAACCTGACCGCGGCGCAGACCGCCCGGGGCGACGCGCTGGCCGAACTCGCGTCGGCACGCGCGGATCTGGAGGTGCTGGAACTGCGCGCGCAGGACAGCGCCGCCCAGCTCGGGACGCTGAAGACGGCCCTCGCCGAGGCCATGGACACCGCGCGGACCGCCACGGCGAAGGCCGACGCCGCGCGCAGCGTGGCGGACCGGGTGACCGGCAAGCAGGCCGAGACCGAACGGGCCCAGGTCCGGGCGGACATGGAGACCGCGCAGACGCGCCTGGCCGACGCCGAGTCCGCCGTACTGGCAAGGAAGACGGAAGTACGGGAGGCCCGCGCGGACCTGGCGGCGGTACGGCAGGACGCGGACGCCGAGCCGGGGGCTGTGGAAGCCGCCGAGGCGCGGGTGGCGGCGGCCGAACGCGCTCTGTACGACGACGCGGCGAAGGAGGCGGCGGCCCGGGCGGATCTGTCGGCGGCGCGCCTGGCGGAGGCCCGGGCGAACAAGGACGCGGTGCTCCAGGAGATCCGGGGCACCGGCGGCGCGGAAGCGCGCGAGAAGGCGCTCCAGCAGGTGTTCGACGCGGAGGACGCGCTGGTGCAACAGCAGCTGCGGTCCGAGTCGGCGCAGGTGCTCGCGGCGGCGCGCAACGCCGATGGGCGGCAGACGCGTACGCCGGGGCAGGGCCAGGAAGCACCCCGGAGCTCCGCCCGGAGCGAGACCGGCGAGCGACCCGATGCGGCGGCTCCGGCAGGCCGGTCGGTGGCGGAACTGGCGGCGGACCGGCAGCGTCGGGCCGATGCCGTGGCGCCGGCCGCCGCGCGCGTGGGGGCCGCCGAGGCCCGGGACGCCGTGGAGGCCGCGCAGACGCGCGTGTCGACGTCCGAGTCCGCGCTGTCGGCGGCCGAGCGGGCCGAGCAGGCGGCGCGTGCGGACCTGAAGGCGACGCAGGGCAAGGCCGACGCCTCGGCGCTGGAGGCGGCTCAGACGCGGGTCGCCAAGGAGCAGGCGGGCGTGGAGTCCGCACGGCAGCAGCTGGCAGGAGAGCGGGCGGAGCTGTCGGCCGCGCAGCGGCGGCACTCGGACGCCGAGGCGCTGGAAGCCGCGCAGACGCGGGTTTCCGAGGCACGGGACGCTCTGGACGCCAGGCGGGGGGAGCGGGACGCGGCACAGACCGAGCTGACGGCCGTGCAGCAGCGCGGGGGCGCCGAGCCTGCGGTGGTCGAGGCCGCGCAGGCACGGGTCGCGGCGACCGAGTCCGTAGTGCGTACGGCGGAACAGAAGCTGGAGGCGGAGCAGCGACAGGCCGATGCCGCGGCTCTGGAAACGGCACGGTCAAGGGCCGCCGAGGCCGGGGACGCCGTGACGGCGGCGCAGGCGCGGGTGTCGGAGACCGAGTCCGCGGTGTCGGTGGCGGTCGCGGAGGTGAAGGCGGCGGAGGCGGACGCGAAGGCGGCGCGGGAGGGCAAGGCCGATGCCGCGGCGCTGGAGGCGGCGCAGGCACGGATCGGCGCGGACGTGCGGGCGGCACAGACACGCGTGGCGGAGTCCGAGTCCGCGCTGTCGGCGGCGGAGCGGGAGTTGGCACAGGCCCCCGAGGCGGGGAGCGCCCGGGCACAGGCCGCTGTGGCGGCCCTGCGCGAGTCGCTGGAGGGGGCTCGGCAGAACCTGTCGAAGGCACAGGAGCGTCAGGTCGGCGACGTGGCCCGGGAGATGGCGGAACAGCGGCTCGCCGAGAAGTGGGACGCCCTGGAGAGCGCACAGCAGCCGTGGCGCGCGGCGCGCGCGGATCTGGACGCGGCGCTGGGGCGTCAGGCCGACGCCCGGGCGGTGGAGGCAGGGCAGACGTGGGTCGGCAAGGCGCAGGACGCGCTGGACGTCGCGCGGCAGCGTGCGGACGCGGAGACCGGGGGGCGGGCGCCGGAGGCCGAGTCCGGTGTCCTGGCGGCGGAGCGGGAGGTGCGGGAAGCCCGGGCCGATCTGGCCGCGGTGCAGCTGCGTCAGACGATCACCGCGGAGCTCAGGGCGGTGGAGACGAAGGCCGCCAAGTTCCAGCACACGCTGGAGTCCGCGCGGGTGCAGGAGCGGGCGGCGCGGACCGACCTGGCCGAGTTGGTACAGCGTCACGCGGATGCCGAGAAGCTGGAGGCTCTGCAGGACGCGAGCACACGGCCCGACACCCTCAGGAACGCTCCGAAGGCGGCGCAGAAGGCGCAGCCGGCGAAGGCCGAGGGCCCCGTGGAGGCCGCGCAGACGCGCGTGTCGACGTCCGAGTCCGCGCTGTCGGCGGCCGAGCGGAAGGAGCAGGCGGCGCAGGCCGATCTGGCAGCGGCCCAGCGGAGTGCGGACACCGATCCGGCCGCGGTCGACGCGGCGCAGGCACAGCTCGCCTCGGCGCGGGACGCCGTACAGACCGAACGGACGGAACTGGCGAACGCGCAGACCCGTCTCACGGCGGTACAGCAGCGCCAGGCCGAACGTGCGGCCGCGGAGGTGCGACTCGCCGAGACCCGGGACGTCCTGGGCGACGCACGGCTGAACAGGGACGCGGACCAGGCCGACCTGATGGCCGCGCAGGAGCGGGAAGCGGAAGCCGCGGCCCTGGACTCCGCGCGAACCCAGGCCGCCGAGGCCCGGGACGCCCTGGAGACCACGCAGAAGTGGGCGTCGGAGACCGAGTCCGCGGCGCTCTCGACGGAGCGGGAGCTGGCGGGGAACCAGGCGGACCTGGAGTCCGCGCAGCAGCGGGCGTCGGAGACCGAGTCCGCGGCGGCCTCCGCGGAGCGGGACTTGGCGGGGGCGCGGGCGGACCTGGAGCGGGAGACGGCACGGCGGAGCGAGAGCGCCGAGCCGACGACGCCGGAGGCCGCGGAAGCCGCGCAGGCTCGGCTCGCGGAGAAGCGTGTGGCGGTGGAGACTGCCCAGATCCGGGCCTCCGAGCAGCGGGAGGCGGCGGAGGCGGCGCAGAGCCGGGTCTCCGAGATCCGTGACTCCCTGGAGTCCACGCAAACGCGGACCGCCGAGCTGCGGGGGACCGCGGAGTCCGCGCGGGCCGCTCTGGAGTCGGCACAGCGACGCCAGGCCGACACCGCGGAACTCGAGGCGGCACAGACCCGCGTCTTCGAGTCCTACGAGTCGCGACGGGCCTCCCGGCAGGAAGTGGTGGGAGCGAGGGCGGACCTCGTGGCGACATGGCGGAGCGAGAGCGCCGAGTCGGTCGCGGGGCGTGGCCAGAAGACCGAGTCGGCGGCCATGCAGGCCGCGCGGTCGCGGCTGGCCGAGTCCGAGTCCGTGGAGTCGGCGTCGGCGCGGGAGCTGACGGCGGCGCGAGCCGATCTGGCGGCCGTGCGGCAGCGCCAGGCCGACGCCGCCGAGCTGGCGGCCGCCCTGACCCGGGCCGCCGAGACCCGGGACGGTGTGGGCACGGCGCGCGGAAAACTGGACGGGGCACAGGCGGAACCGTCGGCCCGGCGCAGCGACGCCGCCGACCCGGCGGTGCAGGCCGCACAGGCCCGCCTGGCGGCCACGGAGCGTGCGCAGCGCGAGGCCGTCGAGCACGAGGCGGCGGTACGCGCGGAGTGGGAGGCGGCGCATCTCAGCCAGGCGGATCCCGAAGCGCTCGGGACCGCCCAGACGCGGGTAGCGAAGGCCCAGGAGGCGCTGGCCGCCAGGGGCCGGGAGGTGCGGGAGGCGCTGGCGGAACTCACCTCGATGCTCCGGGACAGGACCGGCTCCGCGGCGGACGGGGAGCGCCGCGCGGACGCGCTCGACCGGGCCTACCAGGCCCAGGACGCCCAGGTGGCCGCACGGCACGAGGCACGGGCCGCGCGGTGGGAACTGCCGGTGGAGCGGGCCGATCTGGCGACGGCACAGCGGCGCGAGTCCGACACCGCGGAACTCCAGGCGGCTCAGACCCGGACCGCCGAGTCCTACCAGAAAGGGCGCGCGGCACGGGAGGACCTGGCGGCCCAGCTCGCCGATCTGGAGACGGCGCGCCGGAGCGAGGGCGGCGACCGGACCGCTCCGGAGGCCGCCGAGGCACGGCCGGCGGACGGACGTGCCCTGTACGAGGCCGAGGCCAAGGACGCGGCCGCGCGGGCGGACCTGGAGTCGATCACGCACCGCGCGGCGGACGCCGCGGACCGGAAGGCCGCGCAGACGCGGCTCACCGAGACCGAGAGCGTGCTGAGGACGGAACAGCGGAAGCTGGCGCAGGCCCAGGCCGAATTCCGGTCGGTCCTGCAACGCCCCGGGGCGGATGTGTCGCTCCGCGAGGCCGCGCTCGACCAGGTCCACAAGGCCGAGGACGCCGTACACGTCGCGCAGTTGGAGCGGCGGTTCGCGCAGGGCGACCTGACCGCGCGGTCGCTGCCCCGGGACAACCCCGCGGCGCGGGAGGCGCAGGTCACGCGAATCCTCGCGGACGGCGCCGGCAAGCGCGCGGACCGGCCACGTACCCAGGTGCAGGACGACGCGCTGGTCCAGCACCTGATGAACGACCGGTCCGAGGCGACGGGCGGGCGGTCCGGCGCGGCGGACCCGGTGCATCTGACGGAACAGGCGGTTCAGGCGCGGCTGGAGGCCGCGACCGCACGGCAGGAGGCGGAGGCGGCCGCCGTACACCGGGACCAGGTGGTCGCGGAGGCACGGCCGAAGCTGGACGAACTGCTGGATCAGACGGTGCAGGCGGCCGAGACACGGGTCAACGAGGCCCGGACGGCCGTGCGCGAGGCGCCGGAGAACACCGCGGCGGCCCGGCAGAAACTGCAGTCCGCGCTGCGGACCCAGAACAAGAACCGGCCGGAACAGACGGCGCCGACGCAGGGAGAGGCGCGGGCCTCCGAGACGCTCGCCGCCGACCGGGCCGCACTGCAGAGGCTGGACGAGGCCTGGGCGGGTCTGTCGACGGCGCAGGAGCGCGCGGGCGTCGACCCGGCGGCCGTCGACGCGGCACGTACCCAGGTGCTGGAGGCCGAGCAGTCCGTACGGAGCAGGCTCCACGAGGAGCAGCTGTCTCAGGCGGAACTGCGGGCGGCGGAGCAACGTGCGGACGCCGACCCGGCCGCCATCCAGTCGGCGCGGGAGTGGCTGTCTGAGGCCCGGGACGCGGTGGCCTCCGAGCAGGCGCGGCTGGAGGGGGCGCGGGCGGACCTCCGGGCGGCGCAGAAGGCCGACGACCCGGGGATCCAGGCCGCACAGGCCAAGGTGGCGGAGGCCAGGGCGGCGACGCAGGACACGGGGCGCGCTCTGGCCGACGTGGCGCGGGCGGACGTGCAGACGGTGACGCGCCGTCAGCAGGCCGTGGAGCGCAAGCAGTCCGACGACGCCGCGGTGGCCGAGGCGCGGGCTCAGTTCGTCGAGGCCCGGCGGGCCGAGACCCTCGGGGAGCCCGCGCGGCAGACACGGCTGGAGACGGCGAAGACGGAGCTGAAGGCGGCCCAGGAGCGCGGGGATGTCCATGCCGCCGAGATCAGCGAGCTGCGGACCCGGCTGGCCGAGGCGGAGCAGGGTGCCGGGGACACCGCGGGCCGAGCCCAGGTGGCCCAGATCCGGGCCGACCACCTCACCGAGCGCGCGGATGTGGCCGGCGGCAGGCGGCCGGAACCGATGCGGGACGGCGTGGCGAAGCAGGAGCCCTGGCAGAAGGTGCTGACAGGCAGCAAGGGTGAGCTGCCGCAGTCCCATATGCCGACGGAGCGCATCGGCACCCTGATGGCCGACTACGCGCTGCGCACCCTGCCCACCAAGGACGGACTTCTCGGGCAGGCCAGGGCGTGGGGCGACTGGGCCGTGCGCGAGTACCAGGAGAGCGGCCCGGGCGGGGTGCAGCGGGTGCTGGACACTCTGCGGACGCACATCTCCGACATGCGGCAGGCACAGGGGGAGGCGAACTTCCGGAAGGGGGCGGAGAGCCAGCAGGAAGCTGTGTTCCAGCAGGCGTCCAGGGTCGGAATGTCCGAGGAGGCCGCGCGGGCGTGGGCGAGCGAACTTCGCCAGGCGTGGGAGTCGGGCAGCGAGAAGACGATGACGGAGGCGCTGGCCGACTACCAGGCCGCGTTGGCGGGCTTCCTGCAGGGCAAGGGCGTACGAGCCGCCGCCGTCGAGGACCCGCTGACGGGAAAGGTGACGCCGATCGGCGACGGGCGCGCGTCCGGCACGCGCGACGACGCGGACGGTGCCCGGACCGAGAAGTCCGGGACGTCGCAGCCGGGCGAAAGCGCCGACGCGACCTCCGCCGACCGGCAGGGGGAGGGTACGGACGCCGCGAAGTCCGACGCGAATCCATCGGCGCAGGCCGCGGTGCTGGAGCGGCCCGAGGTGCAGTTGCCGCAGTCGCCGTACGCGGCGGCCCTCGCCGATTTCCTGAAGACGCTGGACGAGAAGGCACCCGCAGCCGAGACCGCCCGCACGGAGCACGACGCCGCGAGCGCCGCACCGCCGACACGCACGGATCCGGCCGTAGGCCGGGGCAGTGCCGGCGAGTCGGGGCGCGCCAGCGCCGAGACGGACGGTCCGCGGACGGGTGAGACCGGGCGTTCCGACACCGTGGGCACCCGGCAGGGTGAGGCCGGGCGCGCCGCGGGTGCGGAAACCAGGACGACGTCTGTGGAGACCAGGACGGCGGCGTCGGCGGAGGCCGAGTCCGCAGCGTCGGCGGAGGCCAGGACCTCGGCGTCCGCCGAGGCCAAGACCTCCGCGCCCGCGGAAACCAGGTCTTCCGCGTCGGCAGAGACCAAGACCCCCTCGCCGGCCGCCGCGAAGGCCGAACAGGCGCGCGTGGCGGAGGCGGTGGCCCGTTACAAGGCGGACCTCCAGGAGACGGCGCGCAAGGCGGAGTCGGATGTGCAGGCCGCCGAGCAGGCGAGGGCGGATGCTGAGCGGAATCGTCAGGAGGCGGAGACCGATCGGGCGGCGGCCCAGTGGCGCCTGGAGACCGAAGTCGGGATGAACAGGGCGGCAGACGCGGCGGCCAAGGCCGCGGAGCCGACCACAGCCCGGCCGGCGGCCACGCAGCCCAAGGCGGCGGCCGAGAACACCCCCGCCGCCGCAGGGGAGCAGTCCGCCCGCACGGCGGAGACGCAGACGCGGACACAGACGCAGATCCACGAAACCGCGACGCCGTCCGAGACCGCGACGCCGTCTGAGACCGCGACGCCGTCTGAGACCGCGACGCCGTCCGAGACCGTGCACAACGAGCCGGCGCTCAGCTCCGCCAAGCCCTCCGAGCCCTCCGGACCCACGGACCGGGCGGGCGACACGTGGCAGACCCGGGACGAGATCTACCAGTTGGTCTCGGACTGGAACCGGCAACGCGTCGAGGAGTCGGCCTCGGCCGCGCAGGCCTCCGCCGACGCGCTGCGCGAGGCGCAGGCCGGGGCGAAGGGCGGCACGGCCTCGCGGGCTGTGGAGCGTCAGGCCGCCGCCGACGAGGCCGCCGAACAGGCCGCCCGCGCCGAGGCCGCCCGCTGGGACGAGCAGTGGCAGCACGCGGCCCAGGAGCAGGCGTTCGGGCGTCCGGCGCCGGAGACCTCCCGGGCCGCCACCACCGCCGAGGGCACCGCCGTACCGTCGGCCGACGCCTCGGGCGGCGGAACCGGCGCCCGGACCGCGAAGGTCGCCCTGAACGGCGGCTTCACCGGGGCGCGGTTCGTGGGCCGGCACGAGCTGCCCACCCGCGACCATCCCTCCCCGCTGCTGCCGACGAGCGACCGCGCGGTCGTTGTGGGCGGTCAGTACCGGGCCAGCGACAACCGCATGTACCTGGCCGGACGGTGGCGGACGGCGGCGGAGGTCGCGCAGTACGTCGAGCGCCGGACGGCCTGGGAACCGGGCACCCGGCTGCCCGTCGTCATCCTGGCGGGCCAGGCCGGGCGCGTACAGGCCGGTCTCCCGTCCTTCGGCGCTCAGGTCGCCGACGAGCTGAACGCCCTGGTGCTCGCGCCGGTGGGACTGCCGGTCCAGACCGGCCCCACGGAGATTGTCGCCGGAACCCCAGTCCCGCACGACGCGGGCAGTGTGGACCTGCGCGTGGACACCGGCGAGGGCTTCGCCCTGAACGTGCCGGGACAGCGCCGCGCCGTCCCGGTCGGCCACGATCTGGGTACGGCCCTGGGCCTCGTGGGCGCCACCCTGGAACCCGGCACGGCACCCCCGTCCGAGCCGGTGATCTGGACCTTCGGCCCCGAGGCCCCGTCCGGCATCGCCCGCCACACCGCACCGCCCACCACGATCCAGCCCCCGGCCGCCCCGCAGCGGCTGTCGCAGTCGCCGTCGCAGTCCCAGTCGGACGCCGGCGCGGGCCCCGTGGACACGGACAGGGCGGTGTCCGGTTCCTACTTCTCCGAGCTCAAGGCCTCCGTGAACAGGGAGCTGGAGCGGCTGAAGTGGAACAAGGGCCCCGCGACCGCCGGGGACGTGGCGAAGGCGTACGCAGCGCTGCCGTCGTACTGGAAGAAGGACCTGAAGTCGACCGCGGACGTGACCGCTCGCGTGGTCATCGCCATGAGGAAGAACGCCAAGGAAACCGACCTCATACGCCTGAGGCTCGGCACTGCACCCGGCGGAGCCCCTCGCGTGGGTGCCGCCGGTCCCGCGAACCGGGGACAGGGCCAGGCCCAGGAGCCGGGGCAGGACCAGGGCCGGCTCCCGGAGATCGTCGTCACCCCGTCCCCCGACGCCCCGTCCGCCCCGGTCCAGCGGCCCAGGTTCCCTGGGGCGCGGATCGAGGAGGAACTGGAGCTGCACCGGCCGGCCCGGCTGGACCGGGCGCTGCTGCCGCCGCCCGTCCATCAGGGCCCCAACCGGTTCGAGGACGGCAGCAGGATGCCGGACTACCTCAACCTGCTGACGCTCCTGGCCGAGGACGACCCGGATGTGCTCACCGACCCGGACCGGCTGGCCGTGCTCGACGACGCCGCCGTCTTCGGGCAGAGCGCGGTGGTGCTGCGCGGCACCGACCAGGTGATGGCGGAGATCGAGCGGCTGCTGGGACAGGACCCGGCGACCCGGCCGCAGGACCCGCGACCACGCGGAAGGCGTCCGCGCCGCAACGGGATCGCGGCCCTGCTCGACCGGGTGGGGCGGGCCCTGGAGGGCGAGCCCCGGACCTTCGCCGCCGACGGGCGTGACTTCGTGTACCGCACCGTCGAGGGACGGATCCGCACGCTGCAGATCAGGGTGCGCAACTACGGCGAGTGGGAGCGGTTCGGCGACGGTGAGGGCAAGCTCACCAAGGTCGACAACATGCGGCGCAGCCAGGCCACCACCGGGGCCAGCAAGACGGTCGCCACCACCCGTCAGATCGCTCCGGGTGTGCCGCTCGGTCCGCCGAGCGCCATGTTCGTCGGGTTCGGCCGGATCGCCGCACGGTTCGGATACACCACCGCTTTCGACTACCTGATGAGCGATCAGGTGCTGAGCCAGGCCGAGAACCGCTCGACCGGCCCCTCCCATCTGCATCTCGACGACGTGTACTACGAGTTGACCGTCAGGGACGGGGCGCTGCGGCCCGCTCGCCGGGGCGTCCTCGGCACCCCCTGGCGGCGCAGGCCCGCGGAAGCGGCCCGTCCGGACCACGCCGTCGGCTTCGCCGTGCGCGACGGTCTGTCGCTGCGGCTGCCGGACAGTCTCACGGACGGGTCGGAGCCGGGCCGGACCCCGAGGACGATGAACCTCAGCGCGGAGTCGGACTACCGGCTGGTGTTCACCGAGGACTTCGGACCGATCCGGGAGATCCGGGACTGGGCGGTGGACCGGATCGGCACCCGGGAGGGCACCTCCGCCTACGACGAACTCGACGCGCTCTTCTCCTCCGACAGCTTCCGGGAGATGGCCGCGCGGCTGTCCCGCTCCCGGGTGGCCAGTGCGCCGCTGTTCGACGACGACAACAAGCACACTCCGCTGGGCGCGTTCGTGATCGAGCGGGTGATCCCGGGGCGGGCCCTCCTCGTCTCGGAGGAGGACGTCCAGGAACTGCGGGACAGCGGTCAGCTGACCGTGCGCAACGAGCGCCGGGTGACCAAGGCGTTCCAGCAGGACGTCACCGTCGTGGCGGGTCCGACCTTCAACCTGCCGAGTCTCTTCGGCCTGGTCGACAGCCTCCGCATGCGGATCCAGTTCGGCCCCGTCGCCCGCTACGGGCACATGTCGGGACGTTCGCAGGTGACGGGCGGTGCCGGCGGGGTCAAGGCGGTGGGCCGGGCGAAGGGCTCGACCACTGACCTGTATCTGGTCGAGAAGACCGTCTACGTGCGCAAGACCGGGGACCCGGCGGCGACGCCGTTCGTCACCTGGAGCCTGGACCGGATGACGCAGACCGAGGCGCGCCGGCTGGCCGGCTGGGACGACGGCACCACCCTGCGCCGGCAGAGCGGCGCGGTGCCGTTCGCCCCGGCGTATCTCACCCAGGACCACCCGCCCACCCTCGGCATGAGCCGGGTGGAGAGCTTCACCTTCGCCGACGGCCGGTACACCGAGCGGCCCACGGGGATCACCCCGGCGGTGGAGGGCCCCGAGGGCATCGAGCTCGGCGAGGCGGCCGGCGGACCCGGGCGCACCGTGCTGGACATCCTGATCGACCAGGTCCTGGAGGCGGTCCACCGGAAGTTCCCCGATCTGGTCGCCCCGTTCGTCGATCTCGGTGACCCGTCCGAGTGGCGGAACCACGCGCACTACCAGATGGTGCTGTCCAACACCCTGACCGTCATCAACGCACTGTCGCACCACAGCACGGCCGGGAACCTGCAGGCGCTGTCCAGCACCGGCATCCGGGTCGAACTGGTGGAGCCGGGCCGGTTCACCCGTGGCTACCGGTACATCTGGCTCGACGCCGAACTGACCGACCGCCGATACGAGGGCACCCAGAACGACCTCAAGATGCGCTACAGCACCCCCGGATCCACCTCCCTCAGCGGCCAGCAGAACATGTCGGTGAGCTCCGGAGCCGGGTTCGAACTGCAGGTGTCGGTGCGTGACAGCCACGTCGACAACATCGGCTCCGCAAAGCACGGCGGCACGGGCCAGGTGGGCTACCAGGCGGACGGCCGGACCCAGCACGGGATCGGCTACGGCCCGGGCGCGGCGTTCGAGCCGATGGCGGTCAGCACCAGGCCCTCCCATCTGTTCAGCTACGGCATCACGTTCTCGGCGAGTACCGGCGGCTACTGGCGTCTGCGCAGCCTGTTCCGGGGCATCGCCTCGCTCGGCATCCTGGGCACCCGGCTCTTCGTCTTCACGCAGAGCAAGACCGAGGTCGTCGGCGACACCGCGCCCGACCCCGCCGTGGCGGCCCGGGTGCTGATCAGCGTGCCCTCGGAGCACATGCCGAGCCGGGACCCGCACGCGCCGGGCGCCGACAACCCGTACGCGCTCCCGGACGACGTCCGGATCACCCAGGAGCCCATGGACTCCGACGAGGCCAAGGCGCTGACGGAGGGCGCGCTCTCGGCGATCGACGACCACCGGCCGGGGCCGCTCTCCGAACACCCCTACCAGACCGTGTCCGTCGTGGCGCTGGGCGGCGAGCCCGGCATCGTGGACCGGGTTCTGAAGCAGGCGTCCCGGGGGGCGTGGCACCTCACCACGCTGGGCTCGCCCGCGCATGACGCGGCGGTGCGCCCGCAGCGGCCGCAGTACCTGACGGCGGACTTCGACCAGAGTTCCGGCCCGCTGGGCTCGCGCACCACCGGGCTGTTCGGCAAGGGGCCCTACCTGGACGACATGGGGACCGTGGTCCACCGGGTGCGGGTGAGCGTGCTGCGGGCGCTGGCCCGGCCGGCCCCGCTGGAGACCGAGCTGACGGTCACCGGCAGCACCCAGGCGTCGGGGTCGCGGGGCAAGTCGTTCACCCAGTCCTTCGGTGGCACCTTCGTCTACAACCACTCCCACCCGGTCGGTCCGGAAATCACCGGCGGCTATGGAGTGACGGTGCGTCCCTGGTGGACCTCCCGGGGGGAGTCGGTCCAGATCGCCCGGACCATCGTCTCGGACATCAACCGGGTCGACGCGGGGTACCAGGTGCTGGTCGCCGGTGACGCGGAACACGAGGTCGCGGCGGAAATACGGGTGTTCGGGCTGCTGTCGCCGCTGCGCCGGCTGCTGCCGGGCGGGGTGCGCGGCTGGGGCGGGGAGCGCCTGCGGGTCCGCGGTGGCTGGCTCGGGCATCTTCCCGAGCGCAGTGCCCATCTGCTGCGCGTCCTCACGGACGCGGCGGACGCCCAGGGCGCGGTGCCGACGTACGCGATCCATGTGTGGATGCAGCCGGAGTGGTTCAGGAACAGCCCGTTCGCCACCTATCCGGTGAACTCCCTGAACACCAGCCGGGTACTGGACGAATTCGACCAGAAGGTCCGTGACCTGGGGATGGACGACGAGAGCCGGGAGGCCATCCGGCAGCTCGTCTCGTCCCGGGTGGTCCGCGCGCTGCGTCGCGAGATGGTGGGCATCGGTACCTCGGCGCCGGCCAGGATCGGCGTCGTCGGCTGGAAGCGGTACCGGATCGGCACCCGGACCGTGCGGGTGCGGGCCGTGCTGGTGCCGGGCGCCCAGGAGTTCGAGGGCCTGTGGCCGGCCATGGAGCTGGAGGACCACCGCTGGGCGGTCGAGACCGTCACCGAGGGCTTCAGCGTGGCGAAGGGCCGCGACATCGGTGGGCAGGTCACCGAGGGTGTGCACACCAGCGACCCGGTGCTGACGGCGGCCGGTCCGACGTACCTCGAGACGGGCGCCAACCGGCAGACGACATCCGCCACCCGGTCGGCCACCCATACGAAGCTGTGGTCGGTGTACACCAGTGAGCCGCACGCCGAGTTCACCACCGGGTACCGGCTCCAGCTCGACCTGGAGATCGAGGGCGACACGGGGGAGGACACCCTCAGGAGCAAGCGGAAGGCGAAGAAGGCCCAGGGGGTCTTCACCGAGGGCGACATCGGCACACTGCGGGAACTGGTGCCGGCCAGCCTGATGCTGCCGGACACCGGAGCGGACGACGATCCGGACGCCGACGACGACCCGCTGCGCCCGCCGGACCTGGCCCTCGGTCAGTCGCGCGTGAACGTGCTGACGGGAGCCCGGATCCCCACCACACCCGCACAGATCGAGGCCTGGCGCGCCACCCCGCACCCCGACGGCACGCGAAGGCCGTTCACCATGCCGGCCGACGGATTCCAGGTCCGCACGGTGATCGAGGCGCACCGGGTGCAGACGGCCAACACCATCGCGCTGGCGAAGGCGTACGACAACGCGCTCGCCGACGCCGCGGGCGCCCTGACCGACGACGCGCTGGACCTGGCTCTGGGCAAGGCGACGTCCAGCGGTCTGACGGCACCGGGCACCGGCTCCGCGCAGGCACTGGAGGACGGCACCGGCACCAGTGCGCTGTCCGCGTTCTACCACCAGAGCGCGAGCGCGGAGGGCTATCCGGTGGCGGGGCTGACCGAGGACCTGTTCGCGGACCGGTCCGACGGGTCGCTGACCATCTACTCGCGGCCCGCCTTCGCCCATGCGGAGCTGCTGACGGTCGCCGACGGCATCCGCATGGAGGCGCCCGACCGGTACGCCGAGAACAGGAACGTGACCCCCTCCCAGGGTGGCACCCAGGACTCGGCGGTCGGCTTCTTCCCGGCGATCAGGTCCGACGCCGTCGGTGTGGCCGGCCCCGGGGCGAGCGGCACGGGCTTCGACACCAGTGAGACCGACGGCGAGGTCACCGCCGACGACCTGGTGAGGCAGGACCTGGTCAAGCCGAAGACGGGCCGCGCGATGGCGTTCGCGATCCCGGTCGTCTGGCTGAGCGTCGCCGAAGTGGCCCGGCACTTCAAGGACAGCTCGATCGGCGTGTGGACCCGTGACCACATGAGCGGCACCTTCGGCGCGGTCAAGCCCGGCCGGCAGGCGGTCGAGTCCGCCACCTACGTCGTCGCCTGGGTCCGCGAGGACATCGCCCGTGACCTCGGACTGATCACCGACGCCAACTTCCCCTCGCAGGTCGCCGAGGCCTGGGACCGGGTACGGGACGCCGGCAAGGCGTGGGCCGACGCCGACCAGAAGTACTGGAGCCTGCGCCGCGGTCTCGCCGACCTCCAGGAAGCGCTCGACGCGGCCGCCCCGGCGGCGGCCGTCGCCCGCCGCGCCGCCGACGAGGCGCGGGCCGCCGCGCAGCGGGAGTACGCCGCCGCACAGGCCGACCTGGACGCCGCGATCACGGCCGCCGACGCCCACCGCGACCGCCCGGTCGATCCGCCGCCCGCCGCCTACCTGGACGCGCTTCGGCAGGCCCGGACCGCCCTGGCCACCGCCCAGGCGGAGGTGGCGGCCGCCCGCGACGCGCTGGCAGCCGAGCGGGAGGCTCAGAGCTCGTCGCAGGCCGAGCACGAGGGCTGGGCGGAGGTCGAGCGCGAGCAGCTCGACGCCCTCGACCGACAGCTCACCAGCGCCCGCGAGGACCAGCACGGGGCGGAGGAGTGGCTCGCCGAACTCCACCAGACCGAACAGCGGGCCCGGCAGAGCGAACGGGAGGTCCGCCAGAACGCATGGGACCGGACCGTGGGGGCGGCCAGGGACACGGCCGACGAGCGGCGGGCCGCTGCGGATCAGTCGGTGCTCGTCGCCGACGAGAACGTACGCATCGCGGTCGCCGCCCGGGACGCGGCGCAGGCCGCCCTCGACGCCCGCGTCCGGGAGGTGCCCTCCCAGCAGACCGCCGCCGAGGCCGCGGCCGGCGTCCTGCACCGGACCCGGGCCGAGACCGACCGGCTGACCCGCTGGCACCGGCTGGAAGACGACGATCCGCAGTCCGCGGTCCGCACCCGGGCCGGAGTGCCCGAGCCGGTACTGACACCCGCCGCCCCCACGGCCGTACGACCCCAGGCGGCGCCGCGTCCCCGCTACGCCGACGCCATCGCGGCCGACGGCTCGGCCGCGCTGATCGCGCCCGGAACCGGCACGATCCACCGGCTCGTGGATGTGCCCAACGACGGCAGGTCCTTCTTCCACGCGCTCTCCGCCGGCCTGGACCTGCCCGGTGACGCGGACACCCTTCGCCGCGAGTTCGCCGGCCAGGTGGCCGCCCTGCCGGACGACTCACCACTGCTCGCCTATGTCACCCCGGACACGAAGGACACCTTCACCGCCGCCGAGCTGAACACCGCCGGGATCGACCTCGGCGACGACACCCCGCAGCGGCGGGAGTTCGACGCCCTGGGTGTGCTCCCGCACTCGGCCGGACCGCGGCCCACCCGCGACCAGCGCCATCGGCCGCTGACCGCCGCCCAGCGCCGCGCCGTCGCCGTGGCACAGCTGCGCCGCCCGGCCGACGCGGACGGCGAGACCGGCTGGGACCACAGCGCCGCCGACCTGCTCGCGCCGCTCGCCGCGCAGCGGTTCGGCGTCGTGGTCCGGGTCGTCGGAGCGGACGGCACCTTCCAGGACTACGGCCCCGACCCCGACGCCCCGGCCGCCCCGGCCGCAGAACGGGTGGAGCTCCACCTCGCGGACCGGCACTTCCGTGCCGTGGACCGGAGGCCGACGCAGGGCACGGCCGGGAAGCCGGCCGCACCTCCGGCACCCCCGGCCCCCGTCCCCACGGGCGCCCTGCCCGCGCACACCGCCCGCCCCTGGACCTGGGAGGGCCTGGCCGGCACGGTCCACGCGGCCGGTCCCCGGTTCGACGCGGGAACCCACCCGGCACGGCTGACCGACCCCGACGGCCATGTCCTGGACCTGCTGGAGCCCTCCGGCGACGGCAACCGCTTCTACACGGCCGTGGCGACCGCGCTGGCGGCCGCCCGGGAGGAGGCCCCCGGCACGGTCACCGTGACCACCCCGGGACCGGGCCTGCCGCTGCCCGCCGCCGCCCGGCTCGCCCCCCGGGCGACGTTCCGTCTGCCCGAGCTGACGGCCGCCGGGGTGGCGCTCACCCCGGCGCAGGACCGTGAGTTCCGGCAGCGCGGCGGTCGGCTCCCCGCCTCCCTGACGCTCACCCGCGCACAGGAAGAGGCCCTGATCCGGACCCAGTTGAGCGAGGCGCGGCGCTGGGACCGGGCGAGCGCGCTGCTGGCCGCCGAGCTGACCGCGCGCGCCAACGGGATCCATCTGACGCTCGTCCACGAGGACGGCACCGTCGACACCTTCGGCACCGCGACCACCCGTGGCGCGAACACGGTGACGGTGTACGAACGCGGCGACGAGTACCTCGCCGCCGTACCGGTCGCCCCCTTCAACCCCGCCCCGCCCCTCAACCACCGGGCGGGCGGCCTCCGGCCGCCCCAGCCGGGCCGGCCGCTCGCCCAGCCCCCGGCCGCGGGACCTGCGGGCCTCCAGCCGGGCCGCCCTCCGGTCGCCGCGCAGGGGGCTGCCGCAGGAGCCCCTGCTGCCGGGGCGCAGCGGCCTGGTGGTGCCGCGCCCGGTGACGCCGCTGCTGGTGCCGGAGTGCCGCGCCCGGCTGCCGCGCAGCGGTCCGATGCCCCCGGCGCCGGAGCGCAGCGTCCCGTTCCCTCCCGGCCCGCGGCCGTGCCGGCTGACCCCGAGCAGCAGGCGCAGGACGTGCAGGAGGCGATGGAAGAGCGTTCGGAGGCTTCCGCGGACTGGCGCCAGGCGGATGCCCTGCTCAGGGCGGCGGAAGCGGCCTGGCGTTCCGGTACCGGTTCGGCCAGTGCCCCCGACCCACGGGTGGCGGCCCGCCAACGCGAGGGCGCCGCCGCGGCCCGGTTCCAGGCGGCCGAAGATCGCCTGCGTGAACTCGGCGTCGACGTCGGGCAGATCCTCGCGGACAACGCGTCGAAGCCGCGGCCCATCCATGGCCCGCGCGGCGGTGCCCCGCTGCTCCCTTCCCGCGACGAGGAGGCAGAGGAAGCGGAGACCGCGTGGTATTCCGACGAGGAAGGCACCTTGGCGGCCTCCCTCCTGAACGCCGCCGGTAGGGCGGCCCACCGGGCGCGGGGGATGGACGAAGCCCCGGCGGACCCGATGTCGGACGAGAGGGCCACCGGCTGGTGGGACGAGACGTCGATCTTCGACGACGATGACGCGGCAGCCTCCTCGGTGTACTCGGAGCAGCCGGAGCCGGCACAGGAGCCGGACGACGACTCGGAGGCGTCGTCGGTCTACTCGGAACACCCGGAGGAGGAAGGACAGGAGGAGTCCGCCCAGGAGGAGGACCCCTTCGCGGCGCGCCGCCCGCGGCCCGAGTTGGTCCACGACTACGAGGTGACCGGCGCCCGGGCCGCGACGGATCCGCTGTTCAGCTATGTCGGGGAGCCGGGCTCGGTTCGCTACGAGGAGGGTTCCGCAGGCCTTCCGGGCATCGAGACCGTCGGCCTGGAGCTCAAGTCGGTACCCGCGGTGGACAGGCCGCCGTTGTGGGTCTCGGCGGACCGCACGATCGCCTTCGGCACGGAGCCCCGGCCCCAGGTGTTCTTCGCGACCCAGCGGGTGGTGGACCGGGCGAACGCGGAGCTGACGGCCGGCGGCGCCAAGGTCAGGCTGAAGGCCGACCCGGAGCTGTCTGTGGTGCTCGACCGGGCGGACGGCGGAACCGTCGTGCTGCACCAGGTGACGGCCGCGTTCCTCACCGGCAACGGACGGGCGAAGGAGGACGGGGCGCATCTGCTGGCCCAGCTGATCGCGGGAGGAGAAAGCCGGGCGTCGCACGCGGTGTTCCGGGATCCGGACAGCGGCAGGGCCTTTACGGCGGAGATCAGCGCGAACAACGTCGGGTACCAGGGTTCGGCGCAGCTGGCACAGGCGCTGGCCGAAGTGGCCCACTATCCGCTGAACCTGGACCAGGTCGGACCGCAGTGGGCGGTGGACCAGATGGCCGAAGGGTCCCGGCTGGACCAGGCCCGGGGCGAGACGTTGCCCACTCCGGGCCAGGACTACGGGTCGGCCCAGGTGCTGGACGAACGGAAGCGCTGGCTGCCCGACACGCTGTCGCAGGCGGCGGCCCAGGCCGGACTGAACGAGCACGCCTGGGCCGAGCGGATCCTTGAGGCGTACGTCGTCCAGACGATCCAGTCCGAGACCGCTCCGGGCCAGCGGAGCGAGCCCGGCAGGCAGACCAACTTCGCCAAGCCGGACGAGGCGGAGACCGCGGACCGGATGGGCAACGTGGTCGCCACGGTGCTGCTGGTCAGCGAGGACGGCCGCAACCAGGTGGCGCTGACGAACCACACCCGCAGGCCCGCGCTGACCCGGCTGCGGGACGCGGCCCGCGGCCGCAACCTGGCGCTGACGACGGAACAGCTCGACGCCCTCGAGTCGCATCTGCGGGGTCGGTCGGCCGAGCCGGAGGCGCCGGAGCAGGAGCGGCGGCTCGCCGATCTGCTGGATGTGATCCGGCTGGTACGGGACGTGAACCGGTTGGAGCTGGAGTTCGCGCAGCTGCAGGAGTTCGGCGCCGAGCCGACGAGTGCCGAGTTCGGGGAGGCCAGGAACGCCGCGCACGACGCCGTCCTGGCGCTGAGGACGAAGCTGAGCGCGCTGGAGGGCGGTATCGCCAGCCAGGACGGCTGGTACTTCACGATGTACGGCAGGCGCCCCGGGGAGAGCGCGCACGACGTCCACAGCGGGCTGCTGTCCGCGGAGGTCTCCGGGGTCGCCAACCCGCTGACCTATGTGGTCACGCACGGTCACAAGCTGCCGAATCCGTACACCATCACCTCGACGGCGCCGCAGCAGACGGTGGCCACGAACATCCGGAACCTGGCGAGGACTCTGGCCAAGGTCGGGGTGTGGAACGCGCGGGAGAACATCCCCATGCCGGCGGTGACGCTGACCCTGAACGTCATGGAGCCGCCGGCACAGCGGTCCTCGAGGAACCCCCTGGCCAACCGGGCCAGGTCCGCCACCGCCAAGCAGGCCGGGCAGCGGGCCGGGCAGCGGGCCGCCGAGATCCGGGCGGAGCTGGAGCGGGAGCTGGCCCGGGCGCTGACGGAGCAGCAGCTCCCCGACACCCCGAACCCGCTGACCGCGCAGGCGTTCCTGATCCAGGTCGTCACCCGGAGCCGGACCCAGGCCGCGAACGAGCAGCCCAGGGAATGGGAGGTGGTCGTCGAGTCCACCGACCCGCGTTCCTTCCGCACCTCCCTGCTGCCGCCCACCCGGCTCAGCGCCCTGCAGCGGCCCGAACGCCGGCCGCGCAGGGTCCCCACTGTCGAGGGCCCCGGCGAGGGCACGTCCCAGGACGCGTCCAGGACGCAGTCCTGGCGCTCCGGCAGCGTCGCGGGCCCGGACGCCTTCGTACCCGCCACGGGAGACGAGACGACGGCCGGACCGCGCCCGGCCACCGAGCAGCCGCAGTCCCCGTCGGCGCCGGCCTTCTCGCCGTCGTCGGCGGAGGAAGCGGCGGCCTTCGTACGGCAGGTGTTCGGCCCCGACGCGGCCGAACGGCCGGACCACGACGCGCTGCTCGGGGCCGTCGGTGTCGTGGAGCGGCTGGGTGACCGGCCGGTGCCCGCGGCCGTGGACGCGGTGGCGCGGCGCGTGCTGTATCTGGGTACGGACGCCGAAGTGACGCCGGAGCAACGGCGGTCGCTGCTCTCGCTGGCAGCCGAGGCGGCCGACGAGGGACAGACGGGGAGCCTGACAGCGCTCGGTGTCTTCTACCTGGTGCGTCACCAGGACGCGCTGCGGCCCGAGACGCTGCTGCGCACGCCGGACGGCTCGGTGCAGGGCCGCAACTGGACCGGCAGGGCCGGCCGGCCCGCCCTGGACCTGGACACGGTCCGGGTGGTGGACGCGGACGGTTCGGCGGTGGCCGGCTCGGAGCAGGACGCCGGGTGGCGTGGCACGAACCCGTACGTCCTGCTGGCCGCGGGCGACTCCTCGTATCTGGACCTGCCCGCCCGGGACGGCGGCACCCTGGAGGTGCCCTGGCCGGACGTGGCCGAGCTGGTCCGCCAGGACCTGACGGCGGAGTCGGCCAGGTCGGCCCGGCCGGTGGTGCTGGGTGTGCCGTTCGCGGGCGAGGGCGTGCCCGAGGGACCGCGGGCCGTCGCGGACGCCGTCGGCGCGGCCGTCTGGGCTGCGGACGGCCAGGTCAAGCTGGCCCGGACCGGTGACGGCGCCCTGGGACTCGCCCTGGTCCGTCCCGAGGACGCGGGGGAGCGGCTCGGGAACTGGATTCCCAACCCGCCCGGTCTCGGCCGTACCGGCCCGGAAGGCGTGATCCGCACCCTGGACGGCAGGGTGATCCCGGACGGCATGGTGTACTCCGTCACCGAGGTGAGCCTCGACGGACAGCGCTCCACGGGCCGGACGACCGTACCGCCGGAGCAGACGGGCGGCGCGGCCGAGGAGACCGGCCGGGCACTGTCCGAGGCCCGGGGATTCGTCTACGCCCGCCGGACCGGCCCCGGCGAGGACGACTGGGAGGAGAGCGGCCTCCACGAGCTGCCGTGGCCGGCGGACGCCCACCACATCGGCTTCCACGGGATACGGCCGGCCGACGGCCTGGAGGGCCACGCCAAGTTCCAGCTCATGGACGGCACGACCGTCCGCGTGGACGCGCGGGAGACCGGGGCGTACTTCGGCCGCCGCGGCAGCGTGCGGGCGTTGCCGGCCCAGCGGCCGGTGGTCGTGAACGCCTGCTACATCGCGGCCGAGCCGCTCGGCGACCGGCTGGCCGTGCCGCGTGCCGGACAGACCATGGCGAACGCGATGGGCCGCACGCTGTGGTCCGCCGACGAGCGGACCCGCTTCGGCACCGGCGGCGGCCGCCCGCCGCGCTTCCTGCTGTACGCCGAGGACGTCCACGACCCGAGCACCTCCTGGACGCACTTCCGCCCGGAGCCCGGTGCGGCGGAACTGGCCGCGCTGGGCCGTCGCCTCGGCGCCACGGGTACGGCCGGGGACGACGAACTCGCGACACGGGTGCTCCGCTGGGTGCGGGCCCTGCGCGAGGTGTACGGGGCCGCTGTCGGCGATGACGAGAACACCTATATGGAGCGGCTGCGCGGGCTCGCCGCGCTCGACGAGATGCGCGCCGCCGACGGCGTCACCGGGCCGCTCACCTGGAGCGAGCTGACAGCTCTCGTCGACAACCACCGCGCCGGACGCGGCTCGTCGGACCGGGCGTTCGCCGACCGGCTCGACGACCTGCTGACGGCGGCCCGCACGCACGCCGCGATCGGCACCGGAACCGGGCTCGCCTCGCTCACCGGCACGACAGCCGTCGCCACGGCCACCTGGACGGATGAGACCGCCGAGAAACGCGCGGCGAGCCTGGAACAGCGCGCGCTCGCGTCCGGCATGGACCCGGCGGAGGCCCGGTCCTGGCGACAGACGTTCACCCAGGTTCTGACGACCGGCGACCAGGGCGCCCTCTTCCAGGCCAACCTGGAGTTCGGTGCGGCCCTGCAGTCCCTGGACGCCATGGACGGGACCGAGCTCGGTGCCGCCGCCCCCGAACAGCCCGTCCCGGCCGCCGCCTCGACGTTCCTGGTGCCGCTGCCGGACACGGTGGAAGTCGTGGTGACCGACCCCGCGCTGGAGGAGCGGTACCGGCTCGACCCGCTGGTCCTGGCGTTCGGCGAGGGCGAGACGGCACTCGACGCCGATGCCAGGAGGGTGCTCTTCGACTACGCGACCAAGCTGGCCCAGGACGCCCGCGCCCACCACGGCGAGCGGCACACGGCCGGGCACGGCCCGATCGAGATCCTGGTCCTGGTCGGCTCGGAGACCGCGGCGGACCTGCCCGTCGCGGAGCAGCGGATCGCGGAGGTCCACGAGATCCTCAGCTCCGTCACCGCCGTGGAACTCGGCAGCGTCTTCTGGGGCCTGGAAGCGGTGCCCATGGCGGAGGCCCTGGACATCACCCCCGTGCTGTTCCAGCCGGACGGTACGGCCGTGGTGCCGGCCCTGGCCGACCCGGCCGACCCCGCCGCCGGTCGCCGTCGGTCCGCGGCGCGCGCGACGGCCCGGCCGTCGCGGGTGCGCCGGGTCTCCTCGGGGCGGGGACTGGAGAGCGAGGTACCCGCGGAGGTCGTCAGCCGGACGCTGGGGGCCGTGCGCGTCCCGAACGTGTCCCCGCTGACGGTGGAGCGGATCTACGGGATAGCGGAGGAGAACCAGGAGAAGTTCCAGGAGGTCGCCGACAAGCGCGGGCTGATCATCGACGTCCGCGGCACCAACCCGGCCTCGGTGCGCCATCTGCGCGAGGGCGCGCTGCCGAAGCCGACGGAGATCAAGGCCAAGACGATCGACGAACGGGACGTCCCGCTGGGCGCGCGGCGTGAACACATCGGTCTGGTCGGCTTCTTCTCCCCGGTACTGCCGGACCGCGACTCCGCGCCCGAGTACCAGGACGACGCCTACTGGTCCGCGATCGGGCAGCGCCATGCCCAGCGCGCGGAGGAGTTCGCCCAACTGGCCACGGGCATGCGGGAGCTGACCGACTCGGGCCGGTTCCAGGTGCTGGGCGAACGAGTCCAGCAACGGGACGAGGACGGTACCTGGCGGAACATCACCGGCGACCACGACCTGTACGACGTCCAGGAGCCCGACGGCAGCCGCCCGGATCCGCGGCGCCACCGGATCGCGGTCACCGTGATGATGGGCAACAGGATGGCCGTACAGCACCCGGACCACATGCACTGGGTGCCGGCCGACGCCTTCGAAGAAATGATCTTCGCCGCGGTCGTCAAGGGACATGCGCGGCAGCACGGCGGCCAGCCCGTGGTCCGCTTCGTGCCCGGTCTGAAGCGGCCCGTCCTCGTCTACCCGGACGAGATCTCCCAGTCGGACTACGGCACACTGTTCGGCAATCCGCGCCGCGCCACCGGGACGCCCAGGAGCGACTCCTGGATCGGCATGGCGAACGAGGAGGAACAGCCGCCCGGGACACGGACGCCGAGCACGGCACCGCCGGTCCTGACGATGCTGGCCGGCGCCGGTGAAAAGGTCCGCTGGCTCGGCGACACCGAACCGCAGGCACAGGAGTCGGCCCGCGCGGCGCTCACCGGTGACGGCGCGCTCGCGGACGACGGCTCGCTCACCCTGGCGCTGCGGCCCGGCGCCGATGGGGCTGCGGCCGACCAGGACGGGTGGCCGCTGCTTCCGGAAGAGGTCGCCAAGGAACTCGTCCTGCTCTACGCGGACGGGGCCTGGGACCCCAGGAACCCGGCCACCCCGCTGCGCTGGCTGGCGTTCGGCGGGACCGGCTCGGTCAGCCCCCACTTCGTCGCCCAGGTGATGCGTCACCTGTGGGACAGCGGACTGTTCGGCGCGCAGGCGGTCTACGGTGATCCCACCGCCGAGCGCTGGACGAAGCTGAGCCATCCGGGAGATGACGCCCTGCTCCCCGTCGTCGAACGCCTCGGCGTCTACCGGCCGACCGGGCACAGGCCGCCCGAGGCCGGCGCGTCAGAGGACCCCGCGCACGCCGGACCTGGCGCTGCTGAGGCCCTTGATGTCGTGGAGCTCTCGGAGGTCGCGCGCCGGGTACGCGCGGCGGCGCAGGAGGAGGGCGGGGCGGCTCTGGAGTGCGCGCCGCTGCTGATCTCCTTCCGTGACGCGCTGTACCCCGGCGGCGTGCGCCCGGCCGGGACCGTGGACGACTCGGTGCTCGGGCCGCGCCCGGCCCAGGCCGAGACCGAGGCGACGCTGGCGCTGGGCCCCGGCTGGCAGCCGCTGGGCGCATGGGACGAGGCACTGACGGCGGTCCGGAACCAGGGACCGGGCTCGACCGCCCTGATCCTGGCCCGGCGTCCGGGTGATCAGCCGGGGCACGCCTGGGCGGCCTACCAGCCGCGCCCGGCGGCCGGTGAGGAGGAGGCGGAGCCGGTCTGGGTGGAGCTCCAGGCGGCCGACGATGAGTGGCTGTCGACGACGCCGGGGCTGTCCGCGAGCGATGCGCGGATGGTGGTGATCGACGCGTCGGGCCGTGTCGTGGGCGAGCCGCTGCCACGGTTCACCCAGTCCTCGTCCACCGCGCACAGCATCGTGGACATGGCGGTGGACAGGCCCGCGTACCGAGCGCTGGGCCTGGAGATCGAGGACCCGCACATTCTCATGCCGGCAGCCGGGCTGCCCCGGATCGAGAAGGATACGGTGCTGGCCACTGGGCCCGGCATCAGCGTGGTCCTGAGCGCCCAGGCCTTTCATGAGGGAGCCGACGGCGGTTGGTACCCGGGGGCCGGGCGGCCGACCGCCGATGCGCCGAAGCCCCATGTGAGGGTCCTCAACATCGCGGAGTTCCTGGTCCTTCCGATGAAGCAGCATCCGGAAGAGGAACACCAGAGCGTGAGTACCGGCCTGGCGTCGCTGCGGGCGGGCCGGCGGGCGCTGCGCGCGACCGACGCGACGGGGACATCGCAGAACTTCGGGGACTTGCTGGATGTGCTGGAGGGCTGGCAGGTCACCGACGCGGGCCGTGCGTTCACGGTCTTCCCCGTCGCCGCGGGAGCGGACTATCCGCCCTATGCCCAGTTCACGCTGGGGGTTCCGACCATTGGCCTGAGGACGACCCAGGACACGGCGTTGCGAAGGCTCGCCTTCCGGCCCATCGAGCCGTTCGCTTCCGCGGGTCGGCGTTTCGGGCGGGAGCTCACCGCCCAGTTCGTCCGGGACACGACCGGTGCGGATGTGACGATGAGTCATGTTCCGTTCCTGTCGGTGATTCCGGACATCGACGAGGTGTGGGGATACGGCTGGCTCGTCTTCGACCATGTCGGCGCCAATCCACTGCAAGGCACCTTTACGCAGGACATACTGGTCAAGAACCTGCCGGTGGCCACGTCCAGGACGATGTTCGCCGGTACGGAGGAGCTGCCGGGCATCCTGGATGGTCTCCGGCCGCGGACACGCGCGTTCCTCGACGCCCGGTTCGACGCCATCCGGCACACCTTCGACAACGTCATGAGGGCGTTGCTGGCCTTCTACCAGCGAGCTGACGGCCAAGAGGCGAAGGACACCAGGGGGCGCCTGGACGCGGATCACCTGACACTCGCGTTGCGCGGGCTGCCGCCAGAGGACCACCCGTGGTACACGGAAGCCAGGGAATGGCTCGAAGGGCTCGACGAGGACGCACCCCAACGCCGGCTTCCGCTCGACGCACTGGTCGCGGAGTACATCCACGTCAGGACCACGGGTATGACGGGCTACCCGCAGCTGGACACCGATCAGGGGAGGCTCGCGGTCGCCCTGGTGCTCCTGGAACTGCGGCACCTGGGATTCTCCGGCCGGCGCATGAGCGAGGAGGAGATCGAGCGGGCCATTGCGGAACTGGAGGGCGTGGGGCTGGCCGCATACCAGCGGTCCGTGCAGTTCGCGGAGCCCCTTTCCGACGCCCATCTGCGGGGGGCCGTCCGGCAGATCGTGAACCACCCCGTGGTGCGTGCCTTCGGGCCCTTCCTGACGCTGGCCACCCGTCGTCTGCCGACGTCCGACGGCAGCGCCCGGGCGCCGCTGACCGAGTTCGACGCCCAGGCCGTCGCCGAGACACTGGGCAAGTTCACGCTCGGAACGCCGCTCAGCACGGCGTCGTACGAGCGGCTGCGGATGCTGGTGCGAGCCGTGTCGGCCGCCGTGCGAGTGCAAGCTCCGCACCCCGGTGCGCTCGGCGACCAGGACCGTGCGCAGGCGCTCGGTGTCATCCATGAGACCGTGTCCGTCCTTCCCCTGCTGGACCCCGGTGCAGGACCGGGCGCGGACCGGCAGCCGTCGGGGGCGTCCGGTCTGGTCCTCCATTCCGGCAACTCGACGACGATGCCCGCGACCGGTTCCACCGCCATGCCGGTCGACGAGGACGCCATGTCGATCGACGGAGCGGACGGCGACGGAGCGGACGAGGAGAACGCGGACCTCTACCGCGAACAGTTGGCGGTCGCGTTCGGCGCGGACGCGGAGTCCTCCCGTGCCGATTACCGGGAACTGACCGAGGTCGTACGGCGGCTTGACGCGCTGCGTGCGGCGGATCCGGAGCCGGGCCGGGGTGCGTTCGACGTGGCGGCGGTGGCCCGGAGGGTGCTGGGCCTCGCGTCCGACACGGCGGTGGACAGCGCCGGGTACGAAGCACTCTTCGCGCTGGCCCAGGATCCGGCGGCCGCGCAGGCGGTCAGCCTGGACACGCTGGCCGCGATCCACCTCAGGAACCAGGGCGTCTTCGACAGCCGGTTCGCTCTGAACGCCACGGACGGCACGGGGGCGTACGGGTGGAGCTGGGGCCCGGAGACGGTGTCGGATCTGGACCCGGGCCGCACCGGTGTCCAGGTCCTGAACGCGGACGGCTCCAGGCAGAAGCCCCACGTCGGCACCGCACCATGGCCGTCCGCCGTCGGGGGCCGTCGGCCGTACGTCGTGATCGCCCCCGGCGGGCAGGACCATGTCGTGGTGCGGGGCCGCGACGATGTGGCGCGTACCGTTTCCGCCGCGGTCTTCGTCGAACTGCTGGCGCTGGACCAGGTTCTGGCCGGCACACCGAAGGACGTCCCGATCGTTCTGGTCGTCGACCGTGCGGCCGACGGCTATGTGGTCATGCCGCGCCACCTGGCACACCGTCACCGGCGGGACGTCTACGCCCCCAGCGGAGTCCCGGTCGTGATCGCGCCGGACGCCTCCTCGGGGGAGACCCGGCACACCATCGCCATCGTCCATATCCCGGACGCCCACCTCGGTGGCTGGATCCTCAGCAGTCTGCGCGCGGGGGACCGCCCCGCGGAGAGCGTGTCGGACCAGGACCGCCGGGTTTCCACAATCCCCGTCGTGGACAACCGGGGGCGGTCCATGGGGCGCGCGGTGCTCCCGTCCGAGGAATTCACCTGGATGCGGGAGTGGCACTACGGCAGGCTCGGCCAGCTCACGACCTACATGCCCCAGAACCCGGCCACGGGAGAGTACGGGCCCGCGCGGCCCATGCCGGCCCCGGGTCCACTGGACGCGGCGTACCACTACGCGGGGCACGGACTGCCGGGCCACGTGCTGATCCCGCTGGAGAACGGAGGCATCGAGTACAAGTCCGGCGAGGAGCACGCGGCGTGGCTCGCTCGCCGGCAGAGCTGGCAGGACCTGCGGGAGCGCCGCCCGGACGCCTGGCTCAACGACATCATCTGCTACGCCGCGGCGCCCGGCGGGCTCCTCGGGATGGGAAACCTGGGAGCCCCCCTCCCGTTCGTCGCCGATGTGCTGCGGCCGGCGGTACGCCCGGTGGGCCAGAAGGACGCCAACCGGCTCGGGGTGAAGGTCCGGGGCCATCAACGGACCATGGGCATCACGCACTTCGTCCGAGGCGGCGTGACGGAAATGGCCTACGTCGCGGTGACCGACATCCACGGCCGGGGCGCGGAGCCCGAGGCGTGGGTGATCCACGAGCCCGAGCCGTTCGGGGACGAGCTGGACACGGTGGCGCGGGCCGCCCGGCTGCACGACGGCGACGGCCCGGCCCCCGCGGAGGTGCGCGAGACGGCCCGGCGGCTGGTGTACGCGCTGCGGCAGATCTTCGGCCATGGCATCGGGCACGCGGACGACTACGACGAACTCCTGCAGGGCATCGGCGCGCTGGAGCGGATGCGGCAGGCCGACCCCTCGCTGGCTCCCTTCGGTCCGTTCCACATGGGCTTGTTCGAGCGCGTCGCCCGCGCGGAGCGGGAACGGCTCGACGACGACTCGATGTCCGACGGATCCGACGCCGGTTCGGACGCCGATGAGACAGCCGGCTATCACGGTGTGCTGGACACCGACGACTACCGGAACGCATTGGAGTGGGCCGCCGAAGAGGTGAACGATCCGGACGGCGTGCCCTGGCTCACCCGTCACCCCAAGCTCGGCCGCCTCAGGTCGACAGCCGAGGAACTGCGTGACGACCACGGCCAGGACGGGTTCGTGTCGTACACGGCCACGGTCCTGCGCCTGCCCCAGCCCGCCCCGTCGGTCGGCGAGGACCAGCGTTCCGACGTGTTCTGGGCGACCGTCAAGGGCGCCGAGTGGCAGGCCGAGGTCGTCGACCTCGATGCCGCTGCCCGGCGGGTACTGCACCTGCCGGACGACCACCATCCCACCGAGAACGACCTGGACGCCCTGCGGACGCTGGCCGTCCAGGCCGCCGCTGCCGGGCGCGACATCCTCGACCTCACCCAGCTGGCGGCCTTCCACCTGGAGACGCTGGGGGCCTATGGCCCGCAGACGCTCATCGCCAATGCCGACGGCTCCCGGAGCATGGGCCGCGACTACGCGGGCGGGCCACGCCTGCACCTGGACACCGATGTGGTCCGGGGGCACACCGACCTGCCGGGCGGCGGGAACCTCCAGGACACCGGCGTGTACGACGCGCCCTGGAAGCAGCCCGGCGCCAGGCCACCGCTCGTCCTGAACATCCTCGGCTCGTGGCAGCCCGGACATGTCACCGGGTACTTCGGCGACGGCATCCGGCGGACGGTGCCCCACGCCGAGGTCGCGGCCCTGGTGTCGCACGATCCCCTGTTCGTCAAAGAGGATCTGGGCAGGGACGTCGTACTCGTCGTCCCCGGCCTGGCAGCGGCGCCCGACCTGCGGGCCGCGGTGACCGAAGCCACCGGCCGCAAGAGCTGGGCCTTCGACGGCCTCCTCACTTACGTGGTCCGCGGGCAGGGGACCACTGTGCTCGGCACGGTGCGGCCCGAACTGCCCGAACAGGCACCGCAGTCACCGCCCGAGGGGCTGTGGCGGTCCACCCTCCCCAGGGACGTGCTGCCGTCACTGGCCGGCGGCTCCGCCCCGCAGGGCCAGGTGACCGGCACGGTCTACTCACAGGGTCCCGAGTCGGAGATGCCGGTGGACGACACCGTCCTCCCCGTCCCACCCCATGCGGAGGCCGAGCAGGCACCGGACGCGACGCCGGCTTCCGCGGCGCCGGACCGGTCGAGGGCGACCGACCCGGATCCGGCCGGGGAGCCGCTCGACCTCACCGCCGGCGAAGCACCGCCCAACCTCAGCGCGGTGCACGGACGGTACGAGCCCGGGTCGTCCTCCGCCGTCATCGACGGCGAGGCGCGGGATGCCGCGGGGACGGCACGGTGGATCCGCGACAACACCGAGTGGGAGCCCGGGGAGCCGGCCGCGCTGCTGCTGCCCGGCGCCGGGGCACCGGGGACGACCGGGGCGGCGCCGTTCGCCGACCAGGTCGCGGCACACCTGGAGGCGCCGGTCCTCGCGACGGCCGGCGAGTTGGACGATGTCCTGGCATGGACGGTCTTCGCACCCGCTGCTGTCGAGCCGTCCACCGCCCAAGAGCCGGTCGGCGCCGGTGCGTTGCCCGCCGTGGGCGATCAGGTGTCCAAGGCGGAGGAGCACCGCCCCGGCACCGTGGCCGGGCCGGAGGGCGGGGCCGTTCTGCCCGTTCCCACGATCCGTGTCACCCCGCCGTCACCCGTCCTGGACGCGCAGCCGGAGCCGGTGCGGCAGCCGAGGAAGGACAAGCAGCCGAAGAACGCGGCCGCCTTCGAGGCGCCCTGGTATCTGGAGCGGCGGGCGCTCGGTCAGGCCGCCGTGGCCGCCGTGAAGCCGTGGGAGGACGACGGCGGGCGCGAGGTCGCCGCCCGGCAGGTCGCCGACGCGGTACGGGCGGAGGGGGACAGCCCGGAGCTGGGACGGGGCATCGAACGTGCCGTACGGGAGCTCCTGCTGAACCCGTCCGAGCACGACTGGGAGCGGCTGCTGCGCAATGGCCGCACGCTGGTGGTGGACGGCCGGCTGGTCTGGCTGCGGCCGGTGCCGGCCGGGGTCGTACCGGGCACGCAACCGCCGAAGGGCGAAGTACGGGTCTACGGGGACGCGTTCGCGTCCACCACGACCGGTGGACAGACGGAGCACGAGGTCACCCGGGGTCTGGACGCCATGATGCTCTCCGTCCTGACGCTGGGTGCCCAGGCCGCGTCGGCGGTGCTGCCGGGCCTGCCCAGGCTCGAGGCGAAGACCGCCAACTCCTGGGCCGAGTCCTGGAAGCGGACCCTCACCGCGGGCCGCAAGCTGCTGGTGAAGAAGTACACCCGCTTCGACAGCGGGGTGAAGGTGCTGGTCTTCGTCGACGGCGTCGAGCGCCCGCACGGCGCGGTGGCCCCCGACCGCCTCGCCCTCGACCTCCCGAAGCAGTTCTCCGCCGAGGGCGGCCCGCGCCCGGACACCGAGGCGCCCCTCGTCGGCGGTGGGACTCGTACCCGGCGGTCGTCCGCGGCCCGCGAGGTGCTGAACGCGATCGACCTGATCCCGGTCGTCGCCTCGCTGCAACGACGGCTGCTCGCCGCCGGGTTGCCCGCCACGGCCGTCGAGGCGATCACGAAAGAGGTACTCGAAGTACTGAACGAGCAGTCGGCGCGCAACCGCAGCCGCACGCTCGGCAGCAACGGCGTCGTCTCCAAGAAGGTGCAGGTCCCGCTCCGGCGCAACTCCGCCGGGCTGACGGAGTGGTTCGAGGGCCACTTCGTCATCAGCGCCTCGATCGACCGGGTCCAGTACCTCGGTGACACCAAGGCGAAGACCCGTGAGGACACCGGCACCGTCACCTCCGTGGGGCAGGGCAGGCAGGCCGTCAGCAAGGCGGCGACCGGCTTCGGCGTCGACGTGGTGGGTCTGCACCACCCGGACTCCGGCCACTCCGGCGGAGCGGCCGCGGGCACCCCGCACGCCCAGGGCGGCCGGGTCACGGGTGCCGCGCCGGGGCTCGGCGTCACCTTCGGCTATGAGCGCGACACCGGACACAGCCTGACCGGGCAGACGGGCAGCCGCACCCGGCTGGAACTCAAGGGCCAGGTGAGCCGCTATCTGGCGAGCCAGCGGATCACGGTGGAGATCCGCTGGCCGGGGCACACCGTCCAACCGGTGCGAGAGGTCGTCGACAGCGAGGTCGCCGTGCCGCGCGAGGACGCCCCGGGCTTCGAACGGCGGTTGCTGGGCCGGGTGCACACCCCGGCGCTGCGCCAGACCGCCCGGCCCGAGGACGGACCGGTGGCGGCCCGGCCGTATGTGCGGGCACTGCTGCGGGAGGCCGCGCTCACGCTGCCCGAGTCCGCGTACCGGCGTCCCGCCCACCTCGACGACCCGCTGCCCGCGCCGCATCCGCGGGAGCCGCTGGCCCTGGCAGCGCGGCGCGGACTGGGCTTCGGCAAGCAGGTGTCGCTGCCCGGCGCGGAACTCGTCCACGACCAACTGCGCGCCAAACTGGTGGAACTGCACACCGCCGCCACGCGCGGCAGGAAGACCGACTGGTCGAAGACCGACCTCGATCTGTCCGTCTGGTACGGCAGGCCCGCGCTGGAGAACGACCTGACCCAGGCCATGTACGGCGTGGAGCACACCGTGCGGGTCGGCGGGCGTGAGTACCAGCTCTTCGCCCAGGCGCACCTGCGTGAACGGGGCAGTGACACGCCCACGACGTACCCGATGAAGGTCGACTCCCGGGCCCAGGAGTCCGCGCAGGTGGCAGGCCACCGCGGCGGACGCTGGACGGCGAAGGCGGGCGCGGGGGCCGGAGCCCGGTTCGACGTCGAGGACTGGGTGCGCTTCCAACTCGGCCACTTCGGTGCCGACGCCCGCTACGAACAGGGCGGCGGTCATGAGTTCGACGGCACGGTCAAGTCGTTCCGGCGTGCCGTCACCAAGGGCGAGGTGGACGAGCACCTCTACGACGTCGTCTACGAACTGGCGGTGCGCCCCGTCGCCGGCGGCCGTACGCACCGCTGGTGGATCGACCGGCCGGCCCCCAAGGACTCGGACGCCTGGTGGATCAGGCAGCCGAGCGACACCGCCGCGAGGATCGTGGTCCCGCACGAGTTCGTGCCCGCACAGCCCCTTGACGCGGAGACCCTCGAACTGGCCGGACGGGCCGAGGAGTTGCTCTTCTGGCCGGACGACGAACACGTCGACTTCGCGCACGGCGGCACCTCCGGCGTCTTCCCCGCCTTCTTCGCCCTGCCCGAACTGGCACGGATGACCGCGGGGATGTACGCACGGGCCAACGGCCTGCCCGAGAGCCGGCTCGACGACCGGTTCAACTGGCCCGGCGAGATCAAGGACCTGGCCTCGCCGGCCGAACTCGCCGCGCACTTCGCCGCCGAGACCGGCACGTCCGGCCGTCTGGTCGCGCTGCCCGACGGCAAGGACGGCTGGAAGCAGGTCGTACGGCTGCGGGTGCGCGGTTACCGGCCGCGGCACCAGTCGCCCGTCGACAGCGCCGAGCTGGCGCAGTACATGCAGGGGGACAGCGGCCTGAAGCGGAGCAAGGAACACGGCTGGCGCGGTGGTCCCGAGGGCTCGCTGGGCCCGCAGTTCCATGTCGGTCACGGCTTCGCCAGCAGGGGTGCCCAGCCGACGCCGGAGGCCGGGGCGGAACACGGCAAGGGCGACAAGCCGTTCGTCACCGCGGGCTTCCACATCCATGGCAGCGCCCGCCCGGAGCGCAAGCATCGCAAGGGCCTCCAGCGGTCGCAGATGGACATCGCCCAGGCCGTCTACAGCGGCGCCTCGCACGGTTTCCGGATGGATCCCGTCTTCGAGGTCACCCTGCTCCGCTGGAAGGGCGACAAGACCAGTAGCAGCACCCGCTATCTGCGGGTCCGGGACGCCCTGGACACCCAGGTTCCCGAGCGGCTGGTCGCCGACCTCGGTCTGGCCGAACTGGCGGGCCTCGCGCCGCAGGCGGCCCCGAGCGACGGCGCGGAACACCACGTCCACCCGGCGCTGCTGCCCGGCACCGGCTACGCGGAGCGGATGCACGCCGACGACGTCCTGGACCGGATCAAGAACCGGCTGCGGGCCCGCGGAATCCTGCGCACCGGAGACGACCAGGACGCCGAGCGGCCGAATCTGCTGCTGCGCGAACTGGTGGCGTCCTACTCCGGCGAGGCGCTGCGCAACCAGTACCGGCCGTTGACCGGCGGCACCGGCGTGATCCGCTGGCTCCCGCTGCCGCGCGCCTTCGGCGCCACCCAGTACCTGTGGATCAGGGTCACCGCCCAGCCCGGCCAGGCCGTCTCCGACCGGCCCCGGCCGGATGTGAAGCTGACCGTGCGCTCACAGACGCAGGACGAGGAGAGTGCGGCAGTCACCCGGGGCTCCCGCTACGGCGGCGGGGTCGAGGGCCATGCCGTCGGCGGCGACCAGCACGGTGGCGGCGGCCTGGAAGGCGGCGTCGGCTACCAGGGCGGCGGGCACCGCACGACCGACAAGGCCGAGCGGTATCTCGACATCTACCGGGCCGCCCCCGAGGACGCCTCGCACGAGTTCGAGTACCCGCTGACCTTCACCCTGGAGATGGGCGTCAGCACCGAACCGCCCGAGATCCTCGACGTTCCGCTGCGCGGAGCGAAGGCGGCGGTGCTGGGCGCGGGGCGGGCCGTCCGGCAGGGCAGGAAGGCGGCCGAGCTGTGGCACTCGCGCCGTCCCTTCGTCTGGACCCATGAAGAGAAGACGACCGGCTACGTACGCGCCTTGGTCCCCGCCGGCCTGGTCTGGGACGGTCCCGCCCCCGACCTCACCCCGGTCCACGGCACCGGAGCCGCCTGGTACCCGGCACCGCAGGCGTCGCAGGTCCATGCCGCCAGGGAGCAGAGCCCGTACGACATCCTCGCCCAGGCACTGCACCCATGGGCGCTGCCCGGAGCCGCTGCCGTGGCCCGCTGGGCGGCGACCTCGGGGTCCCCCTTCCGGCCGCCGAAGGACCTCTCGGCGCCCGGCGCCTGGCAGGTGCCCGGCCTCGACTTCAGCCACCCCACCGGAATGCGGTACCAGCACTTCACCGGCGCCGACATGCTGCTGTCCAACATCGGTGACCTGCTGGACCACGCCTACCAGGTGCCGGTGGGCGGCGACCGACTGATCAGCCGCGGCCCCGGGGAAGGACCACTGCCGGTCGGTGACCGCACCGTGCTGGTCGGCATGAACATCCTCAAGGCCGAGGCGATCGGGCCGAAGGACGGGTCCCGCTTCAAGGCGCGCCACTACACGCAGGACGACGAGGAGGCCAAGGAGGAGGTCAAGCGCGGCGGCGGCCTGGTGTGGAGCCTCGGGCCCCAGGCCGGCGGCACCGACGGCGAGGACGTGGCGTTCCTGGCACTCATGCCGTACGAGCATGAGGTCGACGACTCCGTCGAGGAGTCGGGGCGGCTGGACGAGACCGAGGTGAACAACCGGACCGGCACCCGCCGCTATCGGCAGTACCGCTTCGAGGTGGAGTTCCAGTTCCAGGGCCCGCGCGGTGTCCTGCGGGTGATCGCGCCCGGCGGTCTGTACGGCATGCTCCCGCTGGAGAAGGAGCCGGACGCAGGCGGCCGGTACGCGGTGGCGGACGGCTTGGAGGCCCTGCTGCCCGACGTGTTCGGCGAGCCGGGTCCGGCCGCCTCGCGGCCGGACGGGCAGGGGGAGGAGCCGACGCCGACGCCCGACTCGGTCACAGACGCGGGGCACTCGGTCACAGACGCGGGGCACTCGGCCACGGACGCGGGGCACTCGGCCACGGACGCGGGGCACTCGGCCACGGACGCGGGGCACTCGGCCACGGACGCGGGGCACTCGGCCACGGACGCGGGGCGGGCGCCGGAGCCGGCCCGGGACGCGCCCGCCGCGCCGTCGCAGGAGAGCGGCACGGCAGAGCCCCGGCCGGCGGGTGAGCCGTTGATCCACACCGCCCCCGGCGCGGTGGACGGTGTCAGGGCGTCGGTGGACGTCCCGGCCGTGGCCATCGTCGAGGGGCCGATGCCGAATGCCGCTGTGGCGGCGCACGCGGCCGACATCATTCCGCCGCCGCTGCTCTCCCCGGGACGGCACTTCTTCGTCGCGGACGACGGTCGTCCCGAAGCGGTCCTCGCCGAAGGCCTGGTGCCCGCCGGCACCGGCCTGGACCTCGTCGCCTACGCCCAGATGGGGGACCGGGACACCGCCGGCCACGGCTTCGTGGTCGCCGGCGCCTCGCGTGCGGCGGCGGCGCAGCGGCTGGGCGCGGGTCATGTCTGGGAGGTCGACGCACCCGCCGGGATCGACGTCGCCGGAACGCTCGGCGCGTTCGGGATCTCCTACCCGGCGGCCGGAGCGGCCGAGGCCGCCTTCGCGGGTGGCATCGCGTCCCGCTACCTCAAGGGCGCCTGGACGATCGTCCCCGGCACGGGCAACGAGGAGAACACCCTCGGCGAGTGGCTGCCCAACCCGCACTACCGGCCCTACGACGACGGATCGGACGTAACGCATGCGCCCGCGCACCCCGCCGGGCCCGCACTCCGGCTGCCGATCGAGCCGGTGCTCGACAAGCGGGTGTTCAGGGTGGAGGACGCGGTGTCGGCGGCCGAGCTACGGGATCTGCACGAGTCGCTCGCCGCAGGTGACACGGCGACGGGTGAACGGGCCGCGCCCGCACTGGGGGCCAGGCTGACCGAGCACATCAGGGCGGAGCTGGCGCGGCAGGCACTGGCGGTCGGTCATGTCGATCTGCATCTGACCATGCAGGACGGCGCCAGTTCCCTGGCGGGCATGGCGCTGGCCCGAGTCGTCGCCAACACCTTGAACCGCCGCGCCATGCTCACCATCGGCACCCTGCACCAGCCGTTCGACATCTGCCCGTCGACCCGTCGCGGTGACACGGAGAGGTGACACGGAGACGTGACACGGAGATGCGGGGCCCGGCGAAACGGGAGAGACCCGTTCGGGCCTCGCATCCGTATCTCTCATTGGAACAACCGCGGTCGAAAGCCCGAGCAGCCGGAACGACACCGCTCGGCGCAGCCGCCGCGGTCGGCACGAACTCATTCGGAACCCTCAGAGGAAGACGGCCGGATGCCCGAGTATGAGCAGATCAACTTCTCCGAGCTCGCGAAGCACGCCCGGCGGATGCAGGGCACGGTGGCCGACGCACAGCTCGACCTGCGGAACGTCGAGGCCACGGGCCACAGCGCGGACGGCATGGTCACCGCGACCCTCTCGGCCGAGAGCCGGGTGGTGGACCTGCGGATCGACCCGTCGGTGATCGACCCCGACAACCCGGAGCGGCTGGTCCGGCTCCTCGTCGAGGCCATCGACAGCGCCCACGACACCGTCACCGAGCAGCGCACCGAGGTCATGTCGGGCATCACGGGCGGCCTGCAGGACATCCTGGCCGGGCTGAACGGCGAGCAGAACGACAAGAAGAGGCCCGCCGTCGCACCGCGCTTCCCCGAGCGCCGTTCCCGGCGGTGACCGCGCCCGTGCAGCAGACCGTGAGCGTCGAGGAGCTCTGATGTCCCGGATCATCTTCCACCGGCCCGCCAGGGTGGTGCCGCCCACGCTGCCCACCGACCCAGTGGTGCTCTCCGCACCGCCGCAGCCGGTCGGCAAGGACAGCAACGCCAGCTGGCTGATGCTGCTGATGCCGCTGCTGTCCAGCATCAGCATGGCCGCCTATCTGATGTCCGGCGGCCGGCGGATGCTGGTCCTGCTCGGCATCGCGTTCGTCGTGCTGTCCATCGGCGTCACCGTCGGCGTACGGATGCAGATGCGCGGGCAGGCCCGCAAACAGAAGCTGCGGGCCCGCGACCGCTACCTGGACCATCTCGTCGAGGTGCGGCGGGCCGCCCGCCAGGTCGCGGAGAGCCAGCGCACCCTCGCGGCCTGGCAGTTCCCCTCGCCGCGCCGGCTGTGGGCGATCGCGTCCCAGCGCCGCCGCGTGTGGGAACGCCGGGTCACCGACCCCGACTTCCTGAAGGTGTCCGTAGGCGCGGGCAACGCGCCGCTGTCGACGCCCATCCGGATG
The DNA here is from genome assembly GCF_040651615.1 of Streptomyces sp. NPDC048417. NCBI lineage: Bacteria > Bacillati > Actinomycetota > Actinomycetes > Kitasatosporales > Streptomycetaceae > Streptomyces > Streptomyces sp. NPDC048417. Next base: position 72,600 of record NZ_JBEZKI010000008.1, on the reverse strand, counting down.
TCCACCCGCAACGACCCGACAGTGGAGTACGACCCGCGCGCCAAGACGGCGGCCGACCGGCTGGTCGACTCGATGTCCGTGGTCGGCGACCAGCCGGCCGTACTGGACCTCGCGAAGGCCGGTGTGGTCAGCGTGCTCGGGCCGCCCAAGGTGGCCCGCGAGGCGGTGCGTGCCCTGCTCTGCCAGATCGCCGTCCTTCACGCGCCGGACGACGTGGGCATCGCCATCGCGACCGGCGGCGAGGACTGGAACTGGGCCAAGTGGCTGCCGCACACCCATGAGCCGGACACCGGCGGGGAAGCCGGCGTGGTGCCCCTGGTCGCCGAGGACTTCGAGGGCATCGCCGACCATCTCCAGCAGGCTCTGGAGGCGGCCGCCCAGCAGCCGTCCCGCCGCCTGTCCCTGACCGACCGGGACGGCCCGGACACCCGGCGCCGCCTGATCGTCGTCCTCGACCGCTATCTGCCCCGGGCGGCCTGGGCCCGTTCGCCGCTCGCCGCCGAACTCCTCGCCGCGGCCGGCCCGCAGAGTGCCCTCACCGTCATCTGCCTGGTGGACCAGGAGAGCGACGAGCCGACCCGCGCCGACATCCGGGTGCGCCTCGACGCACAGGGCATCGTCACTGTGGAGGGCCGCCGCGCCGACACCCGCTCACAGGTCGACACGGCCGTCGCGGCCCGCGCCGAGCTGCCGCTGTGCGAGGCCGTCGCCCGGGCGCTGGCACCGCTGCGGCTGTCCGCGGAGGGCGAGGAGATCCTCGCCCAGACCATGTCGCTGCCCAGCATGCTCGGCATCGCCGACCTGGAGAGCTTCAACCCCGAGTCGCTGTGGGTCGAAGCGGAGGACGAGGAGGTGCTGCGCATGCCGATCGGTTTCGACAGCGGCGGCCAGCAACTCGTCCTGGACCTCAAGGAGTCCGCGCAGGGCGGCATGGGCCCGCACGGCCTGATCGTGGGAGCCACCGGCTCCGGCAAGAGCGAGCTGCTGCGCACCCTGGTCACCGGTCTGACCATGACCCACTCACCGGAACTCCTCAGCCTGGTCCTGGTCGACTTCAAGGGCGGCGCGACCTTCGCCGGTGTCACCGACCTGCCGCATGTGGCGGGCCTGATCACCAACCTGGTGGACGAGGTCGCCCTGGTCGACCGGGTCAAGGACGCCCTCGTCGGCGAACAGCAGCGGCGGCAGAAGATGCTCCGCGACGCCGGCAACATCGACAACGTCCGCGAGTACCAGCTGCGCCGCGCCGCCGGAGCCACCGGGCCGGACGGCCGCCCGCTGGAGCCCCTGCCGTATCTGCTGGTCATCGTCGACGAGTTCGGTGAACTGCTGGCCACCCGGCCCGACTTCATCGACCTCTTCGTCCAGATCGGCCGGGTCGGCCGCTCCCTGGGCATCCACCTGCTGCTGGCCACCCAGCGCCTGGAGGAGGGGCGGCTGCGCGGACTGGAGGCCAACCTCTCCTACCGGATCTGCCTGCGCACCTTCTCGGCGGCGGAGTCCCGGGTCGTCATCGGCACCCCGGACGCCTACCGGCTGCCGCCGATCCCCGGTTCCGCCTACCTCAAGGTCGCCGAGACGGTCCTGGAGCGCTTCCGGGTCGCACATGTCTCCGGAGTCCACCTGTCGGAAGAACAGCGCGCCCTCGCCGCCGGACCGCCGCCGACCGACCCCGTGCACTTCGCGCTGCGGCTGCCGCCTGACCCCGACGCGGAGCCGGAGGAGGAGCGCGAGCGGGCGCGCCCCATGCTGGAGGGGCCGAGCGAGATGCAGGTGATCGTCGAACGGCTCGGTACGGCAGGCCAGTTGGCCCACCAGGTGTGGCTGCCCCCGCTGCCCGCCGCGCTGGCCCTGGACGACCTCACCGGACCGGTCGTGGTCCGTCCGGAGCGCGGCATGTCCGCCGACTGGTGGCAGCACAAGGGTGCGCTGCGCACCCCGGTCGGCGTCCTGGACGTACCGCTCCAGCAGCTCCAGCAGCCGCTCGTACCGGACTTCGCCAAGGCCGGTCACCTCGCGGTGGTCGGTGCCCCGCAGACCGGCAAGAGCACCTTCCTGCGCACCCTGATGCTCTCCACGATGCTCACCCACACGCCCGCCGAGGCGCAGTTCCTCTGCCTGGACTTCGGCGGCGGCTCGCTCCAGCCCTTCGAACGGGCGCCGCACGTCAGCGGGGTGGCCGGCCGGCACGACCCGGCCCGTGCCCGGCGCGCGCTGGCCGAGGTGCACCAGCTGATCGCCGAACGGGAGCGGCTCTTCCGCCACCTCGGCATCGACTCCGCCGACGAGTTCCGACGGCTGCGCAACACCGACCGGCTGCCCAAGGGCATGCGCTCCGCCGACGTCTTCCTGGTGATCGACAACTGGGGTGCGCTACGCGGCGAGATGGAGGGCGTCGACGCGGCCGTCCTGGACATCGCGGGCCGCGGCCTCGGCGTCGCCGTCCATCTGGTGTTGACCGCGGGCCGCTGGGCCGACATCCGGACGGCGCTGCGCGACGCCATCTCGGCACGCCTCGAACTGCGCCTGAACGACCCGGGCGACTCGGAGATCAACCGCCGCGCGGCCCGGGCCTTCGGGCTCTCCGCCCCCGGCCGCGGCATGGCGCCCCCCGGCGTACAGTTCCAGGTCGCCCTGCCCCGGCTCGACGGCAAGGAGACCGCCGACGGCCTCGCCGAGGCGCAGGAGGAGGCGATCGGCAAGCTCGCGGCCTCCTGGTCGGGAGCCGTGGCACCGCCGATCCGGATGCTGCCCGAACGGCTCACCGCCGCCGAGCTGGCGAGGCGGATCCCGCAGGAGAACACGGCCACGGGCGTGCCGATCGGCATCGCCGAGAGCGACCTCGCCCCGGTACACCTCGACCTCACCGACGCCGACCCGCACTTCCTCGTCTTCGGTGACGCCGGCTCCGGCAAGTCCAGCTTCCTGCGCGGCTGGATGAAGGGGCTCGCCGGGCGCCGCACGGCGTTCGAGACCCGGTTCATCGTCGTCGACTACCGGCGCGCCCTGATGGGGGCGGTGGACGAGGAGTACGTCGGGGCCTACATCGGTGATGCCAACGCGGCTCAGGTCTACGTCGAGCAGGTCGTCGCCAAGCTCACCGAGCGGCTGCCCCCGCGGGACGTGACGATGGAGCGGCTGCGACGGCGTGACTGGTGGACCGGCCCGGAGTTCTACGTGGTGGTCGACGACTACGACCTGGTCTCCAACGGCCGTACGTCGCCGCTCAATCCGCTCATGGACTTCCTGCCGCAGGCGCGGGAGATCGGCCTGCACCTGGTGGTTGCCCGCCGGGTCGCCGGCAGCGCCCGTGGTGCGATGTCCGAGCAACTGCTCACGAGAGTGAAGGAGTTGGGTACCGCCGGTCTGGTGCTGTCCGGGGATCCGCGCGAGGGTGTGGTGCTCGGCAGCGAGCGCGCCGCCCAACGCCCGCCCGGGCGTGGCGTCCTGATCGGCCGTCAGGGTCCGCCGACCCTGATCCAGGTGGCCCTGGAGGCGTGAGGAGACCGGCGGGACGGGGTCCGTGCGACGGAAGCGGAACGGTAAACGTTCACGTGCGCGGAACCTCCGTCTCGTCGGTGATCGCTACGCTGCCCCCATGGCGGTGCAATCGACGGCGTCCTTCGTCGGAAGGGACGCCGAACTCGCCCTCATGGTCGCGTTGTCGGCCGACGCCGGCGCGGGGCGCGGGCGGGCTCTGCTGATCGAGGGCGAGCCCGGGATCGGCAAGTCCGCGCTCCTGTCGGCCGGCCTCGCCGCCGCCGAGCCGCACGGCTTGCGGGTGCTGCGCGGGCAGTGCGAGGAAGTGACACAGCGGTTCCCGCTCCGGGCGCCCGCGCAGGCGCTTGGAGTGGACGGGCTGGCCGCCTGGCACCAGCGGCCGTCCGCCGAAGACCCGCTGACGACGGCGATCGGGCAACTCGCCGGTCTGGTCGACCGGTTGTGCGCCTCCGGCCCGTTGGCACTGGCGGTCGAGGACCTGCACTGGGCGGACGAGGCGAGCCTGCTGCTGTGGGAGCGTCTGAGCCGGGCCACAACCCGCTTGCCCCTGCTGCTGGTGGCGACCCGCCGCCCGGTACCGATCCGGCCCGAACTGGACCGGCTGCGCCACGAACTGATCGACTCCGGCGGGATCGTCGTCGCACTCGACGGCATCGCGGAGCCCGAGGTGGTGAAGCTGGCGACCGAGCGGCTGGGCAGCGCTCCGGGGCCGCGACTCTCCCGGCTGCTGGCGTCGACGGCCGGCAACCCCTTGTACATAGGGGAGGTGCTCCGGTCGCAGACAGACAGGGCGGAACGGGTCACCGACGCCCCACAGGAGACCGTGGGGTGGCCCGCCCGGGTGATCGCGGACCGGCTGGACTTCCTCTCGGCACCCACCCGCGACACGCTGCGCACGGCGGCCGTCCTCGGCCCGGACTTCTCGGTGGCCGAGCTCGCGACGGTGGCGGGGGAATCGCCTGCCGCCCTGGCCGGCGCGGTCGACGAGGCCCTGGCCGCAGGCGTGGTGGAAGCAGACGGCGCAGGACTGCGCTTCCGGCACGGGCTGATACGGCGGTCCCTCTACGAGACGATGCCCACCGCCCTACGAGCCGCCCTGCACCAGCACGCCGCGCAGACGCTGATCGCCGCCGGGGCTCCGGTGGAGCGCGTCGCCGCCCTGGTGGTGCCGGTACTGGCGGAGGCCGAGGGCTGGGAGGCGGGCTGGATCGCCGAGAACGCGGCCGCCCTGGCGGCGCGTGCCCCCGAGAGCGCGGCAGGGCTGCTGGAGCACGCCCTGGCCCGGCTCGACGGAGCCGATCCACGCCGCGCCGACGTCGAGGACCGGCTCCTTGCCGTGGCCTTCCGTCTGGGCCTGGACGAGCAGGCGGAGCGGATGGCCCGTGACATCGTCGTCAGCGGTGGCGAACGGGCCGGGCGGGCCGCGTGGTTCCTCGGCTCGACCCTGTTACGCGCCGGTCGGCGCGAGGAGGCCGTCACGGTCCTGGCCGACGCCGCCGAGTACGCCGTACCGCTGTGGCGGGCCCGCGACGCGGCGCTGCGATCGACGGCCCTGGTCCGTCGAGCCGGCAGCGACGAGGCGCGGCAGGCCGCCGAGCGGGCCCGCACGGAGGGGCAGCGGCTCGCCGACCCCCTCAGCACGGCCCAGGCCCTGTACACGCGCTCGGTACTGCGTACCCTCACCCACGACTTCGAAGGTGCCCTCGCCACCACGGACGAGATCCTCGCCCTCGCCGACGGGAACGAGGCACTCGTCGACCTGCGGCTCGCGGTGCTGGGCGACCGTTCGGCCGTACTCATGGCGCTCGATCGCTTCACCGAGGCCGAGGCGACGGCGCGCGAGGCCCTCACGTCGGCCGAGCGGACGGCGAGGCCCCGCGCTGTCGGCGCGCTGCGCACCCGGATCGCCGAACTGCGCTACGCCACGGGCCGGTGGGACGACGCCCTCGCGGAACTGCAACCGGTCCCGGACGTCCCGGACCCGGTACGGCTGCCCGGCGCCGGGCAGGCGTTGCGGGCCCTGATCGCCGGGCAGCGCGACGACTGGGGGGAGGCCTCCCGGCACCTGGCGGCCCTCGGCGACCGCCGGGTCCTGGACGAGCGGGCGGTCGACTCCGCGGGCATCCTTCGGGCCTGGGCCCTGGAGGCCGAGCACGCCGCTCGCCCGGAGCGGGTCGTCGAGGTGCTCATGCCGTACCTGATCCCGGACGCCGGGGAACGGGTGATCGATGCGAACGCTCTCCTGCCCGTCCTGGTCCGGGCCGCGCAGGAGTGCGGCGACCTGGCCTCGCTACGGGCCGTCGCCCGGGTGTGCGCGGCGGAGGCGAAGAGCGGGCAACGGGTGGAACTGGGCTGGTGCGCCGGCATGCTGGCGGGCGAACCGGCGCCGGTGCTGGCCGCCGCGTCGTACTACCGTGCCTCCGGACGGCGGGCGGCACTGGGCAACGCCCTGGAGGACGCGGCCGTCGTACAGGCGGCCGGAGGTGATCTCACGGCGGCCCGTGCCACGCTCGCCGAGGCGCTGGACGTGTACGTGGCGCTGGGCGCGGAGTGGGACGCGCGCCGGGCCACCGCCCGCCTGCGGCCCTACGGTGTCCGCCCGGGAGTACGGGGCGCCCGGCAGCGGCCGAAGAACGGCTGGCAGGCGCTGACCGGCACCGAGCGGCGGGTCGCCGAACTCGTCGGTCAGGGGCTGACGAACCCCGAGATCGCCGGGCGACTGCTGCTGTCCCGCCGGACGGTGGAGACCCATGTCTCCCACATCCTCACCAAGCTCCGGATCAGCTCCCGCCGCGAGGTCGCCCTGCATGTCCGGCGCGAGGAGGCGTGAGCGCGCCTCCGGCGCCTGGTGACCACCCGCGTCACACCTGGCGCGGCGCGATGCTGGACGTGTCGGCGCTCAGAACCGGGCGTGGGCCGGAGCCGGGCGCTGACCCGGATGACACCGGACCGGGGCCGACGAGGTGTGTCCGCCTACCGCCGTACGCGCCCGCGGGGCCGCCCCGTTGCGGTCGCCGAGGGCCTCACGCAGGGCCCGCAGGGCGTTGTGGGTGCGCGACTTCACGGTGCCCTCCGGGACGTTGAGCGCCTCGGCCGCGTGCCGGACCGGCCGGTGCAGGAAGTAGACCTGGGTCAGCACCGCGAGATGGGTCGCGGAGAGCCCGGCCAGCGCGGTGCGCAGCACCTGGCGGTCGAGGACCTGCTCCAGCGGCTCCGCCGCCACCGGTATCGACTCCAGCGGGTCGTCCTCCACCTCGGTGGGACGCGCCGAGCGGGCGCGCAGCATGTCGATCGCCAGCCGTCGCGACACCGTCAGCAGCCACGGACGTACCGCCCGCGGATCGTCGGGGAGGATGTCCAGGTTCCGCCACGCCCGGAGCATGGTCTCCTGGACGAGGTCCTCCGCCGCCGCCCGGTCCCCCTGGGTCCAGCCGAGCAGACTGCGCATCAGGGAGTTCTTGTTGACGTCGTAGATCATCCGCATCTTCTGCTCCGCGGACTGCGGTGCGCACGTGCCTGCCTCGGGTGCGAGTGCCGTCGTCATGAGCTGCCCCATCGTTTGCCGACCGATGGGACGAGCCTGCGCCAGTGGGGATACGGAGACATCCGTGAGCCTCACTGAGATCCCGGAGACACGGGAGAGCGCCGTCTCAGTGAGCCGGGGTGGCCGCTTGGCCGAAAACCCAGTTTCCCCACGCGTAACCCGAAAGGGAGTGTCACCTCATGGAGAGGTTCTAGAGTCATGAACATGCTCGGACAACAACTGCATCCGGTGATCGGGCGGGACACGGAACGAGCCCTTCTGGAACGGCTGGTCACCGACGTGGCCGCGGGGCGCGGCGGAAGCCTGCTCATCGAAGGGGAACCGGGCATCGGCAAGTCGACCTTGCTTGCGCACGCCCTGGCCAAAGCCGATGCCACCGGCTGCGAGGTGCTGACCGGGCAGTGCGACGAGCTGGGCCGGCGGTTACCGCTCTCGAGCATGACGCGGCTCCTGGAGGTCGAGGCCGGTTCGGCCGATCCCCGCCGCGCGGAGGCCGCGCTCGCCCTGGAGCAGCCGCAGGAGGCGCCGGGCTGGACGATGCGCCTGCTCGCCGGTGACCCGGTGGTGGCCGCGACGGAACAACTGCTCGTACTGGTCGACCGGTTGTGTGCGTCCGGCCCGCTGGTGCTGGCCGTGGAGGACCTGCAGTGGGCGGACGACGCCAGCCTGCTGATGTGGCGTCGGCTGTGCCGGGCCTCGGTCCAGCTGCCGCTGCTGGTCGTCGGCACCTGCCGGCCGGCGCCGGGCCGGCCGGAGCTGGAGGCGCTGCGCCGCGATCTGCGGTCCCGTGGCGGGCAGTCGGTCTCGCTCGACCAGTTGCCCGAAGCCCAGGTGGCGGAGCTCGCCGGAGTGCTGGCGCGGGGGGTTCCCGGACCGATGCTCACCGAACGGCTGCGGTCCGCGGCGGGCAACCCGCTCTACGTACGCGAACTCCTGGACGCCCTGGCGCGCGTGGGCGCGCTGGACTCGGCGGACGGACACGTGGAGCTGACGGCGACCGGCCGGGACGTGCGGGAGCTCAACGCGCTGACGGACGTGATCGCGGACCGGCTGGCCTCGCTCTCGGCCGACGCCCAGGAGGCACTGCGCGCCGCGTCGCTGCTCGGGCCGGAGTTCTCGGTGACGGATCTGGCGGCGGCGGTGGGCAGCGGGGCGGGCTCCCTCCTGAGGGTGGTGGAGGAGGCGCTCGGCGCCGGCGTCCTGGAGTCCGCGGGGTCCCGGCTGCGCTTCCGGCACGGCCTGCTGAAGGAGGTGCTGTACGAAGCCATGCCGACCCCGTTGCGTACGGCGTTCCTCCGGCGCGCGGCGCAGGAGCTGATGGCCTCCGGGGCGCCGGTGGAGCGGGTGGCCGAGCTGATCCTGCCGGTGCTGGGCACGGCCGAGGACTGGGAGTGGGAATGGCTCGCCGGCAACGCCGAGCGACTCGTCGTCCGGGCCCCCGTCGTCGCCGCGGAACTGCTCGAACACGCCCTGCGGCAGGCGCGCGCGGACGACCCGAGGCTCCCCCTGCTCACCGCGCAACTGGCCGCGCTCTACTTCCGGATGGGTCCCCTGGACCGTGCGGAGGAGCTGGCCAGAACCGTGCTGCGGCAGGCGGCCGACTACGAGCTGATCGGCCGGGTCAGATGGCTGCTCAGCACCATCGGGATGCGGACCGGCCGCTACGGGGACGTGGTCGAGAACTGGCGCGCCGCCACCGCCGACCCGCGGCTCGGGCCCGTCTGGCGCGCCCGGCTGCTGGCCCTGGTGGCGCTGGCCCGGCATCTCCTGGGCCAGACCGGCCGGGCCCGGATGGCGATGGCCGAGGCGCTGGAGGAGGGCAGGAAGCTGGGCGATCCGACCGCCGTCGGATACGCCCTGCTCGCCGCTTCCGTCATGCGCAGCCGGTACGGTGACCAGGCCGGCGCGCTGGCCGTCAACGGCCAGGCACTGGCGGAGATCGGCAACGATCCGGTCCTCGTCGACCTGCGGCTCATCCTGCTGGGCCACCGGGTCATCGAACTGGACGGTGTCGACCGCCTCCAGGAGGCGGAGGAGGCGCTGGTCCAGGCTCGTACGCTCGCGGAACGGGTCGGAGCGACGCGGCTGTCGATGACCCTCGTCCAGAGCGCCGAGAGGTACTACGAGCACGGTCGCTGGGACGACGCGCTGGCCGTGCTGGACGAGGTCACCGACCTCCCGCCGCTCTGGCGGCTGTCCCGCCAGGGCCTGCTGGCGCTGATCGGCGCCCGCCGCGGTCAGTGGCAGGAGGCAGCCGGTCACCTCGACGCCCCGGGCGGCGGAAAGGTTCCGTCGGGGGGACCCGTGGCAGCCGCCTACCTGCTGTTGGCGCGCAGTCTCGTGGCCGAGCACGCGAGCCGGCTCCCCGAGGCCGTGGATGTGCTCGCGGAGCTGCTGACCGACCCCTACGCGCACGATGTCGGGAACCACCCGGAATGGCTGCCCGCCCTGGTCCGGCTGGCGCTGGCCGCCGACGACCGGCAGACGGCGAGCGCCGCGGCACTCGCCGCCCGGCAGGAGGCAGACCGCCGGCCGATGCCGCGGGCACTGGCCGCCGCCGACTGGTGCTCCGGACTGCTCGATCAGGACCCGGCCCGGCTGCTCGTCGCCATCGACTACCACCGCACCGCCGACCGGTCGCCGGATCTGGGCAACGCCCTGGAGGACCTCGCGGCGGTCCAGGCCGCGTCCGGAGACCTCGACGCGGCCCGTGCCTCGTTCGACGAGGCCCTCGCGGTCTGGGCCGAGCTGGGTGCGGACTGGGACGTACGCCGTGCCGCCGCCCGCCTGCGCCCCCTGGGCCTGCGCTCCGGCAGCCGTGGAGCCCACCTGCGTCCGTCCTCCGGCTGGGAGGCGCTGACCGCGACCGAACGGCGCGTCGCCGACCTGGTCGCCCAGGGCCTGTCCAACCCTGACATCGCCGCCCGCCTGCTGCTCTCGCGCCGCACCGTGGAGACCCATGTCTCCCACATCCTCACCAAGCTCCAGGTCCGCTCCCGGCGCGAGGTCAACGCCGTCGCGGGATCCGGATCCGGGACGCCGGACCACCGCGGTTCGTCGGCCGCCACAGCGGCGACTGCGGATACGAGCCGTCCCGGGTTCTCCTCCGGTGGCGGAACCCACCGCCCCGGTTCGGGAACACCACCCCGTGCGGCGGAGCGCGAGTGACCTGGCGAGGGTGGCGGTCAAGCCGTCGCGGAACACGCGGCCGGGCTTTCGCCTCAGCCGCGGACGCCGAGGGACGTGGGGGCCCGTTCGGTGAAGGGGGCGGCCGACTCCGGCGCCGGACGCCCCACCGAGTGGTGGGCGTACGGGGTGTCGGTGAACGACGGGGGAGTGCCAGGGGCTTGTCCGTCCCTCCCAGCCCCAGGGCCACTCAGCGATCATGAAGGTGCGCTTTCGATGGTTTCCGTCGCAGGGCGTGTTCTTCCTCTCCGGAGTTCTCGCTTCGCCGGGCAAGGCGAAGCAGCGCCGAGGGGCGTCCTCGCGTCCGCATCACAGGTGAGGTGTTCAGGCGCGTGCGGGCCGGATGGGGTCTCCGCGCAGGTGCCGCCCGGAGCCGAAGGAGAGCCGAACCGGCGCCACTCGCCGGTTCGTCGGCTGATCGGCGAACGGCCGCGGTTCGCGTAGGACGAAATGTAGGAACCCGGCCCCGGGTCTGACAGGTCCCCGTTCGGGGATCTGTGCCCGTCCTCGCGGCGCCGCCTACGGTGTCGTTGCACTCGATGCGCCGACGGCGCGCTCATCCAGCCCCCTCCGGTGTCACCCTGTGCGGGCCCGAACTCCTCCGGGGCGACCGGTTCCCCGTGCTGCGGCGACGCGACATCCGGAGCGGGCCGCACGACGCGCACGCCCACGTGCCCCAAGTCCGCGGCGCGTGCCCACAGAGCGGCCACACCCACAGGAGGTACCGCGTGACCAGCACCCACAACGAGGCCGTGACCCTCGACGGCGACGGCGGCGCACGACTGTACGAGCAGGCAGACGAACTCCGTGCCGCCGGGCCCGCTGTTCGTGTGCGCATGCCCGAGGACGTCGTCGCGTGGTCGGTCACCCGCGGGGACATCGCCAAGCAGCTCCTCGTCCACCCGCACGTCTCCAAGGACGCGCGCAAGTCGTGGCCCGGACACCGGCCCGGCGCCATACCGTGGCTGTATCCGTGGGTCGACGTGATCAGCATGTTCACGTCCGACGGCGACGACCACACCCGGCTGAGGCAGCTGACCGGCAGGGCGTTCACGGCCCGCAGGATCGAAGCGATGCGGCCCGCGGTGGAGGGCATCGTCACCGATCTCCTGGACGCCCTGGAGGACCGTGACGCCGACGAACGCGTCGACTTGCGCGCCGAGTTCGCGCACGGCGTGCCCAGCCGAGTCATCTGCGACCTGTTCGGTGTCCCCGCCGACCAGCGGCCCGAGATGCTCCGCGTCATCGGCGCCGTGTTCGCCACCGACGTCACGCCCGAGCAGTCCGAGGCCGTGGGCAAGGACCTCTACCGCGTGATGCACACCCTCATCGAGGCCAAGCGCCGCACGCCCGCCGACGACATGACCAGCCTGCTTCTGACCGCCCACGAGGAAGACGGCGACCGGCTCAGTGAGACGGAGCTCATCTCCACCCTCATCGCGGTGATCGGCGGTGGCGCCGAGACCACCGTCGCCCTGATCGACGCCGCTGTACGCGAACTCCTCACCCACCCCGACCAACTCGCCGCCGTCCTCGCCGACCCGGCCCGCTGGACCGACGTGATCGACGAAACGCTGCGTCTGCACCCGCCGATCATGCACCTGCCGTTGCGGTTCGCCACCGAGGACATCGACCTCGGCGAGGGCGTCACCGTGCGGGCCGGAGACGCCATCCTCATCGGCTTCGGCGCCCCCGGCCGCGACCCGGGCGTCCACGAGGACCCGGCCGCCTTCCACATCGACCGCGCCGACAAGCAGCACCTCGCCTTCGGCCACGGTATCCACTACTGCCTCGGCGCCCCGCTCGCCAGGCTCGAAGCCGAAGTCGCCCTGCCGGCCCTGTTCGACCGCTTCCCTCGCCTCACCCTCTCCATCGCCCCCGGCGAACTGGAGCCCCAGCACTCCTTCATGGGCAACGACGTCGTGGAACTGCCCGTCGTGCTGGGCGCCGCGCACCGGCCGGCCGGTTCGGGCACCTCGGTGGCCGCCCGGCCGCTCACCGAGGGCGGTCGGTGAGCGGCCGACCCGCACCTTCCCCGTTTGACGAGCCACTCCAGGACGCGCTCTGCCTCCGCCTCGATCTGCGGCACCTCCGCCCGGAGCGGGGTGCCCTCTTCGACCGCCGCCGAGGCAGGGCGCCGTCGCCGGCCGGTCGGTCAGACCGCCTTCGCTTCGGCTATGCGCATGGACCCCGAAGCCTCCGTCACACCGGTCAAGCGGAAACCGGCGCCTTCGAGGAGTACGGACAGTTCGCCCACCGTGCGTTCGCGGCCGCGGGTGAGGGCGAGCATGATCACGTCCATCGAGAGCGCCGTGGGGTCCGGCCGCTCGTCGGGCAGGACGTTCTCGATGACGAGCAGTGTGGCACCGGTGGCGGCGGCGTCCCGGACCGTACCGAGGATGCGCGCCACCCGTTCGTCGTCCCAGTTGTGCAGGACGTGCATCAGGATGTAGGCGTCGGCTGCGGGCACGGCGCTGAAGAAGTCCCCGGCCCGCGGCGTCAGCCGTGGCTGGTCGGGGAAGGACAGCGGGTCGATGACACTCGGCTGGTCGAACAGGACGCCCTTGGCGGCGGGCACGCTGTCGAGGACGGCGCGCAGCAGGTGCCCCCGGCCGCCGCCGATGTCGGCGATCGTGGCGAACGGCGTGAAGTCGTAGGCCTCGACGATCGCCGGGATGTCGGCGGCGGCCTTCGAGGTCATGGCCCGGTTGAAGATCTCGGCTTCCTCGGGGTGGCCCTGCAGATAGGCCCACAGTCCGGCGGGGTCGAGCACGTCGATGCCAGGTTCCCCGGTGGTGACGGTGTGCGGAAGCTGGGCGAGGCCGTGCCAGTGGAGCGGCAGTCCCATCAGACGGGCGAGGGGACGCGCGCTCATCGGATGATCGCCACGCAGCAGACGGGAGGCGGGGGTGTGCGCGTATCCGCCGTGCCGCTGCTCGAACACGTCGTGCGCGGCCAGCAGCCGCAGTACGCGGTGCAGCGGGTCGGGGTCGGCGCCGCACGCCGCCGCGAGTTCACCGACGGGTACCGGGTCGTCGTCGATGTGGTCGGCGATGCCCAGGTCGGCGACGGCCTGGAGGCAGCGTGCGGTGTAGGCGCTGTAGATGTGCGCGTGGATGATCTCGTGGGGTTGCTGTGTCATGACCGGCGGGGCTCCAACTCGGCGGGTCGGCACGTGCGATCGACGTCGGAAACGTAGGAGCGCGCGCTCCGCGCCCGACAGGTCCACGTTCGGGGATCTGTCCGTGTCCCCGTGGTACGGCCGTACGGTGACGACCGTCGTCACCCCAGGGCCCGTGACGTTCCCAGGTTCACGGGCTTCCCCGTCCCGCCGCACGGCGGCACCGGAGCCCCGGTGCGGGCCGTCGCGTTCCCGCGGACCGACACCTGAGGAATCCACACCGCCATGTCCCTCCAACCGGTCGCACCGCAGCGCCTGTTACACCTGCACGGCTTCCGTATGCTGCTCCTCGACCGGCTCCTCGCCCCCGCCGCGACGGCCGTCTCGATGGTCGCCGTCTCCTTCGCCGTCCTCGATCTCACCGGCTCCGTCACGGACCTGTCGCACGTGCTGGCGGCCCAGATCGCCCCGGCGCTGGTCTTCATGCCGGTCAGCGGAGTGGTCGCGGACCGGTTCGGCGCCCAGTACGTCATCGCCGCGTCCTGTCTGCTCACCGCGTGCTGCGAAGGCTCCCTGGCCCTCCTGCTGCTGACCGGGCAGGCCCAGGTGTGGCTCATCATGCTGCTGGAGGCCGGCACCGGCACCGCCCTGGCCCTGTTCCTCCCGGCCTCGACGGCACTGCTTCCCCGTCTGGTGCCGGACGCGGAACTTCAGCGGGCCAACGCGCTCAGCCGACTGGTGATGAACGCGGCGACGGTGGGCGGCGGGGCGTTCGCCGGCGTGGCCGTGGCGGCCTTCGGCCCCGGCTGGGCGCTGGCGGCGGACGCGGCCGGGATGCTCGCCGCGGTCGTGCCCAACCTGCTGATCCGCACCGCCAGTGCGGTGCCCGCCCGGTCACCGGAACCACTGCGCGAACTCCGGGAGGGCTGGCGGGAGTTCCGTTCCCACACCTGGCTGTGGGTCATCGTCCTGCAGTACTCGCTCGTCTTCATGGCCTGCTCATGGGGGTACAGCGTGCTCGGCCCGGTGGTCGCCAGGACGAGCCTGGGCGGTCCGGCGGCCTGGGGCGAGATCCTGGTCGCCGAGTCGCTCGGACTGGTCGCCGGGGGCTGCGCCGCGACCCGCTTCACGCCCAGGCGGCCCATGCGGTTCGTCGCGCTCTGCGGCGCCGCGGTCGCCGCCCCCACGCTCGCCATGGCGCTGCTGCTGCCGCTCTGGCTGATCTGCGCGTTCTCGTTCACGACGGGAGTGCTGGTGGAACTGATGATGGTCCAGTGGAACGTGGTCATGGCCCGGACCATCCCCGCGGACCGGCTCGCCCGGGTCGGCTCGTACGACATGCTCGGCTCGGTGGTCGCGACGCCCTTCGGGGCGCTGCTCGCGGGCCCGCTCGCGGCCACCATCGGCATCCGCCCGGCCCAGTTCGCCGCGGTGTTCCTGGCCGTCTCGGTGTCGGTCCTCGCCCTGGCGCCGAAGGAGGTCCGCACGGACCTGGGGTGGGCCGGGGGCCACGGCTGACCGGAACGGACCGGGTCACGCACCCGCGTCGCCATTCCCAATTTCTGTAACACGTTCTACGGTGTGCGCCGTCAGGACCGCCCGTGGGGAGCCTGGAGGCGCCGTGCACCTCGACCACACGCCCGAGCAGCAGCGGCTGCGCACCGAACTGCGCGCCTACTTCGCCGGCCTGGTGCCGGACAACGCCTACGCACGCTACGCCGACCCGGCCGCGCAGAAACGCTTCTACCGGGAGACGATCCGCCGGCTGGGCACGGACGGCTGGCTCGGCGTCGGCTGGCCGAAGGAGTACGGCGGCCGTGGCCTGACCGCGATGGAACAGTTCATCTTCTTCGACGAGGCCGCCCAGGCGGGCGTACCGCTCCCGCTGATGGCGCTGAACACGGTCGGCCCGACGATCATGCGGTACGGCACGGACGAGCAGAAGTCGTACTTCCTGCCCCGCATCCTCTCCGGCGAGATCGACTTCGCCATCGGCTACAGCGAGCCCGACGCCGGCACCGACCTGGCCGCCCTGAAGACCCGGGCCGTACGGGACGACGCGGGCACCTCGCGCTCGAGCGAAGCCGAGAGCGGGGGAGAGTACGTGGTCAACGGCCAGAAGATCTGGACCACCAACGGCGACACCGCCGACTGGGTCTGGCTGGCCACCCGCACCGACCCCGAGGCCCCGCCGCACAAGGGCATCACCATGCTCCTGGTGCCGACCTCCGACCCCGGCTACTCCTGCACCGTGATCAACACCCTCGCCTCGCACGACACCACCGCCAGCTACTACGAGAACATCCGGGTCCCCGTCTCCCGCCGGGTCGGCGAGGAGAACCAGGGCTGGCGGCTGATCACCAACCAGCTCAACCACGAGCGGGTCACCCTCGCCGCCCACGGCACCATGGCGATCCGCGCCCTGCACGACGTCCAGCGCTGGGCCATGGAGACCAAGCTCGCCGACGGCCGCCGCGTCGTCGACCTGCCCTGGGTGCGCCGCAACCTCGCCCGCACCCACACCCGCCTCGACGCCATGAAGCTGCTGAACTGGCAGATGGTGACCGCCGTCCAGGAGGGCACCCTCACCCCGCAGGACGCCTCCGCCGTCAAGGTCTACGGCTCCGAGGCCCGCCGCGACGCCTACGCCTGGCTGATGGAGATCGCCGGTGCGGCGGGACCGCTGAAGGAGGGCTCGGCCGGCGCGGTCCTCCACGGCGACCTGGAACGCGGCTACCGCTCGGCGGTCATCTTCACCTTCGGCGGCGGCAACAACGAGATCCAGCGGGAGATCATCTCGTGGATCGGACTGGGGATGCCGCGTGTCCGGCGTTAGTCTGCGGTCATGGGCGGCGACCCCGGGCTGTTCACCCCGGCCTCCGTGACCTGGCAGGTGCACGGCGACCCGATGATGTGGGTCGCCGGCATCCGCGCGCTCTACCTCCAGGCCCTGCTCCCCCGCGCGGTGCGTGGCGTGATGGCGAACTCCGACTTCCGCCGGGACGCCTGGGGCCGGCTGATGCGGACCGCGGACTTCGTCGGCACGACGACCTACGGCACGACGGAGGCCGCCGAACGGGCCGGGGCCCGGGTACGGAAGATCCACGGCATGCTGGCCGCGACCGACCCGGACACCGGCGAGCGGTACGGCGTGGACGACCCCGAGCTGCTGCTGTGGGTGCACTGCGCCGAGATCGACTCGTATCTGCACGTCCTGCGCCGCTCCGGCTTCCCCCTCACCGACGCCCAGGCCGACCGCTACCTCGCCGAGCACCGGGTCAGCGCCCGCCTGGTGGGCCTCGACCCCGCAGCCGTACCGGCCGACCGGGCGGACATGGCCGCCTACTTCCGCAAGGTACGGCCCCTGCTCGCCGCCGGGGCCGACGCACGCGCGGTGGACGACTTCCTGCTCCGCCCTCCGACGCACCCGCTCCTGATGCCGGCGCGCGAGGTGCTGTGGCGGCGCGTGGCCCACCTGGCGTACGCCTCTCTGCCGCCGTACGCCCACGAGCTGTACGGCAGACCGGCCCCCGAACCCGCCGTCGTGACCCGGCGACTGCGCGCCACCGGCACCCTGCTGCGCAGTGTTCCCGCACGTCTGCGCTGGCAACTCCCGCCCAAACACATCCTGCGCGCCATGGCGAGGCTCGGCCCCGACGCGCGCCCGGCACCGTACAAAGTCGGGCATTAGACCGCCATACTGGGCGACAGGGGGGTGTGTCATGGAACGGGCCGGTTCGGCGCGGCCGCACCTTGACCGCGACCCCCTGGGGAGGGCGGGGCTGTAGCGACGGGGGGCGACGGCGCGCGATGGCTGACACCAGGCTGGTCCAGGGGCGGTACCGGCTGCTCGACCTGATCGGACGGGGCGGGATGGGCGAGGTGTGGCGGGCCCGCGACGAGTCCCTCGGCCGCCAGGTCGCCGTCAAGTGCCTCAAACCGCTGGGCCCGCACCACGACCAGGCGTTCACCCGCGTCCTGCGCGAACGGTTCCGCCGTGAGGCGAGAGTGGCCGCCGCCCTCTCCCACCGCGGGGTGACCGTCGTCCACGACTTCGGCGAGCACGACGGCGTCCTCTACCTCGTGATGGAGCTGCTGGACGGCCGCAACCTCAGCCAGCTCATGGAGGACAACAAGCACCATCCGCTGCCCGTCGTCGACGTCGTCGACGTCGCCGAGCAGGTCGCCGCCGCCCTCGCCTACACCCACCGGCAGGGCATCGTGCACCGGGACCTGAAACCCGCCAACATCATGCGGCTCACCGACGGCACGGTGAAGCTCTGCGACTTCGGCATCGCCCGCCTCGGCCACGACATCGGCCTCACCTCCCGGCTGACCGGCACCGGCATCGCCATGGGCACCCCGCACTACATGTCACCGGAGCAGATCGGCGGCACGGAGGTCGACCAGCGCAGCGACCTGTACTCGCTGGGCTGCGTGCTCTACGAGATCGCCACCGGGGCACCGCCGTTCGATCTCGCCGACGCCTGGGCGATCCTCATCGGCCACCGCGACACCCCACCCGCTCCGCCCCGCGACCACCGCGCCGAACTCCCGGGCTGGTTCGAGAAGGTCGTCCTGGACCTGCTGGCCAAACGGCCCGAGCAACGGCCCTACGATGCCATGGAGTTGGGCCGCCGGATCACCTCCGGGCGTACGACGCCCACGTACGTCCCCACCGTCATCACCGCGCAGCCCCCACTCCGGCCCCCGGAGACGGCGTTCCGCGAGCCCCGGCTGCCGTCCTGGACCCGCTCCATGACCACCGGCCACAAGGCGATCGGCGCCGGCTTGCGCACCACCCCGCCCGACCCCGCGGCCGGGCTCACCGGGGAGTGGATCGCCCGCCCCGCCGCCGGCACCCCCGAGCCCCTTCCCGCGGCCCCCGCCCCCGTCGCCGCGCTCGCCGGCCGGCACAACGCCGGGCTCAGCCTCGGGCGGCTCGGGCGCTGGACCGAGGCCGGCGAGGTGCACCGCGCGGTCGCCGCCGAGCGCGCCCGCCTCCTCGGCCCCGACCACCCGGACACCCTCGCCAGCCGCTACGAGATCGCCTTCGCCCTGAGCCGCACCGGCCGCGCCGCCGACGCCCTGCGCGAGTACGCCGACCTCGCCCGTGACCGAGAGCGTCTGCTGGGCGCCGACCACCCCGACACGCTCGCCGTCCGTCAGGAAACGGGCTACGTGCTGGGCCAGTTGGGCCGCCACTTCGAAGCCCACCAGGCGTACACGGCCGTACTCGCCGCCCGGCAGCGGCTGATGGGCCTGGACCATCCCGACACCCTGCGCTGCCGCCACAACCTCGCCTTCAACCTCAGCAGGCTGGGCCGCCTGGAGGACTCGTACCGCATGGCCCAGGACGTGGCCGTCGCCCGCACCCGCGTCCTCGGCCCGCAGCACCCGGACACCCTGGTCACCCGCTACGAAGTCGCCTACGCGCTGGGCCAGTTGGGGCGCTGGGAAGAGGCCCTGGCGACCTACCGCGAGGTCGCCGAGGCACGCTCCCGCGCCCTCGGCCCCGACCACCCCGACACCCTCGCCGCCCGCTACGAAGAAGGCATCAGTCTCGGCCGTCTCGGCCGCAGCGCCGACGCGCTCACCCTCTACCGCGCCCTGATCGACGACCGTGCGCGCGTCCAGGGCCCCGCCCACCCCGAGACCCTGCGCGCCCGCCACGGCCTCGGCGTCAACCTCGGCCGCCTCGCGCGCTGGGAGGAGTCCCTCGCGGAATCACGGGACGTATGCGCCATCCGCGAACGGGTCCTCGGCCCCGACCACCCCGACACCCTGGTCAGCCGTCGCGAGGTCGCGGTCAGCCTGGGCTGGCTGGGCCGCTGGGCGGACGCGCTGACGGAGTACCGGCGCGTCGCCGGTGCACGGGAGCGGGTCCTTGGCCCGGACCATCCGGACACGCTGGCCAGCAGGAACGACGAGGCGCACTGTCTGGAGCAATTGGGCCGAGGGGCCGAGGCGGTGGAGCTGTACCGACGGGTGGCGGTACTACGCCAACAGCAGGCGTCGGGTGGACGCCTGTAGAACGAGCACCCCGTCAGGGGCGCGGGGCCAATGACACCATGCGGCTCGGCCGCGTGGGCGGGACCAGCCACCCACAACCGGCACTGTCCGAACGGCCCTCCCCGCGGTGCGAACCGGCACGCCTCTTACCCACCTAGATCATCGTGTGTTACGAAGAACCATGCCCCCTGCCACCGAACCATCCAGGACCTACGACGCCATCATCGTCGGCGGCGGCCACAACGGCCTGGTCGCGGCGGCCTATCTGGCCCGGGCCGGGCGCACCGTACTGGTGCTGGAACGGCTGGGCCGCACCGGTGGCGCCGCCGTCTCGACCCGCCCCTTCACCGGCGTCGACGCGCGGCTGTCGCGCTACTCCTACCTGGTCAGCCTGCTGCCCAGGAAGATCGTCCGCGACCTGGGCCTGAACTTCCGCGTCCGCGGCCGCACCATCTCGTCGTACACGCCCGTGGAGCGCGCCGGCCGGCCCACCGGACTGCTGGTCGGCGGCGGCGAACGGCGCATCCGCGAGGCCTTCGAACGGCTGACCGGAGGCAAGGAGGAGTACCAGGCCTGGCAGCGGTTCTACGCCATGACCGGCCGGGTCGCCGAGCGCGTCTTCCCGACGCTCACCGGGCCGCTGCCCTCGCGCGAGGAGCTGCGCAGCCGGATCGACGACGAGGAGGCCTGGCGGACCCTGTTCGAGGAGCCCATCGGGGTCGCCATCGAGGAGAACTTCACGGACGACCTGGTGCGCGGGGTCGTCCTCACGGACGCCCTGATCGGCACGTTCGCCGACGCCCACGACCCCTCGCTGCGGCAGAACCGCTGCTTCCTGTACCACGTCATCGGCGGCGGCACGGGCGCCTGGGACGTACCGGTCGGCGGCATGGGCGCCCTCACCGACGCACTGGCCGCCGCCGCACGCTCGGCGGGCGCGGTGCTCGCCACCGGACACGAGGCGGTACGGATCGAGACGGACGGCCGGACCGCCGAGGTCGCCTATCGCACCGCCGACGGCGAGGGCGTCGTCGCCGCCCGGCACGTCCTGGTCAACGCCGCCCCGCAGGAACTCGCCGCCCTCACCGGCGACCCGGCCCCGGAGCCTGCCGAAGGCGCCCAGCTCAAGGTGAACATGCTGCTGAAGCGGCTGCCCCGGCTGCGGGACACCGCCGTCGACCCGCGCGAGGCGTTCTCCGGCACCTTCCACATCGCCGAGGGCTACGAACAGCTGGCCACCGCCCACGCCCAGGCGGCGGCCGGCCGGCTCCCCGCCGCCCCGCCCTCGGAGATCTACTGCCACTCCCTGACCGACTCCACGATCCTCGGCCGTGACCTGGTCGAACGCGGCTACCAGACGCTCACCCTCTTCGGCCTGCACACCCCCGCCCGGCTCTTCGCCGCCGACAACGACGCCGTCCGGGCCGAACTCCTCAAGTCCACCGTCGCCCAGCTCGACGCCCATCTCGCCGAGTCCCTCGTCGACTGTCTCGCCCTCGACGCGGACGGCCGCCCCTGCATCGAGGCGAAGACCCCCCTGGACCTCGAACGCGACCTGCGCCTGCCCGGCGGCAACATCTTCCACCGCGACCTGTCCTGGCCCTACGCCCAGGACGGCACCGGCCGCTGGGGCGTCGAGACCCGGCACGCCAACGTCCTGCTGTGCGGGGCGGGCGCGGTGCGCGGGGGAGGGGTGAGCGGGGTACCCGGGCACAACGCGGCGATGGCGGTGCTGGAGGAGGAGTGACGGGCACCTCGCCCCGGTCCGGAGACCGCCGGAACATCTGACGAAGCAGGAATCCGACAGCGCGGGAATCTGACGGAGCATCAGAAAACCTCTTCCGTCGGCAGGTCGACTGCGGCATCCTGCGCCCATGCAGACGGAGCTGAGCAAGACCCTGGGAGTCGAGCACGCCGTCTTCGGCTTCACGCCGTTCCCCGCCGTCGCCGCGGCCATCAGCCGGGCCGGTGGGTTCGGGGTGCTCGGCGCGGTCCGCTACACCGCCCCCGACGACCTCAAACGCGACCTCGACTGGATCGAGGAGCATGTCGACGGGAAGCCGTACGGGCTCGACGTCGTGATGCCCGCCAAGAAGGTGGAGGGCGTCAATGAGGCCGACGTCGAGGCGATGATCCCGGACGGCCACCGGCAGTTCGTGCGGGACACCCTCGCCAAGTACGGGGTGCCCGAGCTGGCCGAGGGCGAGGCGTCCGGGTGGCGGATCACCGGCTGGATGGAGCAGGTCGCCCGCAACCAGCTCGACGTCGCCTTCGACTACCCGATCCGGCTGCTCGCCAACGCCCTCGGCTCCCCGCCCGCCGACGTCATCGACCGCGCCCACGACCAGGACGTCCTGGTCGCCGCGCTCGCGGGCAGCGCCCGGCATGCCGTCAAGCACCGGGAGGCGGGCATCGACGTCGTCGTGGCGCAGGGCTACGAGGCCGGCGGCCACACCGGCGACATCGCCACCATGGTGCTCACCCCGGAGGTCGTCGACGCTGTCGCCCCACTGCCCGTGCTGGCCGCGGGCGGCATCGGCAGCGGCCGGCAGGTGGCGGCTGCACTCAGTCTCGGCGCCCAGGGTGTGTGGCTGGGCTCCATATGGCTGACCGCCACAGAGGCCGACCTCTCCTCGCCCGCCGTGACGCGCAAGCTGCTCGCGGCCGGCTCCGGCGACACCGTCCGCTCCCGCGCCCTGACCGGGAAACCGGCACGTCAGCTGCGCACCGAGTGGACCGACGCCTGGGACGACCCGCACGGCCCCGGCACCCTCCCCATGCCGCTCCAGGGCCTGCTGGTCGCCGAGGCCGTCTCCCGCATCCAGAAATACGAGGTCGAGCCCCTGCTCGGCACCCCCGTCGGCCAGATCGTCGGCCGCATGACCAGCGAACGCAGCGTCCAGGCCATCTTCGACGACCTCACCCGCGGCTTCGAGCAGGCCGTCGACCGCATCAACCGCATCGCCGGAAGGAGCGCCAAGTGACCAGCACGCCCCCCGCCGGTTTCTGGGCCCAGGCCACCAGCGAACCCGACCGCACGGTGCTCGTCGCACCCGACGGCGAGGAATGGACCGCCGGCCGCCTGCACGCCGCCGCCAACAGACTCGTCCACGGACTGCGCGCCGCGGGTCTGGAGCGCGGCGACGCCTTCGCGGTCGTGCTGCCCAACGGACCCGAGTTCTTCACCGCGTACCTGGCCGCCACCCAGGCCGGCCTCTACCTCGTCCCCGTCAACCATCACTTCGTGGGCCCCGAGATCGCCTGGATCGTCTCCGACTCCGGTGCCAAGGTGCTGCTCGCCCACGAACGCTTCGCCGGCCCCGCCCGCCACGCCGCCGACGAGTCCGGCCTCCCGGCCACCCACCGGTACGCCGTCGGCGAGGTCGAGGGCTTCCGGCCGTACGCCGAACTCCTCGACGGACAGCCCGAGTCGGCGCCCGCGGACCGTGAGCTCGGCTGGGTCATGAACTACACCTCGGGCACCACCGGCCGCCCCCGCGGCATCCGCCGCCCGCTGCCCGGCAGGCTCCCCGAGGCGGCCTACCTCGGCGGCTTCCTCGGCATCTTCGGCATCCAGCCCTTCGGCGACAACGTCCACCTGGTCTGCTCGCCGCTCTACCACACGGCCGTACTGCAGTTCGCGGGCGCGTCACTCCACATAGGCCACCGCCTGGTCCTGATGGACAAGTGGAGCCCCGAGGAGATGCTCCGCCTGATCGACGCACACCACTGCAGCCACACCCATATGGTCCCCACCCAGTTCCACCGCCTGCTCGCCCTCCCCGAGCAGGTGCGCGCACGCTACGACGTCAGCTCCATGCGGCACGCCATCCACGGCGCCGCCCCCTGCCCGGACCACGTCAAGCGGGCGATGCTCGACTGGTGGGGGCCCAGCGTCGAGGAGTACTACGCGGCGAGCGAAGGCGGCGGCGCCTTCGCGACCGCCGAGGACTGGCTGAAGAAGCCCGGTACGGTCGGCAAGGCCTGGCCGATCAGCGAACTCGCGGTCTTCGACGACGACGGCAACCGGCTGCCGCCCGGTGAACTCGGCACCGTCTACATGAAGATGAACACCGGCGGCTTCTCCTACCACAAGGACGAGGCCAAGACGGAGAAGAACCGCATCGGCGACTTCTTCACCGTCGGCGACCTCGGCTACCTCGACGAGGACGGCTATCTCTTCCTCCGCGACCGCAAGATCGACATGATCATCTCGGGCGGGGTCAACATCTACCCCGCCGAGATCGAGTCCGCGCTCCTCTCCCATCCCGCCGTCGCCGACGCCGCCGCCTTCGGCATCCCGCACGACGACTGGGGCGAGGAGGTCAAGGCCGTCGTCGAGCCCGCGCCGGGACACGAACCGGGCCCCGACCTCGCCGCCGCCCTCCTCGCCCACTGTGCGGAACAGCTCGCCGGCTACAAGCGGCCCAGGACCGTCGACTTCATCACCGAGATGCCCCGCGACCCCAACGGCAAGCTGTACAAGCGGCGGCTGCGCGACCCGTACTGGGAGGGCCGCACCCGCCCGGTGTGAGCACCCTGCCGACGGCCTCAGTGGAGCCGGCGCGGACGGTCCTCCAGGAACCCGGCGAGGCCGGCGGCGTCGGTGCCGATCTTGCGGTAGACACGGGACAGCAGCTGCCGCACGCCCTGCTCGGTGAGGCGCAGCTCCTTGGCGACCACGGCCACCGGGTGTCCCTTGACGGTCAGTTCGGCGGTCCGGAGTTCCTGGGCGGTCAGCGCGTCCGCCTGCACATAGCGCAACGGCAGCGGGCGCATCCCGGCCGCCGACAGCTCCCCCCTGGCCCGGGCGGCGAGCGCCTCGGCCCCGCAGTGGACGGCTCCTTCCAGCCCCTGGTACAGCCGGTCGGCGGCCTCCTGGAGCCGCCCGTTGCGGGACAGCGCGGCACCGTGGCCGACCTGGGCGCGGGCGAGTTCGTAGGCGGCGGGCGACTGTTCCAGGTGGCCGACGGCCTCCGCGTACAGATCGACGGCCGCGGGCCCGCCGGTCACCTCGGCGAGGGTGTGCAGGGCCTGGCCGATGGTGGAAGCGGCCCCGAACTCCCGGGCGCGCCGCACGGCGTCCTGGGCGTGACCGATCGCCTCCTGGGGGGCCGTGGGGACGAGCGCGGAGGCCAGAAGCAGCTGCCAGGGGCACCAGGAGGGGTTGCGCCAGCCCCGAGCGTCCAGCCATTGCCCGACCGAGGACAGCAGCCGGACCGCTTCGGCGTGCCGTCCCTCCGCCAGGAGCAGTTCCGCGTAGACGGTGCGGGGGTCGGGATAGATGACGGCGTTGACAGGTGCCTCACCGAAGTTGTGCTCGTCGGCGAACGCACGCGCTTCGGCGACACGCCCCCGGGCCAGCAGGGTCTTGATGAGAATGCTCACGCCGAACCACTGGGCGGCCACCACCCCGTCCACCTTGTCGGCGATGCGTAGACCCTCCCGTACGAGGTCCTCGGCTTCGGTGAGGCAGCCACGGCGGTAGCGGATGTAGCCGGCGATGGTCTGGCCGAAGGCCAGATGGGAGCCGTGCCAGCCCTTGGCCACGCATTCGGCGATCCCCTTGCCGAACAACTCCTCGGCCCGTTGCGGCCGGTCGCCGTACATGAACACCAGGGCGACAGACAGGGGTACCTCGAACCCCCGGTTCTCGTCGGTCCAGCTCATGCCGCCGGACAAGGCCTTCTCGGCGTACGCGAGGGACGTCTGCCTCGGTTCGCCGCGCATGGCCGCATCCCAGGCGCGCAGTCCCAGGATGTAGCGTTCCTCCAGGCTGCGACCGGGCAACTTCTCGGCCAGACGTGCCAGTGTCCGGGAGCGGGCGGGCGAGTCGCCGTCGTCGGGACGCACCATGCTCCACACGAACTGATCGGCCTGCATACGCAGTCTGATGCGCGGATTCGTGGCCTGCCGTGCCTCTTCGGCGGCCACGGTCACGGCCTCGGCCAGCTGATCGGTGTGGGCCATGGCTGTCGTCAGCCGGTAGACGATGGAGGCACGCAGATCGGGGTCGACGTGGGGCTGCGCCAGCGCCTGGCGCAGGTGCCTCACCGTGGCCGTGGGCTCGATCAGGAACGTGGCGCACGCGAGTTCGTGAAGTACCGCGGCACGGTCCTCGGGCAGGGGTGGCTCCTGCAGCGCGCGGGTCAGCAGGCGCCGGGCCGCCTCGGTGGCCCCGGCGCGAAGGTATTCGCGAGCGGCCTCGCGCAGACAGGCGACCGTCTCGGGACGGTCGTCGCAGGGAACTTCCAGGAGATGCCGGGCGGCTTTGGTGGGGCCGTATCCCGCGGCCATGACGGCCTGCGCGGCGGTGTTGTGCAGACCGGTCCGGAAGCCCGTGCGGATGGATCGGTAGATCGTCGTGGTGATCAGGGGATGCACGAACGCGAGTTCGCCTTCGGGACCGTGGCCGTCGGCCAGGATCCGGGCCGCGCGCAGCTTCTCGGTCGCCTCGGCGACCGCCTCGTCGCCGAGTACCGCGATGGTCGCGGCGAGCTGTGGTGAGAAGGGCGACCCCAGCACGGCCGCGGTGTGCGCGAAGCGGACGGTCGCCGTGCCGAGCTGCTCCAGACGCTCGATCAGTCCAGGACCCTTGATCGTCGCGGCCAGCTCCCGCATCGCCGGTAGGTCGCCCTCGGTGCCGACCAGTCTCCGCTCGGCGAGTCCGATGGCGAGCTCCACCGCCTCGAAGGGACTCCCGCTGGTGGCCGCCCAGCACTCCTTGCAGAACTGGTCCTCGGCCGCCTCCCCGATCTCGTTCCTGACGATCTTCGCCACGCCCTCGGGGCTGAGCAGTGCCAGGCTGTGGGGGCGATCGCCGTGATCTCCCACGAGCGTGCGCAGTTCGCCCGCCTCGGACGGCAGCTCGTCGGGCCGGTAGGCCACCACGATCAACAGGGGGAGGTCGTCGACCCGTGGCGCGAAGGAGGCGAGCCAGCTCAGTGACTCGAGGTCCGCCCAGTGCAGGTCGTCCAGGAGCAGAACGATCGGCGCCTTCTTCACCGCGAGGCGCGTCATGACCCAGTCAAGACCTTCGCGGACGCCGGTCGGGTCCGGCGCGGGGGCGGGCCCCTTCGCTTCGAGACCGAGCACGGCGGCGACGGTGTCGTACCAACTTCCCAGGAAGGCGTGGAGTTCGGCCTCGTCCATCCTCGCCAGTGAGGGCTGCATCAACTGGCGCACCACACGGAACGCCGAACCCTGTTCCGTCTCGCCGCCCTGGCCCGACAGCACGGTGAATCCGTGTGCCGAGGCCCGGGCACGAGCTTCGGTGATGAGTGCGGTTTTGCCCAATCCGGCCGACCCGGTGAAGGCGAGCCGTCCCTTGCGACCCGATCGTGGCCCGCCATCCTTTGTGCGGCGCAGTTCTCGGAATGCGGCGTCGAGGGCCTGAAGTTCCCGTCGGCGCTCGATCAACGTCTGCTGGTCCGTGATCGGTTGCCGCGGCTCCGTTGCCATGTGCCGTACCGCTTTCTGTCGTTCGGCCTGCGGGACAGCCGAGCGTACGCCTCGCCGAGGTGCGGTAGGCCGGATTGGGCACTATAGAGTGAATCATGAACCGTTGAGGGGAGAATGCCCGCCCAGTGGGTACGGGCGGCTGAATGGGCATCTCCGATTGCGCTGTCGCCGAAGCGCGCCAGGAACTCTAGGGCACGGCGGGGACCGAGGCCACATCCGAGTACCGTGGCACGGTACGGGACCAGTGGTAGCACCCGCGGATCCAGCCGATCATGCCCTCCACATAGCCCGTACCGGCGGCGCTCAACTCCGGTTCGACGGCCCGGTGGAGTTCCTGGAACTCCTGGACCGTGCCGTTGATCTGCTGAACGGCCAGAAATACGGCGGTCTGCAGGGAGCATCGGTGTTCGCGCTGGTGCGACAGGGCCAAGTTGATCATTCCGCCCGAACGCTGCTCCTTCACAGCGGAGAACAGGTCGGCCGTCCACACGGCCGCATCGGCCGACAGTCGGCTGAGTCGCTCTACACCGGGGTGGTGAAGTTCGGCAAGGGGCACTTCGAGCGGCTGGGCGGCCTCGTACAGCGGGTAGAACGGCTCGACGCCCGCGGTCAGCGACCGTATCGAGGTGCAGTCCCCGGCCCGTACGAGGTAGGGCTGGGCCTGCGCCACCGCTTCGTACAGCAGCCCGTGGACGTATTCGCGGCTCTTCCAGGCCCACCGCGCGGCCTGTGCCGGTGTGCATCGTTCCCGGACCTGTAGGTGGAGATCGGACAGAGCCGCTCCGAGGGGAGTGCTGGACGGCCGGCCGTCCCGCAGGATCGCCACGCTCTCGCACAGCATGGGCAGCAGCCTGCCCGGAGAGCACCGACCGACGTCCTCCGCCAGGTCGTCGAAAACGAACTGGTAGGCGATCTGATTGGCCACGATCTGGAGGAGTTCGCAATCCACCGCCGGGCTGGTGTAGGACGCGAGCTCGGCCGGTCGGGTGCGCGCGATCATCGCCGCCACACCCGGTTCGCCGGTCAGACCCCACCTGCTCAGCCAGGCGTCGACGCCGGCGGCGACCTCGGCCTCATGGGGGTTGCGCCGGAAGGGAAAGGGCATGTGGAGGTGGGTGTCGATCAGGTCGCGGAGGTTGGCGACCGGGGTTTCGTCCAGTACACCGACCGTGATGTCCTCATGTGTTGCCGACAACGTGATCACCTGCCGTTCGGGAGTCCGAGACGCTCGGGGTGGCTGCGGCTCGGGGCGCGGGGGAGTCGGCGCGGGGCGTCGCGCCTGAGGGCGTGCGGGAACGGGCCTCGCAGGTCATGAGCAGGGAACGCGGGCCCAGCGTGATCGCGGGCCGCGGCGGCTGTTCGGTAGAGCCCGGCAGATGGCGCAGGCGCCGGCGGCCGGCGATGGTCGCGAGCGCCAGGGTGACCTCCACCATGGCGAACTCGTCGCCGAGGCACTTGCGGTTGCCCGCGGAGAACGGCATCGTCGCGCGGCGCTGTGCGGCGGTGGGCCGCCCCGGCAGCCAGCGGTCGGGGTCGAAACGCTCGGGGTCGGGAAACCACGACGGATCGTGGTGCAGGAGGTAGGGGCTGTAGAGCACGGTGGCGCCCGCGGGCAGCCGGCACCCGGCGAGTTCCGTCGCCCTAGTGGTGACGCGGGTGAAGAGCCAGCCGGGCGAGGAGTGGCGCAGCGTCTCGGAGACGACGCACCGGGTCTGGACGAGGTGCGGCAGGTCGTCGGGGCCGGGCCGGCGGCCGTCGGGGAGGACGGCGTCGAGCTCGGCGTGCAGCCGGCGCTCCGCCTCCGGGTTGCGGGCCAGCAGGCTGAAGGCCGCGGCCAGCGCCAGTGCCGAGGTCTCGGCGCCGGTGAGCAGCAGCGTGATCAGGTGGTCGTGGATCTCCTGGTCGGTGATCGCCGCCGTTCCGTCGGCGCCGCGCGCGGCCGCCAGCAGAGCGCCGAGCACGTCGTCGCGGTCGGCACCGAGCCGTCGCCTGGCGATCGCCGTGTCGATGATCGCGTGCAGGCGGGTCAGGGCGTGCCGATAGCGGCGGTTGGCGGGGGTCGGGACGCGGAAGAGGACGTCGACCGGGACGACCGTGCGGAGGAACAGGCCGCGGACGACGTCCGCGAGACTGTTCCGCACTTCGGCGGTCGTCGTGTCGTCCAGCGAGTCGGAGAACAGGACCCGGCTGATCACGCGGGTCGTGAGGGTCATCATCGCCTCGGTGACGGGTACGGTCCCGCCCGCCTGCCAGGCCTCGCACACCGACTCGGCCTCCTCCGTGACGAGGTCCGTGTAGGCGGCTACGTGGGAGGGGCGGAAGGCGGATTGCAGCAGTCTGCGTTTGTCGCGGTGGGCCGGCTGGCGGCAGGTGACGAGGCCGTCGCCCATCAGACTGCCGAGCCTGTCGTAGAGCGGGCCCCCCTTGTCGAAGGTGTGCGGATCCATGAGCACCTCGTGGGTCAGCTCCGGGTGGCACACCATCCAGGCACGCTGGGGGCCCAGTCGTATCTCGACCAGATCTCCGTGTGCGGGCAAAGAATTCAGAAACGCGAGCGGCCGACGGTAGAAGGCGATACCGTGGCCGAGGAGAGGGAATATGCCGGGAGCAGTACCTGTCGTCCATGTTCGTTTTTGTTCAGGCACAGCGCGGTTCATGGAAACCTCCTGCCCGGTGCTACACGCGAAATGAGTGAACCTGCCTCGGGTTGAACGTCCGAGACAAGTCCTGCCCAGGCTTCACGTTCCTCGGTTTCCCGAAACCTTTCTCCAAAGGGGCGCACGGGAGCACGCTGAAGCAGAATCCCCATCGTCTGAACGACTGTTGATGCAACACACATCGACCGGGATTCCCTGTGTCACTCACGTGGAGCCCCGCCCCATGAGGAACGGGACCGCACGCACTCAGCCTTCGTGCACTCGGACGGATTTCAACGCCGGGGACACAAGGATGTCCTTCTCGCAGAACCGCGCCGTCACCCATTTCCCGGCCGAGAACAGCCGGGTCTGGTCGCTGTGGTGCGGCGAGTTCGGGTTCGAGGACTGGGAGTACGTCAGGAGGGTGCGGGCCACCGGGCAGTGACCGGCGTCCCAGCCCACCGCCTGGATGTGACTGGAGCCGAACGCGACGTCCGTGTAGCCGTCCTGGCCGGCGTCCCAGACCGGCTCGATCTTGTTCCAGACGCCCAGCGCCTCGGTGCCGCCCGGGACCGGGATCCGCTGCCCGTCGCGCACGACGAACTGGTGCTCGCCGAGCCGCGAGGCCAGCGGGATGCCCGCCGTGCGCAGTTCGGCCACGGCGTCGGCGAGGGCCGTGGCGAAGCCCGGTGCGGCCGTGTTCAGCGTGTTCGGGGTGTGCACCGGGTCGGCCGCCGAGAACGGCACCCGCCACCGCTGGGCCGCAGGCATCGCGGCCGTCAGCTTCCGCCAGAATCGGTCGAAGAGCAGGGCGCCCCGGCTGCCGGTGTCGAGGGTGCAGACCTGGTCGGCCGCCTGGGCCCAGCCGGTGCCGAAGCCGAGGCCGGCGTAGTCCTCGGCGAGGATGTGCGCAATGCCGTACTCGGTGTAGCGGATGACGGCGGACAGACCGCCGTGCGAGGGACGGTCCTGACGAGCGGGCCGCTCGGCCGCCGCGGCCGGTAACGCGGCCGATGCGGTGAGCAGGGCGACGGCTGCGACGAGCAGCCGTCTCGCGCGGGTGGTGCGCATCTGTGGTTCCCAACGTCGTCGCGGGACAAAGCGGTTGAGCGCGAGTGGGCGCGGGCGCGGTTCCGTGGTGCTTGACCTCTCCCGGCGACGGGCCGAGGATCATGAGTCATGACGCAGGGACAGGGCAGCACGGTTGACGGGGTGCTGCGGCGCAGCGCCCGGCGCACTCCCGCGCGGGTGGCGCTGGAGTACGGGAAGCGCCGGTGGACGTACGGGGAACTCGACGACGCCGTCTCCCGGGCGGCGAGCGTCCTGCTCGACCATGGCCTCGCCCGCGGCGACCGGGTCGGCACCTACGGGCACAACTCGGACGCCTACCTGATCACGTTCCTCGCCTGCGCCCGGGCCGGCCTGGTGCACGTGCCGGTCAACCAGAACCTGACCGGCGACGACCTCGCCTACATCGTCGGCCAGTCGGGCAGCTCCCTGGTGCTCGCCGACCCGGACCTCGCCGGCCGGCTCCCGGACGGGGTGAGGGCGCTCCCGCTGCGGGATTCCGACGGCTCGCTCCTCGCCCGGCTCGCGGACGCGCCGCCGTACGACGGCCCCGAACCGCGTACCGAGGACCTGGTGCAGCTGCTGTACACCTCGGGGACCACGGCACTGCCCAAGGGCGCGATGATGACCCACCGGGCGCTGGTGCACGAGTACCTGAGCGCGATCGCCGCCCTCGACCTGAGCGCCGGGGACCGGCCCGCGCACGCGCTGCCGCTCTACCACTCCGCACAGATGCATGTCTTCCTGCTGCCCTACCTGGCGGTCGGCGCCACCAACATCGTCCTGGACGGTCCGGACGGCGACACCCTCTTCGACCTGATCGAGGCCGGGCGCGTGGACAGCCTCTTCGCGCCGCCCACCGTGTGGATCGGGCTGTCCAACCGGCCCGACTTCGCCTCACGCGACCTGGGCGGACTGCGCAAGGCCTACTACGGGGCGTCGGTCATGCCGGTGCCCGTCCTGGAACGGCTGCGTGCACGGCTGCCGAAACTGGCCCTGTTCAACTGCTTCGGGCAGAGCGAGATCGGGCCGCTGGCCACCGTACTGGCGCCCGAGGAGCACAAGGGGCGGCTGGACTCGTGCGGCCGTACGGTGCTGTTCGTGGAGGCGCGGGTGGTCGACGAGGACGGCGAGGACGTGCCCGACGGCACGCCCGGTGAAATCGTCTACCGTTCACCGCAGTTGTGCGAGGGGTACTGGGAGAAGCCCGAGGAGACCCAGGAGGCCTTCCGGGACGGCTGGTTCCACTCCGGCGACCTCGCGGTGCGCGACGCCCACGGCTACTTCACCATCGTCGACCGGGTGAAGGACGTCATCAACTCCGGTGGCGTGCTGGTCGCTTCCCGACAGTTCGAGGACGCGCTCTACACCCATGAGGCCGTCGCCGAGGCCGCCGTGATCGGCCTGCCCGACGAGCGGTGGGTCGAGGCGGTCACGGCGGTCGTCGTGGCGCGCGGCGAGGTCGGCGAGGCCGAGCTGATCGCCCACGTGAAGGAGAAGATCCCCGCCTTCAAGGCGCCCAAGCGGGTGCTGTTCGTGGACGCGCTGCCCCGCAACGCCAGCGGGAAGATCCTGAAGCGGGAGCTGCGGGAGCGGTTCGGGGATGCCTCGTGAGGACCCAAGAAGTCTGGTTCCATACCTGGCGCGGCTTCCGGTACCACGTCCGCCGTTCACGGGGGGTGTGCACATAGCAGACATGCGCTGCTGTCTCCCCGTCCCCCTCGGCGCACTCGCGGGCATCCCCGGCCCCTGCGAGATGCTGCGCTCCGGTTTCCTGCTCGCACCCGCCCTGCTCAGGTCCGCCACCGCCCCGACTCCCCGCCACCCCCGCTCCCTCGCCGCCGTCCACCTGGAACTGGTCACCCTCACCGAGGACCGCGCCGTCGTCACCTGGCACACCGCCCAGCCCGGCACCGACGACGGCACCGGCCGTATGCTGCCCGCCGTCACGGACGGCGAGGTCGTCTACGGCACCCATCCGGGTCGTCTGAACCGCACCGCGGGCGAGGACCGGCCCACCGCCCACCACCATGTCGAACTCACCGGCCTGGAGCCCGGCCAGACGTACTACTACCAGGCCCGCTCCCGGGGCGTGCCCGCCACCCCCACCGCGCTGCACCTGCTGCGCGGCAACGCGGCCGGCACCTCCCGGCACGGCCTCGGCTCGCCCGGCGGCCCCTACTCCTTCACCACCCCCCAGCCCCCGCCCGGCCGCCACCTGTTCTCCCTGGCCCTCTGCAACGACCTGCACATCGGTGAGACCGTCGCCGGTCTGGTGGCCGGCGTGCCCTTCCTGCGCGGGGTGGCCCAGCGGGCCGGGCACACCGCCTACCCGGAGCTGATGAGCCGCGCCGTCGTCGACGAGGCCCGCAGCCGCGGGGCCGAGCTGCTGCTGGCCGCCGGTGACATCACCGCCGGCGGCGGCCCGCGCGACCTGGCGGAGGCCAGAAGGATCCTGGACGGCTTCGGCACCCATCGGCGGGACTACTTCGTGGTCCGTGGCAACCACGATCGCGACGCGCGGGAGGGCGACGCCTTCCGCCGCGCCTTCGGTACGCCGGACGGTCCCGGCTGCTTCGAGCACGACGTGGGCGGGCTGCGGATCATCGGGCTCGACACCTACGACAAGCGCGGCAACGGCGGTGACGCGGGCGGTCTCGGCCCCGAGCAACTGTCCTGGTTCCGCCGCCGGTTGCGGGCCCACCGGGAACAACCCACCGTGGTCTTCGGACACCATCCGCTCACCGTCCGGGACGCCCTCTTCCCGGTGAGCCCCGGACAGCGCCTCGGCCGCCGCCAGGCCCGCGCGATCCTGCGGGCCTATGCCGCCGCTCCGGGTGTGTTCCTGCACCACGCCGGACACACCCACCGCAACAAGCGCACCCAAGTGCCCCTCGCCCCCCAGGTGACCCTGCAGGAGGTCGGCGCCGCCAAGGAGTACCCCGGCGGGTTCTTCCTGCTGCGCATCCACTCCGGCGGCTACGCCCTCAACTTCTTCCGGGCCCGCCACGCCGAGGCCCTGGAGTGGAACGAGCGCAGCCGGCGCCAGGCCGGGGGACTGTGGCCGTACCACGCGCTCGGCCGTACGGTCGCCGACCGCAACAGCGTGGCCGTCCACGACCTCTCCGGCATCGGCCGCCCGGCACAGCCGTCCGCACCGCCCCGTTCGCCCCAAGGGATGACGGCCGACCCGAACCCCCGCCTGGATGTGGCCTGAGGCACGGCGCCTCCGTAGCGTGGACGCATGTCGACCCTGTGGGAACTCATGCACGACTGCATCCCTGACGACCACGCCCGCCAGGTCACCTCCCGCTACTACCTCGACGAGGCCATGAGCTCGCCGCGGGCACCGGACCGGGTGGTCGACCTCGGATGCGGGCGCGGCACCTCGGCCGGGCTCTTCCGCCGGCACGCCCCGGACGTGCGGTGGGTGGGGCTCGACATCAGTGACTCCCCGGAGGCCGCGCAGCGCTCGCCGGGCGGCGACCCGGTGGTGTACTTCGACGGCGTCAACATGCCGTTCCGCTCCGACGCCGTGCCGCTGATCTACTCGCACCAGGTCTTCGAACACGTCGCCCGGCCCAGGGAACTGCTCGCCGAGGTGGGCCGGGTGTTGCGGCCGGGCGGAGTGTTCATCGGCAGCACCTCCCAGTTCGAGCCCTACCACTCCTTCAGCCTGTGGAACTACACGCCGTACGGGTTCCGGGTGCTGGTGGAGGAGGCCGGGCTGGCCCTGGAGGAGATCCGGCCCTCGCTGGACGGCGTGACCCTGATCATGCGCACCTACCACTCCTCGCGGAAGAAGGAGTACGGCCGGTTCTGGCAGACGGAGTCCCCGCTCAACACGGAGATCGACACCTGGGCACGCAAGAGCGGGCGGCACACGGCCCTGGTGAACCTGCGCAAGCTCACGTTCTGCGGCCAGTTCGCGTTCCGGGTGACCAAGCCGGTCGCGAACGCCTGAGCCCGCCGCCCGCACGGGTGGGGTTTCGTCTCCTGGACTCCCCAGCCGGGCTCAGTACCGTGGCCCGAACGCCTTCAGGAAGCGGTCGCGGAACTGGTTCATCGCCCAGATCGGGGCGTCCCCGGCCGGCTTCAGACCCGGTGTCCAGCCCCAGCCGGCCACCCGGTCCAGGACCTTCGGGTCATGGGCGACGATCGTGATCGGGACGTCCCGGCGTGGGCTGCCCGCGACGACCTCCGGGCGGGGCTGGTGGTCGCCGAGGAACACCAGGACCGTGTTCGCGTCGGCGTAGCGCCCCATGAACCCGATCAGACTCCGCAGCGAGTACTCGACGGAGACCCGGTACTCGGTGCGCACGCTCTCCGTGTCCTTCCAGACCTCCGCCGGGTCCTTGCCCGCCCGCCGGATCGGCCCGAAGACCGAGCCGTCGCCCAGGTCCTGCCAGCCGATCATGCGGGGCAGGGGCGCCCAGGGCTGGTGGCTGGAGGCGAGGACGATCTCCGCCATCATCGGGCGCCGGTTCCTCCTGCCCAACTCCAGGCGCTCGAAGGCCTCCAGCGTGAACTGGTCGGGGACCGGGCTCCAGCTGAAGTACGGGCCGCGGTAGCCCAGATGGGTGGAGTCGTAGGAGCGGTCGAGGCCGAAGAACCCGGCCTCCGGCCAGGCCCGGCGGACGCCCGGGACGACGCCGACCGTGCGCCACGCACCGGTCTTGCGGAAGTACTTGTTGAGGGTCATCCGGTCGCCGGAGACGAGGTGGCGGTAGCGCTGCTGGTTGTTGATCCACAGTCCGGACAGCAGCGTGGCGTGGCACATCCAGCTGCCCGCCCCGATCACCGGCGACCGCAGCCAGCCGCTGCGCGCGTCGAAACCGGCCGCCTTCAGGGACGCGGTGCCCTCCGTGAGGACCGCGCCGACCTGCCGCGCCATCGCCGGGTCCTCGATCGCCGTGCGGCCGTAACTCTCGACGAACGTGAACAGCACGTCCTTGCCGCGCAGGCCGGTGAGCAGCCGGTCCGGTGGCGTCCTGGCGAAGGCGTCGACGGCGGCCTCCGCCTCGAAGACCCGCGCGTCCGCGAGCCCGGCGCGGACCGCCCGCACCCGCTCCGCCACCAGTTGCGCGCCCAGCGTCGAGGCGACGGGGGCACCGCCCACCTGGAGACCGAAGATCGTGCAGGTGACCCAGGCGACGGCCAGGGCGAGGGTGGTACGGCCCGCGGGCGGGCGCCTGCGCGCCATCCGGTCGGCGAGCCGCACCGTGGCGAGGACGGTCAGGGCCGGCACGGCCACGACGAGCAGCAGCGCCCCGGCGATCGCGAGCACCTCACTGGTCCGGCCGAACGACTCGCGCACATAGTCCGCCGCGTCGTCCACCAGGATCCAGTCGAGCACCAGGTCGAAGGGGCGTTGCAGCACCGAGTAGAACCCCATGTCCAGGCACTTGAGGAGCGTCAGCACACCGAGCATTACGCCCGCCAGCACCGCCGTGACCCGCCGCGGTCGCCCGGGCAGCACCAGCAGTACGGCCGCGAGCACGATCCCCTCGACCGGAATCCGCAGGAACGCCGGCGGCGTGAGCAGGTCGAGCCGGTTCGGCAGCGCCAGCGCGCCCAGCAGCAGAGCGGCAGCCAGGACCGTCGTCCCCACCGTGACCCCCCGGGCGAGAGGCGGATGGCTCCGCCGCCGGCCGACGTCACCGCCGGGCCCGGCCTGTGCGGGCGGGGCCTTCGACGGGGCTTCGGTGTCCGGCGGCTGAGGAGGCGTGAGGTGCGACACCGGAGGTCCTTCCGAGCGGCCGTCGTGACACTGCGCGCATGATCCACGTCGAATCGTGCGCACAGAGTACGGCCCCCCGGGCCGCCCGGCCGCGGCGGCACACCCGCGTCCTACCGGTCGGCGGCCACCGCCACCTCCCGTGCCCACCGGTAGTCCGCCTTGCCGCTCGGCGACCGCTGGATGGACTCGGCGATCACCAGCTGCCGGGGGATCTTGTATCCGGCCAGCTGGGTACGGCAGTGGGTCTGGATGTCCGTGAGAGAGGGCCGGCCGGCGCCCTCGCGCAGTTGCACCACGGCCGCCACATGGCTGCCCCACCTGGCGTCCGGCACCCCGGCCACCAGCGCGTCGTACACGTCCGGATGGGACTTCAGCGCCTGCTCGACCTCCTCCGGGTACACCTTCTCGCCCCCGGTGTTGATGCACTGCGAGCCCCGGCCGAGCACCGTGACGACCCCGTCCTCGTCGACCGTGCCCATGTCGCCGAGAAGCACCCAGCGCCGGCCGTCCTTCTCGAAGAAGGTCTCGGCCGTTTTCCGCGGGTCGTTGTAGTAGCCGAGCGGGACATGGCCGCTCTGCGCGACCCGGCCGATCTCGCCCACCGCGACCGGCTCGTGGGTGGCCGGATCGACCACCCGGGTACGGGAGTTCACGCGGACGCGGAACTGGATGCCGGCCCCCGAGTCGTTCGTCGCGGTGCCGTTGAAGCCGGACTCGGAGGACCCGAAGTTGTTCAGCAGCACGCAATTCGGGACGAGTTCGCTGAACTGCCGGCGCACGGTCTCGGAGAGGATCGCACCGGAGGAGGAGACGCTGAACATGGAGGAGCAGTCGGTGCCCTTCATCGGCCCCTTCAGGGCGTCGATCAGCGGGCGCAGCATCGCGTCGCCGACCAGCGACATGCTGGTGACCTTCTCCTTCTCGACGGTCCGCAGCACCTCCTCGGGCACGAACCTGCGGTGGATCACCACCCGTTGCCCGAAGTTGAAGCCGATGAACGTCGTGAGGGTCGACGTGCCGTGCATCAGCGGGGGAGTGGGGAAGAAGGTGATGCCCGTGCCGCCCGCCGCGACCCGCTCCGCCAGCTCCTCCGGCCGCTTCACCGGCTCACCGGTCGGCGCGCCACCGCCCAGCCCCGCGAAGAACAGATCTTCCTGACGCCACATCACACCCTTGGGCATCCCGGTGGTGCCGCCGGTGTAGATGATGAACTGGTCGTCCGCCGAGCGTGCCGCGAAGCCCCGTTCGGGCGACCCCGCGGCCTCGGCCTCCGCGAAGGGCACGGACTTCGGGCCGGACTCCGGCTCACCCACCCGCACCAGGTGCCGCAGCTTCGGCGCCCGCGGCAGCGCCGCCGCCACCCGGTCGCCGAACTCCGCGTCGAAGACCAGCGCGACCAGGTCGGCGTCCTGGTAGAGGTATGCCAACTCCTCTTCGACATAGCGGTAGTTGACGTTGACCGGCACGACCCGCGCCTTCAGGCAGCCGAGTACCGTCTGGAGGTACTCGACCCCGTTGTAGAGGTGCAGCCCGAGATGCTCGCCGGGGCGGATCCCGCTGTCGGCCAGATGGTGGCCGATACGGTCGGCGGCCGCGTCCAGCTCCGCGTAGGTCAGCCGGCGTTCCGCGCCGGTGCCGGGGTGGTCGAGATAGACGAGCGCCTCGCGGTCCGCGGCCACGTCGACGACCGACTCGAACAGATCGGCAAGGTTGTACTCCACCGCTCCTCCTGACCCCGGCAACCATGGCGAAGAAAGGCGCACCTGTCGGTTCGCCGGTCATCAGAGCAAAGGGCGCGGCAAGTGGGAAGGGTTCGCGCGAAGAAATCTGACTGTCTGTCAGAAAACCCTTGAAGTGCCTCCCGCCCTACTGCAACCTGTTCTCGTTCCGGCAGAGGGGAGAGGTCCATGGGTGGGACGGAACACCTCACCGTACGGCGCGAGGGCGCCACACTGGTGCTCACGCTCAACAGGCCCGAGGCGAAGAACGCGCTCTCGATCTCCATGCTCGTCGGCCTGTACGACGGCTGGATCGAGGCCGACGAGGACGACGCGGTCCGCTCGATCGTGCTCACCGGAGCCGGCGGCGCCTTCTGCGCCGGGATGGACCTCAAGGCGCTGGCCGGACAGGGCATGGCGGGCGAGCAGCTCCGCGACCGGCTGAAAGCCGACCCGGACCTGCACTGGAAGGCGATGCTGCGCCACCATCGCCCGCGCAAACCCGTGATCGCCGCCGTCGAGGGCTACTGCGTCGCGGGCGGCACCGAGATCCTGCAAGGCACCGACATCCGGGTTGCCGGCGAGTCCGCGACCTTCGGCCTGTTCGAGGTGAGACGCGGGCTCTTCCCGATCGGCGGCTCCACGGTCCGGCTGCAACGCCAGATCCCGCGCACCCACGCCCTGGAGATGCTGCTCACCGGACGGCCGTACACCGCCCGCGAGGCCGCCGGCATCGGGCTCGTCGGCCACGTCGTCCCGGACGGCGGCGCCCTCGACAAGGCCCTGGAGATCGCCGAACAGATCAACGCGTGCGGGCCGCTGGCGGTGGAGGCGGTCAAGGCGTCGGTGTACGAGACCGCCGAACTGACCGAGACCGACGGACTCGCCGCCGAACTCAAGCGCGGCTGGCCGGTCTTCGACACCGCCGACGCGAAGGAAGGCGCCCGCGCCTTCGCGGAGAAGCGACCGCCCCTCTACCAGCGTCACTGAAGGAGACCGGGCATGCCCGAAGTCCTCAAAGCCCCGCTCGTCGTCGAGTTTCCCTTCACCCGCTCCCTCGGCCCGGTCCAGAGCGCCTTCCTCACCGGACTGCGCGAACGCGTCGTCCTCGGTGTGAAGACCGGCGACGGCCGCACCCTCGTCCCGCCCGTCGAGTACGACCCGGTCACCGCCGAGGAGATCCGCGACCTGGTCGAGGTCGCCCCCACCGGCACCGTCACCACCTGGGCCTGGAACCACGAACCCCGCCGCGGTCAGCCCCTCGGCACCCCCTTCGCCTGGGTCCTGGTCCGTCTCGACGGCGCCGACACCGCCCTGCTGCACGCCCTCGACGCCCCCGGCCCCGAGGCCGTCCGCACCGGCATGCGGGTCCGTGTCCGCTGGGCCGAGGAACGGTCGGGCGCCATCACCGACATCGCCTGCTTC
This sequence comes from Streptomyces sp. NPDC048417, assembly GCF_040651615.1. Lineage (NCBI taxonomy): Bacteria > Bacillati > Actinomycetota > Actinomycetes > Kitasatosporales > Streptomycetaceae > Streptomyces > Streptomyces sp. NPDC048417. The sequence continues at coordinate 33,188 of NZ_JBEZKI010000008.1, read as the reverse complement.
GAACCGTACGACGGCGAAGCGGCCGAACCGGCCGGCCACAGCGGCGAGTTCGAGGACGCCGTGCACGGCATCGTCGCCCACGCCCGCCTCGACTACACCTACTCACCCGGCCGCGCCCAGTCCGCCTACATCAACGCCCTGTCCACCCGGCGGACCTACGGCGAGCGCTGCCCTTCCTGCCGGAAGGTGTACGTCCCGCCCCGGGGCGCCTGTCCCACCTGCGGGGTGGCCACAGAGGAACAGGTCGAAGTGGGTCCCCGGGGCACGGTCACCACCTTCTGCATCGTCAACGTCAAGGCGAAGAACCTCGACATCGAGGTGCCGTACGTCTACGGGCACATCGCCCTCGACGGCGCCGGCCTCGCCCTGCACGGCCGGATCGGGGGCATCCCCTACGACCAGGTGCGGATGGGCCTCCGGGTCGAGCCGGTGTGGACCGAGGGGGCCCGCTTCCCCGACCACTACCGGCCGACCGGCGAACCCGACGCGGACTACGAGACGTACAAGGAGCTGCTGTGACCGCACCGACGCGGGACATCGCGGTCGTCGCCTTCGCGCAGACCGGCCACCGGCGCACCAGCGAGGAGCTCTCCGAGGTCGAGATGCTCATGCCGGTGCTGCACGACGTCCTCGAACAGACCGGGCTGCGCACCGCCGACATCGGCTTCACCTGCTCCGGCTCCAGCGACTACCTGGCCGGCCGCGCCTTCTCCTTCACCCTCGCCCTCGACGGCGTCGGCGCCTGGCCGCCGATCTCCGAGTCGCACGTCGAGATGGACGGCGCCTGGGCGCTGTACGAGGCGTGGACCAAACTGCTCACCGGGGACGCCGACACCGCCCTCGTCTACTCGTACGGCAAGTCCTCACCCGGCTCCGTCCGGGACGTGCTCACCCGCCAGCTCGACCCCTACTACCTGGCCCCCCTCTGGCCGGACTCCGTCGCCCTCGCCGCGCTCCAGGCGCAGGCCCTCATCGACGCGGGCCACACCGACGAGCCCGCGCTGGCCGCGGTCGGTGCCCGCAGCCGCGCGGACGCCGGTGCCAACCCCCATGCTCAGCTGCGGGGTTCGGTGCCGCAGGGCGACTACCAGGTACGGCCGCTGCGCACCGGCGACTGCCCGCCCATCGGGGACGGGGCCGCCGCGGTGATCCTCGCGGCCGGGGAGCGGGCCCGCGAGCTGTGCTCCCGGCCCGCCTGGATCCGGGGCATCGACCACCGTATGGAGGCGCACGGCCTCGGCGTCCGCGACCTGACCGACGCACCGTCCGCCCGGCTCGCCGCCGAGCGGGCCGGCGTCTTCGAGCGGCCCGTCGACACCGCCGAGCTGCACGCGCCGTTCAGCTCGCAGGAGGTCGTGCTCCGCAGGGCGCTGCGGCTCGGCGACGACGTACGGGTGAACCCGTCCGGCGGGGCTCTGGCCGCCAACCCGATCATGGCCGCCGGGCTGATCCGCATCGGCGAGGCCGCCGCCCGCATCCACCGCGGCGACTGTGACCGCGCCCTCGCCCACGCCACCTCCGGGCCCTGTCTGCAGCAGAACCTGGTCGCCGTACTCGAAGGGGATCCGTTGGAGAGCCCCTCTCAGGAAGGGGATCCGCGATGAGCAAGGAGCCCGTGGCCGTCGTAGGGATCGGCCAGACCAAGCACGTGGCCGCCCGGCGGGACGTCTCGATCGCCGGGCTGGTCCGGGAGGCCGCGCGACGCGCCCTCGACGACGCCGAGTTGGACTGGGCCGACATCGACGCCGTCGTCATCGGCAAGGCGCCCGACTTCTTCGAGGGCGTGATGATGCCCGAGCTCTATCTGGCGGACGCGCTGGGAGCGGTCGGCAAACCCATGTTGCGGGTCCACACGGCGGGCTCCGTCGGCGGCTCCACGGCGCTCGTCGCGGCCAACCTCGTCGCCGCCCGCGTCCACTCCACCGTGCTGACCCTCGCCTTCGAAAAACAGTCCGAGTCCAACGCCATGTGGGGACTGTCCCTGCCGATCCCCTTCCAGCAGCCGCTGCTGGCCGGCGCGGGCGGCTTCTTCGCCCCCCATGTGCGGGCCTACATGCGGCGCAGCGGCGCGCCCGACACCGTCGGCTCGCTGGTCGCCTACAAGGACCGCCGCAACGCGCTCAAGAACCCCTACGCCCACCTCCACGAGCACGGCATCACCCTGGAGAAGGTCCAGGCGTCCCCCATGTTGTGGGACCCCATCCGCTACTCGGAGACCTGCCCCTCCTCCGACGGCGCCTGCGCCATGGTCCTCACCGACCGGGCCGGAGCCGCGCGCTCCCCGAAACCGCCCGCCTGGATGCTGGGCGGCGCCATGCGCAGCGAACCCACCCTGTTCGCCGGCAAGGACGCCGTCTCGCCGCAGGCCGGCAAGGACTGCGCGGCCGACGTCTACCGGCAGGCCCAGATAGCCGACCCGCGCCGGGACATCGACGCCGTCGAAATGTACGTACCGTTCTCGTGGTACGAGCCCATGTGGCTGGAGAACCTCGGCTTCGCCGCGGAGGGCGAAGGCTGGAAACTCACCGAATCGGGCGTCACCGAGCTCGACGGGGACCTCCCCGTCAACATGTCGGGCGGAGTGCTCTCCACCAATCCGATCGGCGCCTCCGGCATGATCCGTTTCGCCGAGGCCGCCCTCCAGGTCCGCGGCCAGGCCGGAGAACACCAGGTGGACGGCGCCCGCAAGGTGCTCGGGCACGCCTACGGCGGCGGCTCCCAGTTCTTCTCGATGTGGCTGGTCGGTGCCGCGGCCCCCGACTCCTGAAAGGACCCTGTCACGTGGCCTGTTGAGTGCCGGAACCGAAAGCTAGGCTGGCCGCGGACGACGAATTCGGGAGGAGCACGGACGTGGCCGAGAGCACCATCCAGCAGCAGTCGGTACTGGGCTGGGACAAGCCGGAGCTGGACCTCAGCGAGGCCGAGTGGCAGTCCAGCAGCCGTGGCCGGGGGGATGTCCAGATCGCCTTTGTCGAGGGATTCATCGCGATGCGCAACAGCGGCCGCCCGGAGAGCCCTTCCCTCATCTTCACCCCCGCCGAATGGGGCGCCTTCGTGTCGGGGGCCCGGGAGGGCGAGTTCGACCTGACCTGAGCGCCTCCCCCGGTGGCGCGGCAGAGAGGTGAACCCGGGGGTGTTCCGCAAGGATTTCCGGACACGTGACCAGCAGCGCCCTTCCGGGGCCGCCGCCTGAGACAGGCTGGCCCCGGACAGGGAAGGTCGTACTCCGGAGGTGAGCAACGATGAGCACTGCGCCGGTCATCGCCGCGGTGGACGGTTCGGACGACAGCCTGCGCGCCCTGGACTGGGCCCTCGACGCGGCCCGGGGACGGGACGCGCCGCTGCGGGTGGTGCATGTGCGCCAGTACGCCGCCTGGGGACAGCCGGACGTCATGGTCGCCGGAGAACCCGACACGGCCGGCGACCCCGTCCTCGACGAGGTCCGCGACCGGCTGTCCGCCGGCGCCGGGGGACCGGACGTGGAGTACGTCGCCATGGAGGGCGCCCCCTCCGCACTGCTGCCCGAACTCGGCACCGACGCCCAGCTGTTGGTGCTCGGCTCCCGGGGTCGCGGCGGCTTCGCCAGCCTGATCCTGGGCTCCAACGGCATGGCCGCCGCCCGCGACGCCCAGTGCCCGGTGGTCGTCGTACCCAGGCCGGGGCGGCAGGTCCCCGACGAGTTCCCCACGCGGCCCGGGCCCCGGGTCGTCGTCGGCGTGGACGTGGACAGCCCCGACGACGCCACCCTCGCGTTCGCCTTCGCGGAGGCCGCCCGGCGCGGCGCCCGACTCCAGGTGATCGCCGCCTACCCGTGGCCGGTCCAGTTCTGGGCCACGGCCGGAGAGCTCGCCCCGCCGACCGTCGACCAGGACGAGGTCGAGCAGGAGACCCGCACCCTCGCCGAGGGCTTCCTCGCCCCGCACCTCAAGGAGCACCCGAACGTGCCCGCCGAGGCCCTCGCGCTGCCCGGAGACGCGGCCGGCGCCCTGGTCGCCGCCTCCAAGGACGCCGAACTGGTCGTCGTCGGGCGGCATCGACGGCGCCTGCTCGCCCCGGCCCGCATGATGGGCTCGGTCACCCAGGCCGTCCTGCTGCACGCGGCGAGCCCGATCGCGGTGATCCCGCCGTCACCGTCCGAAGAGTCCTGAAGTGTCCTGTCAAGCCCCCCGGCTCGGTAACCGTCAGTAGGGAGCGGATCACGCTCATCGGGCGTACTCTGAGCTGCCTGCAAGCCACGGTGCGCGCCCGCTCCCCGCGCTCGCGCATCACCGTGGCAGGGGGTGGTCATGGGACAGCGGGTCCTGCGGAACCGACGGACGCTCTACGAACGTGAGAGTGAACTCGCCGCCGTCGACGAGGCGTTGGCCGAACTCACGGGCCTGAGCGCGGACGGCGCGGCACCGGCCGACCGGCCGCTCGGCGCGCTGCTCACGTTCGCCGGCCGCGCCGGCATCGGCAAGACCACGCTCCTCGCCGAGGTCCGCCGACGCGCCGCCGCCCAGGGCTGCACGGTGCTCTCCGCCCGCGGCGGCGACCAGGAACAGCGCGTAGCCTTCCACGTCGCCCGCCAGCTCCTGCAACCCCGCCTCGCCGGCGCACCGGAGGCCGAACTCCGCGCCTCACTGGGCAGTTGGTACGACATCGTCGGCCCCGCCCTGGGCCTGTGCGCCCCCACCGAGGGCGCCCCGCCCGACCAGCAGGGCCTGCGCGACGGCCTCGACTGGGTGCTCACCCACCTCGTGGTGCGCCAGGCGCCGATGGTCCTCGTCCTCGACGACGCGCACTGGGCCGACCCCGAATCCCTGGGCTGGCTCGCCGCGTTCGCACCCCGCGCCGAGCAACTCCCGCTGCTCGTCGTCGTCGCCTACCGGCCCGACGAACTCCCGGACCACGCCGAGGCGTTGCGCGGACTGCCCGGCCGGGCCGGCGGCCGCCCGCACGACCTGGAACCGCTCAGCGCCGACGCCGTCGCCGGCCTGGTCCGTGAGAGCCTCGGCGCGCACGCCGACGACACGTTCTGCCACGAGTGCTGGGCCGTCACCGCCGGCAACCCCTTCGAGACCGTCGAACTGACCGCCAAGGTCCACGACCGGGGCCTCGACCCCACCGAGGCCGGCGCACCCCTGCTGCGCGACCTCGCCGCCGCCGTCAAGGGCAGCGGGCTGATCGCCCGGCTGGAACGCCTCGGCCCCTCCACCGTCCGGTTCGCCTGGGCCTGTGCCGTCCTCGGCACCGAGATCCATCCCGCGCTCGCCGCCGCCGTCGCCGGCCTCGGCCACGAGGAGGCCGCCGACGCCGCCGACGCCCTGCGCGGCGTCCGCGTCCTCACCGGCGCCGAGACCCTGGAGTTCGTCCACCCGCTGATCGCCACCGCCGTCTACCGGGCCATCCCGCCCGGCGTCCGGGTCGCCCTGCACGGCCAGGCCGCCTGGTGCGTCACCGATGACGGCCAGGCCGCCGCCACCGCCGCCCGCCACCTCCTGGAGACCCACCCCGAGGGCGACCCCTGGGTCGTCCGGCGGCTGCGCGCCGCCGCCGGCGAGACCCTGCGGGCCGGCGCCCCCGACGCCGCCTGCCGCTACCTCGCCCGGGCCCTGCGCGAGCCGCCACCGGCCAAGGACCGCGCCGCCGTCCTCTACGAACTCGGCAGCGCCTCCCTGCTCACCGAACCCGCCACCACCGTCAACCACCTGCGCGCGGCCCTCGCGGAACCCATCGCCGAGCCCGAGCTGCGCCAGAACATCGTCTACCGCCTCTCCCAGGTGCTCGCCCACAGCGACCGGCTCGCCGAGGCCTCCGAGACCCTCGCCCGGGAGATCCGGGTGACCGGCGACGCCCGGGTCCGGCTGCGGATGCTCTCCGAACAGTTCATGTGGGACGCCTTCCGCGCCGACGAACCCGACCACCCCTCCCGCTCCCGCCGGCTGGCCCGGCTCGCCGACCGGCTCCAGGGCCGCGACCTCACCGAGCGGTACATCATCGGCCTGCGCACCTGGGACGCGGTCCAGCGCGGCGAACCCGCCCAGGTCGCGCTCGACCACGCCGAACGCGCCCTCGCCGGCGGCCTCGGCTGGGCCGAGTCGGACCGCGGTTTCGAGGTGCCCGTCCTGGTCGCCCTCGCCTTCATGTACGCCGACCGGCCCGACCGCACCGAGGAACTCTTCGCCACCGGCACCGCCGACTTCGAACGCCAGGGCTGGCGCGGCGCGCACCTCTCCTTCGCGTACACCCTCCACGGTTACGTCCGCTACCGGCGCGGACACCTCGCCGAGGCCGAGGACCTGGTCCGCTCCGGACTGCGCCTCGCCGAACGGGTCGGCCCCGGCACCCCCGCCCACTGGTACGCGGTCGGCACCCTCGTCCAGACCCTGCTCGCCCGCGGCCGCACCGACGAGGCCACCCAGGTCGCCGAGGACCACTCCTTCCACGAGCCCTTCCCGGCGGCCGTGGTCTTCCCCGACGCCCAGACCGTCTACGGCGAACTGCTCCTCGCCCGCGGCCTCACCCAGGACGCGGCGGCCGAGCTCGCGGCCGCGGGCCGCCGCCTGGAACCACGCGGTATCCGCAACCCCGCGTGGTGCCCCTGGCAGCTCCACCTGGCCCGCGCCGAGAGCCACGACACACCCGACCGTGCCCTGGCCACGGCCCTGGAAGCGGTCGGCCGCGCCCGCCAGTTCGGCGCCCCGTCGGCGATCGGCCAGGCCCTGCGCACGGCGGCGGAGGTCACGACGGGCCCGGCCCGCATGACCTACCTGAAGGAGGCGGTGACCCACCTGGAGCGTTCCCCGGCAGCCTACGAACTGGCATGCGCGCTGGTGGCCCTGGGCACAGAGCTGCACGACCCCAGCCACCTCCGCAGGGGCCTGGAGACGGCCGAGCGGTGCGGGGCGGACGGCTTGGCGGACGAGGCGCGGGCCAAGCTGGTGGCAACGGAGGCGGCGGCTTTGTAGCAGACGCCGGGCCGGCATGCCAAGGGGTGCGGGGAACGGCGCGAACAGCCACAACGGCGCCGCACCGCCCCACCACCGCCACCTGCCCCGGCGCCGCCCCCACCGCACCACCGCCACCTGCCCGGCGCCTTCGGCCCGGCCCGGCGCCGCCGACCCGTACCATGGACCGCATGTCGTTCCTCCGTCGCCGCAGCGCCACTCCCGCCGGCCCCGACTTCGACGTACTGGCCATGGACCCGGGCGACTGGCCCGGCAACCTCGGCGCCGGGCTGCTGCCCGCCCCCGACGGCACCTGCCAGGGCGTCTTCCTGCGCTACGACCTCTTCGGCGGCCGCGGCCCCGCGATGATCATCGGCAACCTCCCCGAGGGCTCCCCCGCCCGCGAGGTCGCGGAGGACGAGGTCCCCTTCGAGGTCGGCCAGCTCCTGCTCGCGCTGGAGAACGACGAGGACGTCACCGTCGTAGGCACCGAGGACATGCCGGTCCTGCAGGGCGACAACCTGCTGATCGTGCGCCGCCTCAAGCTCTCCGAGAGCCGGATCTCCTGCGTCCAGTTCGACCGCAGCGACGGCGTCCTCGTGACCATCGCCGCCTGGGACCGCCCGATCACGGACGACCTGTACGCCCTGCTGAAACCGCTCCCGGCGGAGTTGTTCCAGCAGGGCTGACGACGGCTACCGCCGCGTCCACCGGCTGGCCGGCGCCACCGTCACGTCGGCCGCGCGGACGAACTCGACCCGGTGGCCGTACTGGATCTCGAAGTACAGGTCCTTGCCGACCACGACCCGGTGCGAGGCGGTGTCGAAGGTGACCGCGTAGTAGTACTCGCCCGGCACCACGTCACCGACCACGTACTCCTGGCCCGCGGGGATGGTGTACGGCAGCGCCGACACCGCCTGCGCGGGTACCCCGGAGGGGTACGCGGCCGCCTCCGGATAGGCACGGCCGTACACCGGGATGCTGGTCAGGCCCGCCTTCGGCGTCACCACCAGCCCCGCGGCGGTCACCGCCGTCGGCGCCTTCGCCGGATTCCTGAACCAGGCCTTCTGCCCCAGGTACCAGATCGCCGTCCAGTCTCCCCAGGTGTCCGCCACCGCGTACTGCTGGCCGGTGGAGACCCGCGAGGAGAGATCGTTCACGTCGGCCGTCGGCGCCCTGCCGAGGCCGATGTCCTTGATCAGGGCCGAACTCTCGTCGTGGTCGGAGTACAGCCGTACCTCGCTGGAACCGTGTGCGGCGCACGGCTGGCCGCTGGTGACGCAGCCGGTGTACGTCGGCTGGTTCGTGGCGTAGTCCGGCAGGATCGTCACCAGACCGCCCTTCTTGCCCGCCGTGCGCTTGAAGGGGTGCTCCAGCAGCTCGAAGTAGTGCCGCCAGTCCCAGTACGGGCCGGGGTCGGTGTGCATCCCGGGGATCGTCGAGGTGGTCGGCCCCGGCACGGTGTCGTGGCCGAGGATGTGCTGCCGGTCCAGCGGGATGCCGTACTTGGTGGTCAGGTACTTCACCAGCCGGGCCGACGACCGGTACATCGCCTCCGTGTACCAGGCGTCCGGCGCGGCGAGGAAACCCTCGTGCTCGATGCCGATCGACTTGGCGTTGATGTACCAGTTGCCCGCGTGCCAGGCCACGTCCTTCGCCTTGACGTGCTGGGCGATCAGACCGTCGGTGGAACGGATGGTGTAGTTCCAGGACACATAGGTCGGGTCCTGGACCAGGTTGATGGTCCCGTCCCAGGCGCCCTCCGTGTCATGGATGACGATGTACTTGATGCTCTGCGAGGCCGGCCGGTCGCCGACGTCGTGGTTGCCGTAGTCGTTGTCCCCGAACTCCTCGTAGGGCGCCGGGATCCATTCGCACGACACCGTTGTCGGGCATTCCGTCTCGTCCGCCGCCACCGTGCGCAGCCCGGTCAGCTTCAGCTGCGCGGTGTCGGCCTTCAGATCGGGCTGGGCGGCGAGGGCGACGAGCTCTCCCTCGTCCGTGGTGCGCTCCTGGCCCGTGTGGAGGACGTCGAACACGTCGTTCGCGTACGCCGCCGCGGTCGCCGAGTCGTCGGCGCCGGAGAAGCGGGCGACCGCGCCGTACCAGTCGGCCGGGTCGGCGCTGAGTGGCTGGTGCAGGGACCGCTGGGCGGCCGCGAGCAGGGCGGCGCCGCCGGCCACGTTCGACGCCGGATCGGTGCGCAGCTCCTTCGCCGGGATACCGGTCAGCCGGGCCGCCCGGGGGAGGGTCTTGAGACGGGCCGGGAGCGCGGAGTCCGCCGGCACCTTGACGCCGGGGTGCAGGACCGGGCGGGCACTGTCGCCACGGGCGTCCTCGGTGCCGTCGGCGAAGTGCTCGGTGGCGGTGGCCAGCGCGGTGTGCGCGTCGGTGAGGTGCATCGGGCCGTAGCCGCCCGTCACGCTCGGCGCGCCGTCATGGGTGTCCCAGCGGGACTGGAGATAGGAGACGGCCAGCAGAACGCTCTGCGGCACGTGGTACTCGGTCGCGGCGGACGCGAACGCACGCTGGAGCAGTCCGGCGGACGACGCGGTCCCGCCGGGCGGCGGGGCGGCGCCCAGCAACGGCAAGAGCAGTGCCGCGGAGCCGACGGCGGCGGCCGTCGCCCTCCGCATATGTCTGCCGCCGCGAGTGGGCGCTGGCTCGGTGACGGATCCTCGCAATGCGGCCTCCTGGGGCGATCGAGCGCGGCGGGGCGTGCGGGGCTGAGCGTGGCTCAGTGGTACCGGCTTGCCGACGATCCGTCAATCATGCCCAGAGGAGGGAGAATTCCCATGTCATACGATGATCGTGGGAGTTTCGCGGCGGAGGCTCCCGGCCTGCGCGGCGTCAGTGGCGTACACCAGTGAGCGGTACGGCCACCCGGGAAATCCGCGGTGCTCGGTTGCCCGAGCGCACCGCGGATTTCTCGTCCCCGTCAGCGAGTGCCGACCGCCGCGCGCACGGCCCGGCGGGCCAGCTGGCAGTCGTCGTGCATCCGCCGGAGCAGCAGCCGCTGTTCCTCGCCGGTCGGCGCGGCACCGGGGTGGGCTGTGAGCTGTGCCGCCGGGGCCGCGTCGTGCATCGAACGCTGCACGGCGGTCTCGTAGGTCCGGATCTCCCGGGTGAGGACCAGCATCAGGTTCACCAGGAAGGCGTCCCGGGACGCGGGTCCCGCCGACTGGGCGATCTGGCTGATCTGACGACGCGCCACCGGGGCGTCCGCGAGAACCGACCAGAGCGTCGCCAGGTCGTATCCCGGCAGGTACCAGCCCGCGTGCTCCCAGTCCACCAGCACTGGACCGGCCGGGGACAGCAGGATGTTCGAGAGCAGGGCGTCGCCGTGGCAGAACTGGCCCATCCCTTGCCGGCCCGCCGCGACCGCGATGCCGTGCAGCAGCTTCTGCAGGTCACCCATGTCCCGGTCGGTGAGCAGACCCAGCTCGTGGTACCGGGAGATACGGGCCGCATAGTCCACCGGCGCGTCGAAGGTGCCCGCCGGGGGCCGCCAGGCGTTCAGCCGGCAGATCGCGCCCAGGGCGGCCCGGATGTCCGCCCGGGGCGGAGCCTCCGCCGGGTGGCGCTGTACCGCCGCCACCCGGCCGGGCATCCGCTCGATCACCAGCGTGCAGTTGTCCGGGTCCGCTGCGATCAGCCTCGGCACCCGGATCGGCGGCCGGTGCCGGACGAACGAGCGGTATGCCGCTATTTCGTGGCGGATCCGCTCCGCCCAGGCGGGGGAGTGGTCCAGTAGACACTTGGCCACGGCTGTGCTGCGCCCCGTCGTCCCGACGAGGATCACGGACCGCCCGGAGCGCCGCAGCACCTGCACCGGAGCGAACTCCGGGCAGATCCGGTGCACCGACGCGATCGCGGTGCGCAGCTGTGCGCCCTGGGGGCCGGACAAGTCGAGTCTCCCGCTGAGCGGTTGGGCGCCCGGGCCCGCGGCGCGCCGTGGCCGGCCCACGACCGGTACGGCGGCCCCGGTACGTGCGGGGTCGAGATAGGGTCCGCTGCCCGCCGGGCGGGGGCGCAGTGACCGGGGCGGAGCGGACACGGAGGACGATGCTGCGTACATGGGCGATACAGATCCCTTCGTGTACCTGCGGTGCCTGCCTGAGAAGTCCTGTGAGGGGTTCTCGCGCCCAACCCGTCCCGGCCGCCCGGACACACCCTGGGGAGTGTGCCCGTCGAGTGGCGACCGGGTCGGGGTGGCGCGTTCCTACCTGACACCCGTTGCCCAGTGGCACACCATCTGGCGCACCCTGGCGAACCGTGGCGAATAGTCGCCCGGCAATCGTCACGGGGCTACTGTCAACTCAGCCGAGAACCTGGGGGCTTGACGTGAGCGGACAATCCAACACCCGCCTCTCGGACCTGTTCGGCCTGGCCGGCTGGTCCAAGGGCGAACTCGCGAGGCTGGTCAACCGGCAGGCGGCGGCCATGGGCCACCCCCAGCTGGCGACCGACACCTCCCGGGTGCGGCGGTGGATCGACACGGGAGAGATCCCGCGCGATCCGGTGCCGCGGGTGCTGGCGGCCCTGTTCACCGAGCGTCTCGGCCGTGTCGTGACCATCGAGGACCTCGGTCTGGTACGGCACGGGCGTACGGGAAAACGGCCGGACGACGGGAACGTGGAACATCCCGACGGCATGCCGTGGGCGCCCGAACGAACCGCCGCGGTCCTCACCGAATTCACGGGAATGGACCTCATGCTCAACCGACGCGGCTTGGTGGGCGCGGGTGCCGCGCTCACCGCGGGATCCGTACTCAGCAGCGCCATGTACGACTGGCTGCACACCGACCCCACCCTGAAGGCCGACGCCCCCGTCCTCGACGACCCTCTGCACGCCGACCCCGCCGGGTTCGACCGCTACGAGGCCGCCCCCATCGGGTCCGAGGAGATCGAGGAACTGGAGCGCTCCGTCGAGGTGTTCCGCGCCTGGGACGCGGCCCGCGGCGGCGGGCTGCAGCGCAAGGCCGTGGTGGGACAGCTCAACGAGGTGGGCGGCATGCTCGCCTACCGTCACCCCGACCATCTGCAGCGGCGCCTGTGGGGCGTCGCCGCCAACCTCGCCGTGCTCGCGGGCTGGATGTCGCACGACATCGGCCTGGAGCCCACGGCCCAGAAGTACTTCGTCATCGCCGCCCACGCGGCCCGTGAGGGCGGTGACCGGCCGCGTGCCGGGGAGGCGCTCTCCAGAGCGGCTCGCCAGATGGTGCACATCGGCCGGCCCGACGAGGCACTCGACCTGATGAAGCTCGCCCAGTCCGGCTCGGGCCACGAGGTGCTGCCCCGCACCCAGGCGATGTTCCACACCATCGAGGCGTGGGCGCAGGCGTCGATGGGCAAGGGCCAGGCGATGCGCCGTACCCTCGGTCAGGCGGAGAGCCTCTTCGTCTCGGACCGCAGCGATGTGCCGCCGCCGAGCTGGATGCAGATGTTCAACGAGGCGGATCTGTACGGCATGCAGGCCCTGGCCTACCGCACGCTGGCCGACCATGACCCGAGCGCGGCCGTGCATGCCCGGCACTATGCGGAGAAGGCCCTGACGCTCAGGGCCGACGGCAAGCAGGAGCGGTCGAAGATCTTCGACTTCCTCTCCATGGCCTCCGCCTGCTTCATCGCGGACGACCCCGAACAGGCGGGTCACTACGCGCGGTTGGCCCTGGTGTCGATGGGATCGAACTCCTCCCACCGCACCTGGGACCGGCTGCGCCAGATGTACCGGCTCACCGCCGAGTACGCCGGCTACCCGAGGATCCAGGAACTGCGGGACGAGATCAAGCTCGCCCTGCCCAAGGCCAGGAGCAGGGGGACGAACAACAGCGCACAGGCATAGAGAGCCTGTGCGCATCCCAGCGCACCGGTTGATCCGGGTGGCGGCAGCCGCCCTTATTCACTCACCTTGGCGATGAGCACGCAGGCCTCGTCCTCGCGCTCGGTCTCGCCGAACTCCTCGATCACGGCCCTGACACAGGCCTGGGCTGTGCGTGCCGCCCCGAACCGTGGGGACAGGCCAAGGAGCCGGTCCAGGGAGTCCGCCGCGCTGTGCCCGGGCAACAGCCCGTCGGTGTGCAGCAGGAGCAGGTCACCCGGTTCCAGGGTCACTTCGGCCTGCCCGTAACCGGCTCCCGAGGTGGCGCCGAGCAGGACGCCGTCCGGCGCGCTCAGCACGCACCCCGTCCCGTCGCGGAACAGCAGCGGGGCGGGGTGCCCTGCCTGCGCCCAGGTCAGGGTGCGGGTCGCGGGGCGGTAGCGGCAGCAGACGGCGCTACCCAGCGCGGGCTGCACGGTCGCGTCGAGCAACTGGTTCAGCAGGGACATGAGTTGCCCCGGCTGGGCGCCGGCCATCGCCATGCCGCGTACGGCGCCGAGCAGCATCGCCATGCCCGAGGTGACGGCGACTCCGTGCCCGGTGAGGTCGCCGACGCTGAGCAGGGTGTCGCCGTCGGGCAGCTCCAGCGCGTCGTACCAGTCGCCGCCGAGCAGGGCGCTGGCCCCGGACGGCAGGTAGTGGGCGGCGGCATCAAGGGTGCCCGGGCCGCGACGTGGCAGCCGCAGCGCGCCGCGCCCCGGCGGCACCGCGGCTTCCTGCAGTTCGGCCGCGAGCCGCCGCTCGGTCTGGTCCCGCCGGTGCCGGTACCGCATCGAGTCGCGGGTCTCGCGCACCGTACGCTGGCTGCGCCGCAGTTCGCTGACGTCCCGCAGCACGGCCCACATCGAGGCGGTGCTGCCGTCGCCGCCGAGTACGGGCTCGCCCATCATGTGTACGGTCCGCACGTTCCCGTCGGGCCGCAGGACGCGGAACTCGCCGTCGATCGGCTTGGCGTCGACCAGGCAGTCGGTGACCATCGTGGTCAGTCCGGGCCGGTCCTCCTCCAGGACGAGGGCGGGCAGTTCGTCGAGGGTGAGCGCGGGCGCGGCCGGGTCGCGGCCGAGGATCTGGTAGAGCTCGCCGGACCAACTGGCCTCGTCCGTCAGGAGGTTCCACTCTGCGCTGCCTACCCGGCTGAGCAGCGAACCGGGCGGGATGTCGGCCGGTGCCGAGGGACGCGCCTGCTCGGCGTCCGGGCCGGGCGGCAGCGGCGCGGGGCCGTCCCGCAGCTGCGCCAAGTGCTCGTCCAGATCGTTGAGCTGATGCAGTGCCAGGTCGTACAGCGCGCGCTGCCAGCGGTCCCGGGGGTCGGAACCGTCGCTCCGGGTGTCCCGTCGTACGGCGTCCACATCGCCCTTGAGCCGCCGCGTCTGCGATATCAACGCCTCGACCGAGCCGCGCCCGGGCGGCTGGGCGGCGGGGCGGTCCGCGGAGACATGGGACGGCATGACGCACTCCGATGCGGGGACGGTACGGCCAGGACGGGCGGGGGACCGGTTACGACTGTTGCACAGCCTGCGACGCCCCGTAAGGGATTTGGCAACACACGATACGGTGGTGCTTCTGGCATATGCCAGAGTCTTCACGGGCTGGTGGACCGCTATGAAAGACGTACGCGGCCTAGTGGGGCAAGTCGTAGGCGGACTACGCGACTTGACCTATTTTCAGGAGCGCTCGTGTCGCGCTCGGGCGACTGTTCGACGTGTCTGTGTTCGCAGTGTCGCGGTCTCGGCCAAGGGCGGCAACTCTGTCCGGATTTCGCGTCATGCGAGGGCCGCCTATGGAGTCCTACAGGCATGGACATCACTTTCGAGCAGCCTGCCCGCGCCCGGCTGATCACCGCCGAGGACCAGGAGGTCCCGGTGCCCGCCACGCTCCGGTACACCTCCGGTGATCCGCTGGCCGTGTTCGTCGACTTCCCCGCCGAGGTCACCCTCGGCGGGGAGGAGGTCACCTGGACGTTCGCGCGCTCGCTGCTGGACCAGGGGCTCGATGTCCCCGCCGGACGCGGGGACGTGCACATCTGGCCCTGCGGCCGGGGTCGTACGGCCGTGGAGTTCCACTCGCCGCACGGGCTCGCCCTGCTCCAGTTCGACACCCAGGCACTCGTCCGTTTCCTGCAGCGCACCCACGAGGTGGTGGCGCCGGGGGAGGAGGACGTCGAGGCGGTCGTGGAGCGGGGCCTGAGCACGTTGTTCGGGGGTGTGTGAGGGGGATCCGGGGCGCCCGACGCGTACTTTGACTTCTGTTCACTCCGTCTCACCGCTCCGGTCCGGACCCTGATGAACGCCCCGTGCACCCTTGCGCGCGGTGTGCCACACGAGCACACCCGTGACGAGGACGGGGCGAATGACACCGATCAGCCGAAGAGGCTTCGTGGGACTGGGCGCTTCCGTGGCGGCGGGCAGCACCCCTACGCCCCGCCCGGTGACGGCGCCCACTTCGTCAACCTGGTCTACCAGGCCCTCGCCGCCGACGAGGACGTCCTCAACTCCACCGTCCTGTTCCTCAACTATGACGAGAACGACGGCTACTTCGACCACGTCCCGCCCCCGGCGCCGCCCGCCGGCACGGCCGGCGAGTTCCTGAACGGCGTGCCGTACGGCTTCGGGTTCCGCGTCCCGATGATCGTCATCTCGCCCTGGACACGCGGCGGCTGGGTCTCCTCCGAGGTCTTCGAGCACACCTCGGTGCTGCGCTTCCTGGAGACCTGGACCACGGCCCTCGGCAAACCCGCGGACTGCCCCAACATCAGCGCCTGGCGACGCTCGGTGAGCGGCGACCTGACCGGCGTCTTCGACTTCGCCAACCCGGTCCACGGTGCCGTCTCCCTGCCCGCGACCAGCGTCATCGGCTTCTCCACCTGCGGCCCGCTGCCCAACCCGGTGCCCACCACCAACGCCCTGCCCGCCCAGGAGTCCGGCACCCGCCCGGCCCGTGCGCTGCCCTACCAGCCCAACGGGTACCTGGACCGCATGGAGTTCGGGACGTCCGGCACGATCCGCGCCTGGTTCACCATGGCCAACCAGGGCACCCCGGCGACCCGGGCGGCGCACTTCTCCCTCCACCCGAACGCCTACCGGGACACCACGCCCTGGCAGTACACGGTGGACGCGGGCGGCACCGCCTCCGACTACTTCAACATCGGGACGGGGTACGGCGGCGGCAAGTACGACGTGAGCATGGTCGGCCCCAACCGCTTCCTGCGCCGCTTCCAGGGCGACGCCACCCAGGCCGGCAAGTCGGCGGAGGTAAGCACCCTTTACACCGTGGAGCCCGGCACCGGCAAGCTCGCCGTCTGGTTCAAGTTGACCAACTCGGGCTCGGCGCCGGTGAAGTTCACCATCACTTCGAACAACTACCGCACCGACGGCCCCTGGACCTATCAGGCCGCCGCCGGTACCTCGGTCGAGGACTACTTCAACGCCGTCGCCCACCAGGGCGGTTGGTACGACTTCACGATCACGGTGGACTCCGACGCGACCTGGTCGCGCCGGTTCACCGGCCACCTGGAGACGGGCTCCGCGAGCGTCAGTGGCTGACGTCCCAGGCGTACAGGTCCGGGCGCGGGGCGAGTTCGACGGTCGTACGGCCGCCGGACTCCAGCGCCCGGACCCCGGCCTCGGCGACGACGGAGGACGCGTATCCGTCCCAGACGCTCGGTCCGGTGACCCGGCCCTGCCGGGTGGCGTCCACCCAGGACTGCACCTCGCGGTCGTAGGCGTCGGCGAACCGCACCAGATAGTCCTGGGGCACCTCCTCGCGGGCGGCGCCCGCCGAGGTGACCAGCATGGTGTGGTCCTCGCCGATCCGGGCGCTGCCCCGCTCGCAGACCGCCTCGCAGCGCACCTGGTAGCCGAAGCCGCAGTTGACGAAGACCTCGACGTCCACGAGGGCGCCGCCGTCGGTCTCGAAGAGCACCAGCTGCGGATCGAGCAGCCCCTGAGGGGCACCCGAGGAGGGCTGTGGCCGCAGCACGGTCACCGCGGTCAGCTCCTGGCCGAGCAGCCAGCGGGCCGCGTCGATCTCGTGCGACACCGAGCTGTTGATCAGCATGGCGCTGGTGAAGCCGGGCGGCGAGGACACATTGCGGTGGGTGCAGTGCAACATCAGCGGCCGGCCCAGGCGACCGCCGTCCAGCAGGGACTTCAGGCGTCGGTACTCGGCGTCGTAGCGGCGCATGAACCCGATCTGGGCCAGCCTGCGGCCGAGCCGGGCTTCGGCCTCCACGACCCGGAGCGCACCTGTGGAGTCCGGCACCATGGGCTTCTCGCACAGCACCGGCAGCCCGCGGGTGAAGGCCGCGAGCAGTGGCTCCTCGTGCGCCGGGCCCGGGGAGGCGATCAGCACGGCCTCGACACCGGGCGCGTCCAGGGCGGCCAGCGGATCCGCGTGGACGGTGACCCCGTCAAGGCCGGCCGCCGCCTCCTTGGCGCGGTCCGGGTCCGGGTCGGCGACAGCCGCCACCCTCGCTCCGCTCACCACTTGGTCGAGCCGTCGTATGTGGTCGGCACCCATGTGTCCGGCACCCAGTACCGCGACGCCCAGCAGCTCAGCCACGCCCACACTCCCTCTCAGCCGACGATCACGTCCCAGAGCCTAGACGTCGGCCGGGCGAGCGGTTTGGTCAGTAGCGCAGCACCCCGGCGATGCCGTTCGCGTCGCCCAGCGTGCCGTCCGGGACGAAGCGGACGTCGGCGCCGGTCTCCAGGCACTGCTCGACGATCTCGTCCACGATGTCGTCGCGGGCGTCGAGGTCGCCGCTCGCGGCCGGGACCAGGTGGTCGCCGTCGTCACGGACGGCGGTGCGGTAGTTCTCCTCGACGGCCAGGAGCCGGACGCGGCCCTCGCGGGCGCTCTGCCAGACCTCGTCGACACCGGCCGCGAACGTCCTGTGACCGCGCGCGGATTCCAGCTCCCGGGTCACCGACGCGGTGTTGCGGCGGGAGTCCGCCTCCAGCAGCGGCCGGATCACCTGCCACACGGCCTCCGGACCGGCGTGCGTGAGGCCGCCGTGCTGTACGGGGATGCTGTTCCTGGCGACGTTGCCGAACTCCTCCCACAGGGAGAGAGCGGCCTGCTCGCCGGTGACGTAGAGGCGCCGCGGCTCCTCGCGCAGCAGCGCGGCCATCACGGTGTCCGCGTCCCGCAGGAAGCGCTTGGTGTCCTCGTCGCGGAAGGTGCTGGGCATGTCGCCGATGCGCTGGAGCCGCTCGGCGTCGAAGTTCTCCTGGCTGCGGGTCATCGGGAAGCCGCCGGCCTGGCTCTCGGCGACCCGGTCGACCCCGCCGTTCCACAGCGTGACGCGGTCGGCCGAGATCGACAGTACCCAGAACGGCCGCTCGGAGGCCTGGGCCGAGACCAGGTTGCGGGTGAGGAAGGTGTCCGAGAGCACCACGCGCTCGGGCACGCTGCGGGCCAGCGACCACACCTGGTGCTCACCCGGCGCGGCGAAGATCGCCAGACCGTCCTCGGCATGCGCCAGATCGATCTCGGCGAGGGCCCGGTCGAGTTGGTCGAAGACGTCGCTGCGGCGCTCCCGGGTGACCCCGGGGTCGGTTTCCAGCTGCTTCTTCGCCTCGGCCACGACATTGCGCAGCCGGACGGGATCCTGGGCGTTGTCGGGCTCGCGGCGGTGCGTCGGTGTCAGCACGGAGACGGCGGGGTAGGGGCGCGGGCGGCGCAGCTCGGCGAGGGTCGAAGGACTGAGTGCGTGCTCCATATCAGCACCATAGGGCCGATTCGTGATTGGGGCATTTGGGGTAATTCTCTTTCATGGGATCCATGGGACTGACGCGGCGGGATTCACCCGGTGTGCGGCGGAGGCGGGCGCGATGGCCCGGCTGACCGTCGACGGCGACGAGGTCGTCGTCCGCCTGGGCGGACGGGAGCGGCTGCTCGCCCACCACCGCCGGGTCAGGGTGCCGCTCGCGCAGGTGCGCGCGGCCTCGGTGGAGCCCGACTGGTGGCGGGTGCTGCGCGGGGAACCGCACCCCGGCCACTTCCTGCCCGACCGGTTCTGTGTCGGCGCCTGGCAGCATCCGCGCGGGCGGGACTTCGTCGCCGTCCACGGACACGGCCCGGTCGTCCTGGTCGACCTGAAGCCGTCCGCGCCCTTCGCCCGGCTCGCGGTGTCCGCGGACGACGCGGAGGCGGCCGTAGCGGCCATCAGGCGCACGCTGTAACCGTGTTGAGGCCGGGTGTCCGGTGACGGTGGGCGGAGCGGCCGGTTACCGTACCCGGCAGTAACCGGATCGCGCCCCAGGAGGCCCCCATGCCGCAGCTCGAAGTCGACGGAGCGGCGCTGACGTACGACGACGAGGGCCCCCGGGACGGCGCCGCCGCGCCCCTGGTGTTCATCCACGGCTGGACCGCCGACCGGCACCGCTGGGACCACCAGATGGCGCACTTCGCCGAGCGCCGCCGGGTGATCCGCCTCGACCTGCGCGGTCACGGCGAGAGCACCGGGGCCGGTGTGAAGACGATCGCCGAACTCTCCCAGGACGTCGTCGCCCTTCTCGACCATCTCGAGGTGGATCGTTTCGTCCCCGTCGGTCACTCCATGGGCGGCATGGTCTCCCAGACCCTCGCGCTCACCCACCCCGAGCGGGTCGCGAGGATGGTGCTGGTCAACTCCATCGGCAAGATGTCGTACAGCCGCGGCCGCGGCCTGCTGATGGCGGCCTCCACGCTGGTGCCGTTCCGGCTGTTCGTCGCCGCCAACGTCCAGCGCGCCTTCGCCCCCGGTCATCCCCGTGAGGAGATACGCGCGTACGTCCGCGCCTCCGCGGGCACCCCGCGCGAGGTCGTCATGACGCTGTACGGGGCCATGCGGGCCTTCGATGTCCTCGACCGGGCCGGGGAGATCGCCGCGCCCACCCTGATGGTGCACGGCTACCACGACATCCAGCTGCCGGTGGGGCAGATGCTGAGGATGGCCAAGGCCTACCCGGACGCCGTGGTGCGGATCATCGACGCGGGCCATGAGCTGCCCGTGGAGCGGCCGGCCGAGCTGACGGCGGCGCTGGACCGTTTCGTGACGGCGGCGCCGGCACGCGAGGACGCGTAGCGCGAGGACGCGACAGCGTCAGGTGACCGGCGTCCGGTGAAACCGCGGCGCCGGTTCCGCTTGGGGAACTTTTTGCGGTTGGCCTGTTCCGGGCGGGCGGAGCCCGGTGCGGGCCGGGTTCGCGGGCCTCGCGCGGGCAAAGCGCGGCCGAAAGAGTGAGGCGGGGCGGCCGTCCGTGTTACGCCCAGGTTGACCGGCTCGGGTCCCGGGCGCACGCTCGTTATATAGGTGCTGAATACAAGTGGTTCGCTCGGGCAATCGCCTCCGCCGTGGAACCGCAGGTGGCGGGTGTTGTCCGGCAGACCGGCAGCAGGAGGTAACGCATGTGTGGCATCACCGGCTGGGTCTCCTTCGACCGTGACCTCACCACCGAGACGCGCGCATTGGATGCAATGACGGAGACCATGGCCTGCCGCGGTCCCGACGACCGCGGTACCTGGATCGAGGGCCCCGCCGCCCTGGGTCACCGCCGGCTCGCGATCATCGACCTGCCCGGCGGCCGCCAGCCCATGACCGTCCGCACCCCGGACGGCACCGTCGCGATGGTCTACTCCGGCGAGGCCTACAACTTCACCGAGCTGCGCCGCGAACTCGCCGACCGCGGCCACGAGTTCATCACCGACTCCGACACCGAGGTCGTGCTCCGCGGCTATGTGGAGTGGGGCGACACGGTCGCCGAGCGGCTGAACGGCATGTACGCCTTCGCCGTCTGGGACGGCCGCCACGACAAGCTCGTGATGATCCGCGACCGTATGGGCATCAAGCCGTTCTACCTGTACCCCACCCCGGACGGCGTCCTGTTCGGCTCCGAGCCGAAGGCGATCCTGGCGAACCCGCTGGTCCGGCCCCGGGTCGGCCTGGACGGGCTGCGTGAGCTGTTCACCATGGTCAAGACCCCCGGGCACGCCGTGTGGGAGGGCATGCACGAGGTCGAACCCGGCACCGTCGTCACCGTCGACCGCCACGGACTGCGCACCCGGACCTACTGGCGGCTGGAGACCCGCCCGCACGCCGACGACCGCGACACCACCGTGGCGACCGTCCGCGAGCTCCTCGACGACATCGTGCGCCGCCAGCTGGTCGCCGACGTACCCCGCTGCACCCTGCTCTCCGGCGGCCTCGACTCCTCCGCCATGACCGCGCTGGCCGCCCAGCAGCTCGCCGTGCGGGGCGAGAAGGTCCGCAGCTTCGCCGTCGACTTCGTCGGCCAGACGGACAACTTCGTCGCCGACGAACTGCGCTCCACCCCCGACACGCCCTTCGTGCACGACGTGGCCCGGCTCGCCCGCACCGACCACCAGGACATCGTCCTGGACGTGAACAGCCTCGCCGACCCCGCCGTCCGCGAGCGGGTGATCCGGGCCCGCGACCTGCCGGCCGCGTTCGGTGACATGGACGCCTCGCTCCTGCTGCTCTTCCGGGCCGTCCGTGACCAGTCCACCGTCGCGCTGTCGGGGGAGTCCGCCGACGAGGTGTTCGGCGGGTACCTGCAGTTCTTCGACGAGGACGCACGCACCGCCGACACCTTCCCCTGGCTGTACCTGGCCGGCCGGCACTTCGGCGACGACACCGACGTCCTGCGCACCGACCTCACCAAGTCCCTCGACCTGGAGTCGTACATCGCCGACGGTTACCGCTCCGCCGTCACCGGTGTCCAGCGCCTCGACGGGGAGAGCGACTTCGAGTTCCGGATGCGCCGGATGAGCTATCTGCACCTCACCCGCTTCGTACGCATGCTGCTCGACCGCAAGGACCGGATGAGCATGGCCGTCGGCCTGGAGGTCCGGGTGCCGTTCTGCGACCACCGGCTGGTCGAGTACGTCTACAACGCGCCCTGGGCCCTGAAGTCCTTCGACGGCCGCGAGAAGACCCTGCTCCGGGAGGCCACCCGGGACGTTCTCCCGCAGTCCGTGTACGACCGGGTCAAGAGCCCCTACCCGTCCACCCAGGACCCGGAGTACGGGCGGGCCCTCCAGGACCAGGTCAAGGACCTGCTGGCCCGGCCCGACCACCGGGTCTTCGACCTCGTCGACCGCGAGAGGCTGGACGGCGCGGCCCACCGGACCGGGCTGAGCAGCCACGCCGCCCGGCGCGGCCTGGAACGCGCCCTGGACCTGGCGCACTGGCTCGACATCTACACCCCCGAGCTGACCCTGGCCTGAGCCTCAGCCCGACGAGTCGGAACCGGCGCCGCGATCGGCGGCGTCGGCCGGGCAGGAGCTGCCGTCGGCCGGCAGCGTGCCGTACAGCAGGAAGTCGTCGACCTTGCCGTGCACGCACTTGGAGGACGTGTACCCGGTGTGGCCGTCGCCCCGGTTGTCCAGCACCACGGCCGACGACCCGAGCCGCTTCGCCGTCTCGATCGCCCAGCGGTACGGCGTCGCCGGGTCGCCGCGCGTGCCCACCAGCAGGATCGGGGCGGACGGCACGTCCTTCACCTCGTCGCGGATGAAGTCCGTGCCGCGCGGCCGGCCGTAGCAGAGCAGCACCTGGGTGAGCCGGAACCGGCCGAAGACGGGGGACGCCTGCTGGTACTCCTTGTCGAGCCGGTCGACGTCCCGGGTGAGCCGCTGGGCGCTCGGCCGGTCGGGGTCGTCGGCGCAGTTGATCGCCATCAGGGCGGCCGACAGGTTGTCCACGGGGATGTCGGCGCTGTCCACCAGTCCGCTGCCGCGCCGCTGCCCGACGGGCAGGGCGTAGCCGCCGGACGCGATGTTCTGCACGCCCCGGGTGTCACCGTCCTCGATCAGGGAGGCCAGCCCCCGCTCCAGCAGGGGCCACAGGTCCCTGCTGTACAGCCCTTGCCCGATGGCGCCCACCAGGTCCTGACCGGAGAAGGGGCCGCCGAAGTCGGACGGCACCGGGTTCTCGTCCAGCGAGCGCACCAGCTCCGTGACCGCTTCGCCCGCCTTGCGCCGGTCCTGCCCGAACGGACAGCCCAGGTCGGTGACGCACCAGTCGAGGAAGTCGTCCAGCGCCGTCTGCTGCCCCTGGGCGCCTGCCACCCCCTGCTCGGCCAGCGACTCGGTCAGCGTGTCCACACCGTCCAGGGCCATTCGGCCCACCTTGTGCGGGAACTGCGCCGCGTACACCGCGCCGAGCTTGGTGCCGTAGGAGAAGCCCAGGTAGTTCAGCTTGTTGTCGCCGAGCGCCTGGCGGATGACGTCCAGGTCCCGGGAGGCGTTCACGGTGCCTATGTGGGACAGCACGGGCCCGGAGTGCTCGGTGCACCGGACCGTCAGCTGCTTCAGGATCTTCATCAGGGCCTGCGGATGGGCGACATCGGGGACCTTGTCGATGCTCGCGTCGTCCGAGGGCTCGTCGAGGGCGTCGCCGCAGCTGACGGGGGAGGAGCGGCCGACCCCGCGCGGATCGAAGCCGACCACGTCATAGCCGTTGGTCAGGCTCATGAAGTCCTTGCCGGCCTGCCCGAGCCCGCTGACGCCCGAGCCGCCGGGCCCGCCGAAGTTCAGCAGCACCGAGCCCCGCGACTTCCCGGTCGCCCGGTAACGGGACAACGCCAGGTCGATGGTGCCCTTGGCCGGTTTCGCGTAGTCGAGCGGCACGGTCACCTTGGCGCACTGCATGTCCTTGGGCAGCTCCACGTCCTTGCACGCCGTCCAGTGGGCCTTCTGCCGGTAGAAGCGGCTCAGGTCCGGCTCCTTGGTGCTCGTCGTCGCCGCGGCCACGGGCAGCCCCGCGCCGAGCAGGGCCAGCGCGACGGCTCCGGCGCCGGCACAACGACGCACGGCGGGCCGGTTACGGGGCAAGGCCGGCATCGAGGGCCTCCAGGGACGCTCCGTGGCGGACCGAGAACAGGGCTTTCGATCACCATAAGCGGGTCCCGGTGGGCACGCCTCCCGGCGAGCGGGCCGGACCGGGGTGCCGTACCCTGCCGCGATCACCGGCTTCAGGCCCCATACACGGTTTTGCCCCGGGTTCGATATCGATGTCACTCGATGGGGTGAAATGCGGATAAGCCATAACTCACATGGCTCGTTCACGGTTTAACCGGTGCGGGCGAGCGCCCGCAACTATGTCTGGAAGGCAGGGAACCTATGAAACGGGTTACCCGAAACGGTGTGATCGCCGTCGCCGCCGCCTCCGGTGCGATGGCCATGGCGGCCCCGTCCTGGGCCGACTCGGGCGCGGACGGCGTCGCGGCCGGTTCGCCCGGCGTGATCTCCGGCAACGGCATTCAGCTGCCGGTGCACATCCCGGTGAGTGTGTGCGGGAACACCGTCAACGTGGTGGGGCTCCTGAATCCGGCGGCCGGCAACACCTGCGTGAACGAGGGCGGCGGAGCCGGTGACGGCAAGTCCGGCGGCTCGCCGGCGACCGGCGGCGCGTCCGCCCAGGGCACCGAGGAGGACTCGCCCGGGGTGATCTCCGGCAACGGCATCCAGTTGCCGGTCGACCTCCCGGTGAACGTGAGCGGCAACAGTGTGAACGTGGTCGGGGCACTCAATCCGGCCACCGGCAACACCTCGGTGAACACCTCCGGCGACCACCCGAGCACGCCGGAGACTCCGCCCCCGTCCCCGGAGCCTCCGGCCCCGGTCAAGACCCACCCCGGTCCCAGGACGGTCCACCCCGCCCCGCCGCCGGCCGCGACGACCACGCTCGCCCACACCGGGACGGACCTCACGGGTACCGCCGCCGCGGGCAGTGCGGCGCTGCTGCTCGCCGGGACCGTCCTGCACCGGCGCTTCCGGCCGGGCCGTATGCGCTGACCGTCCGGCGCGCCGCCGAGGAGGCGCGCCGAGAAACGTCCCTGCAGGCCCCACCGGACCCCGACCGGTGGGGCCTGTGCCGTGCGCGTGTCCCGGCGAGCCGCCCCGGTCGACCAGCCCGCCGGAGCGGCCTGTCGCGCATGCCGACGGCTTGATCCCGTCGTGGTGCGGTGCCCGGTGATCGGGAAGGATGCTGCGGACGCGGCGCCGCCCGCCGCGCTGTCCGACCGCACCGTGGGGCGGCCCAGGCCGCCCTGACCAGCCGCTGAATGGAGCGCATCGATGACCTCTCCGGCCCCCCAGGACCTCGTCGTCACCCAGGCCACGCCCGACGACTGGCCGGTGGTCCGCGGCTGGGCCGTGGACGAGGGCTGGAATCCCGGGCTGTCGGACGTCCCCGCCTTCTTCGCCCAGGACCCCGAAGGGTTCTTCATCGGACGGGTCGACGGGGCACCGGTGTCGGCCGTCTCCGTCGTCAACTTCGGCGCCGACTACGCCTTCCTGGGCTGGTACCTGGTCCGCCCCGACCTGCGCGGCCACGGCCACGGCCTCGCCACCTGGAAGACCGCACTGGCCCACGCGGGCACCCGTACGGTCGGCCTCGACGGTGTGGTGGCCCAGCAGGACAACTACCGCCAGTCCGGCTTCGAACTGGCCTACCGCACCGCCCGGTTCGTGGGTTCCGCCCCGGCCGCCGGGATCCCCGCGGGCGTCCGCCCGGCACGCGCCGCCGACCTGCCCGCCGTCACGGCGTACGACAGCGCCTGCTGCCCGGCCGACCGGCCGCGGTTCGTGGCCGCCTGGCTGACCGGCGCCGGCCACCGGGCCTTCGTCCGCCACGACGGCGACCGCCTCACCGGCTACGGTGTGATCCGGCCCGGCCACGACTGCCTGCGCATCGGCCCCCTGTTCGCCGACACCGCTGAGGACGCCCGCGCCCTGTTCACCGCTCTCCTGGCCGAGGCGGCCGGCCGCCAGGTCGCCGTCGACGTGCCCGGGCCCAGCACGGCGGGCGTCGCCCTCGCCGAAGAGGCCGGATTCACCCCCTCGTTCGAGACCGCCCGGATGTACACGGGCCCGGTCCGCGACCACGCCCTGGAGCGGGTCTTCGGGGTGACGACGCTCGAACTCGGCTGACCGGACGAGCGGTCGCGTCCCGTGCCGTACCGGTCGTTCATGCGCCGCGGAGGCTGCGATGAGGATCGGTGAACTCTCCCGCCGCACCGGCGTGCCCACCCGGTGCAGCGCTACTACGAGGAACAGGACCTGCTCCGCCCCGACCGCGCCGACGACGGCTATGGGTCCTGCGGCGAGGCCGCCGTCCAGGACGTCCAGCAGATCCGTGGCCTGCTCGACTCCGGGCTGACCACGGAGCTGATCCGCGCGATCCTGCCGTATCTCTCCGGACCCGAGCAGATCCATCCGCCGCGCGAGTGCGCGACCCGGAGACGGCCGCGCCGCTCAGCGGTCTCGTCGAGCGCACCAGGCCCCGCATCGACTGCCTGGCCCGCAACCGGGACCGGCTCGCCGCGTACCTGGCGGCCGTGCGGGAGCGCTGGAGCGGGTAATTGCGTTGCCGCGGTGGCGGGCGGATGGTGGACTGCTCGGATGGATCATCAAGCGGTGCTCGCTCTGTACGACCGTGACATGCGCGAGGGCGCCCGGCCCGACGGCCCCGGCGCGCGCATCGAGCGCGCCGGCGGCGTGGTGCGTCAGGTGGCGGACAGCGAGGGATGGAACGGCGTTGTCTGGTCGGCCCTGAACGAGACGACCGCGGATCGTGCGATCGCCGAGCAGATCGACCGCTTCCGGGAGCTGGGCCACGACTTCGAGTGGAAGCTCTACAGCCATGACCTCCCGTCGGACCTCGGGGCGAGACTTGTCGAGGCCGGATTCCGGCCCGAGCCGGAGGAGACGCTGATGATCGCCGAGGGTGCCGGGCTGACTGTCGACGCCGAACTTCCCGACGGCGTCCGGGTGGTGCCCGCCCTGGACGCGGCGGGCGTCGATCTCGTGGTGGACGTCCATGAGAAGGCGTTCGGCACGGACGGTTCGCAGCTGCGGCACCAGTTGCTGACGCGGCTCGCCCAGCAGCCCGACACCGTGGTCGCGGTCGTCGCCCTGGCCGGGGACGAGCCGGTGAGTGCCGCCCGTATGGAGCTGGTGCCGGGAACGCGATTCGCCGGTTTGTGGGGCGGCGGCACGGTGGAAGAGTGGCGGGGACGCGGTGTGTATCGCGCCCTCGTGGCCCATCGGGCCCGTGCCGCCGCGGCTCACGGCTATCGCTATCTGCAGGTGGACGCGTCCCCCATGAGCCGCCCGATCCTCGAGCGACTGGGTTTCCACGCGCTGAGCACGACCACGCCGTACATCTACGCGATGTGATCGGCGCGTTTCGGCTACCGGCGTGCCCTGGTCCGGTCGAGTGCCGCCACTCCCAGTGCCGCCAGCGCGATCTGGATGAACCACTCGATCCAGTCCGGCCCCTTCGTGTCCGCCACGCCGAAGCCGGCCGCGATCGCCGAGCCCAGCAGCGCCGCCACGATGCCGACGACGATGGTCAGCAGAATGCCGATGTGCTGGCGGCCGGGAACGACCAGGCGCCCCAGCACACCGATGATGATACCGATGATGATGGCACTGATGATGCCCGAGATCTCCATGTCCGCCCCTCTTCGTCTGTACTCCGCTGAAGTCCAATCTGCCCGCTGAATTCGCGGGCAGTCCCCTCCGGTTGTTACAGCGGTTTTCTGTTCATCGATCCGACATGCCATGTACCTTTCAATGAGTCGACGCGTGTAGAAATCTCAACCAGGTTCTACGCGCGAAGAGTTGGCGCCCCCACCGCCTCTACCCCACCCCCTCATGGAGGTTCGCCGGATGCTTGGATCCAGCAGATCCCGCCACAGAATCACCACCGCCCTGGCCGGGTTCGCCCTGTTCGCCGCGGGAGCCGCCCTCCAGGTCGGCACCGCGGCCGCCCCCGCTCACGCGGCCACCACCTACCGCGTCCTGTTCGACGACGGCCACGCCGAGGAGGCCGGCAACGCGGACTGGATCATCTCCACCAGCAAGCCCGACCCGCTCTCTCAGGACTCCTCCCCGTCCTCCGAGACGGACTGGACCGGCGCGCTGTCGTCATGGGGTGTGGCCCTCCAGAAGACCGGCAGCTACAGCCTCAAGACCGCCACCAGCGCGCTGACGTACGGTGGTTCGTCGACGACCGACCTGTCGAACTTCGACGCGCTGGTGCTGCCCGAGCCGAACACGCTGTTCACGACCGCCGAGAAGACGGCCATCATGAACTTCGTGAAGAACGGCGGCGGCCTGTTCATGGTCTCCGACCACACCGGCGCCGACCGCAACAACGACGGCGAGGACGCCGTCGAGATCTTCAACGACCTCATGACGAACAACAGTGTCGACTCGACCGACCCGTTCGGCTTCTCCGTCGACACCCTCGACGTCAGCTCCGGCTACCCGGCCGCGATCAGCGACAGCACCGACCCGGTGCTGCACGGCTCGTTCGGGACCGTCACCAAGAGCCTGATCGCCGACGGTACGACGGCGACGCTGAAGCCGTCGGACAACTCCGCCGTCAAGGGCCTCCTCTACCGCAGCGGCTACTCCGGCAACACCGGCGCCTTCTTCGCCACCAGCACCTTCGGCAGCGGCCGGGTCGCCTTCTGGGGCGACAGCTCCCCGATCGACGACGGCACCGGCCAGTCCGGCAACACCCTGTACGACGGCTGGAACGACAGCGGCGCCACCAACGCCGCCCTCGCCCTCAACGCCACCGCCTGGCTCGCCGGGGGCGGCAGCGGCGACGGAGGCGGCGGCGGTGGTGGCGGTGGCGGCACCTGCACCGCCGCCCAGCTGCTCGGCAACCCCGGCTTCGAGTCCGGCAACACCACCTGGACCGCCAGCAGCGGCATCATCACCACCTCCAGCAGCGAGGCCGCCCGCACCGGCTCGTACAAGGCCTGGCTCGACGGCTACGGATCGGCCCACACCGACACGCTGTCCCAGTCGGTGACCATCCCGTCCGGCTGCTCCGCGACCCTCAGCTTCTACCTGCACGTGGACACCGCGGAGACCACCACCAGCACCGCCTACGACAAGCTTACGGTGACCGCCGGATCCACCACCCTGGCCACGTACTCCAACCTCAACGCGGCCTCCGGGTACGTGCTGAAGAGCTTCGACGTCTCCTCCCTGGCCGGCACCACGGCCACCATCAAGTTCACCGGCGTCGAGGGGTCGACCCTCCAGACGTCCTTCGTCATCGACGACACCGCGCTCAACGTGAGCTGAGCCGGGCGGACGGTTCCGGCGCGGTAGCCGGAACCGTCCGCTCCGCCGCGTTCCAGCCGGAGACCCGCACCCGGGGCTCCGAGCCGTGCAGATCGGCGGTCCGGTAGGTGGCCGTGAGGGTCGCCGACTCGCCCGGCCACAGGCTCACCGCGTTGTCCGACCAGCGCACCGGCAGTACCGGCCTGCCGTTCGCGTCGACGAGATGGACGTCCGTCAGCAGGGCCGGAGTCTTGTCCGTGCCCGCGTTGCGGACCGTCACCGTGGTGGTCGACATGCCGTCCGCGGCCGTGGTCGACGCCGTGGCCGTGACCGGCACCTGGGTCATCGACGTGAGCCCCTTCAGATCCGCGTAGCTCGTCGTCGGCGTGTGCCACCAGTCGGTCTTCGCCCAGTCGAGGGCGTCCGCCTTGGTGGAGAGCCAGTAGACGTTGCGGCTCACCTCCTGGCCGGCCGCGTCGGTCAGGACCAGCCGTACCAGGTACGTGGACGGCAGTCCGCTCACCGACGCCGGCAGGGTGAGCGCGGTGGTGTGCGCGCCGTCGCCCTTGACCGAGAGGCCCGTGACAGTCCGGTCGTACCTCTGCGTGCCGTCCGGGTCGAAGAGCGTCGCCCGCGCGGTGAGCTGGGACGCGTCGGCGTGCCGGTTGTTCACCACGGTCACCGAGCGGTCGTCGTACGAGTACTGGACGTGCAGCGGCTCGTTGGCCTTCTTCGCGCCGAAGTAGGCGCCGCCCTGGTCGAGGTAACGGTCCATCAGCTGCCAGTGCAAGGACGTCCAGCCGCTGTTGAACATCCAGTAGACGACCCCCGTGGACGGCTTGGAGGCGTCGGTCTGGTTGCGCCCGTACGCCTCGTACTGGGCGCGGACGTTCTCGTACTGGGCGAGCTGCGCCTTGCGGACGTAGTCGGTGAGGCTCTTCGGGGCGCCGTAGCGGCCGGTGAGGGCCGCGTCGTAGATCTTGAGGGTGCCGAAGACCGGGGACGGGGAGCGGTGGTACTGCTTGAGGTCCGGGTTCTTCCAGAGCGTGTCCAGCTCGGCCGGGGTCATCATGCGGCGCAGGGTGTCGAGGGTGGGGATGTCCGGGCCCGCGCTGGTCTCGGAGTTGAAGCCGGTGGCGCCGCCCTCCCGCTTGGCGTACCAGTAGCCCGGCGGGATCCAGTCGTAGGGGCCGGTCATCTTCATGCCCGAACTGCCCAGCTGGGGAGTGGAGTTGTCGGAGGCGGCGGAGACCACCGGGGCGGCCCAGTCGGCCGCCTTCAGGGCGTCCAGGTAGGTCTTCTCGATCTTCGCGTCGGGTGCGAAGTCGCTGCCGATCAGGAAGGAGACGACGCTCGGGTGGTCCCGCAGCCGGGCGGCCTCGGCGGCCATCGAGGCCTGGGCGACCGGATAGTCGGCGGCCGTCCACTTCTCGCCCCGCTCGCCGTCGCCGTTGACCTGGCCCTCCCACTTGTCGCAGCACTCCCAGCCGGGCAGGGTGAGGATGCCGTACCGGTCGGCGATGTCGAAGAACTCGTCGGGCTCGATGTGGCCTTCCAGGCGGATGGCGTTGAGGCCGAGGTCGAGCGCGTACTTCAGGCGGTCCTCGACATAGGTCCGGTCCCAGCGCAGGAACTCGTCCGGTGACCAGCCGCCGCCCTTGATCAGCAGCCTGCGGCCGTTGATCGAGTACTGGCGGGCGCCGTCGGAGTTCAGCGGTGCCCGGACGTCACGGATGCCGAAGCTCTCGTGCGCGGTGTCCGACGCCGTGCCGGCGACCGACGCGGTGAGATCGAGGTCGTAGAGCGGCTGGCCGCCCATGCCGGCCGGCCACCACACCTTCGGGGAGGTGAGGTGCAGGCCGGGGACGTCGGCGGGGGTGAAGGTGACGGTCTTGGTCTGGTGGGCGGCGAGGGCGACCGACCTGGTGACCGCCACTCCGGCGACCGTGCCGGAGACCTCGGCGGTGACCGGCGTGTCGGAGTCGTTGCGGGCCTGCGCCTTCACCGTCAGGTCGGCCGTCGCGAGGGACGGCACCGCGAGCTGCGTCATCACGTGCGCGTCCCGCAGCGCGACCGGGCCGCCGCGCCGGACCAGGACGTCACGGACGATGCCCATGTTCTGGTCGGGCGGCGGCTGGAGCCAGTCGATCCAGCCCATGGTGAGGTTCTTGTCCGGGTCGTTGGGCTGGATACGGAAGGCGACCGTGTTGGTCCCGGCCCCGACCAGCGAGGTGACGTCCAGCTCGTGGTGCGTGTAGGCGCCGGTGACGTCGGCGGTCGTCGCGACCCGGTGGCCGTTGACGTACACGTCGGCCGCCGAGATCACCCCGCTGAAGTCCAGATAGGTGCGCTGGGAGGGGTCCGCCACGGTGAAGTCGCTGCGATACCACCAGGGCACCTGGAAGGGCGACTTGGGGATCTTCTGCAGGTTGGTGGAGACGAACGGGTCCTCGTACACGCCGTCGGCGAGGAGTGCGGCCAGCACCGTGGAGCGGGGGCTCGCCGGATACCAGTCCTTGGCCGGATAGCCGGGGGAGGAGACCGCCGCCGCCGATTCGCTCACGTCGGCCGTCGACCGGATCGCGTAGCCGGTCAGCGGGGTCAGGGACCCGGCGGTGGACGGCACACGGGTGATCCGGGCGTGCCCGTGGGCCCGGTCGCGGGCCCCGGCCCAGGCGCTGGTGTTGAGTGAACAGAGCAGGCCCAGGGCCACGGCGGCCGTGGCGAGGCGGTGTCCGGGGTCGCGGCGAGGGAACACGGTGGTCTCCAGGCTCGTAAAGTTAGGAAACTTTACTAACCCGGCTCAAGCTAGGGTCCCGAGAAGGCGGTGTCAATCACCGTGGCGCCCGGGCGAGGTGGCGGCGGCGGCTTCAGGCGGTGCCCGACCTGCGCTCGAAGACCAGGTCACGGGCGGTGTCGAGGGCCGTGGCCACCGCGCCGAGCAGCACCGCGTCCTCGCCGAGCCGGCTGGGCGCGAGCTTCGGGCGCAGCGGGGTGAGCGTGCGCAGGTGCTCCCGTACCGGGCGCAGCAGCAGGTCGACGCTGTGGCCGACACCGCCGCCCAGCACCACCAGGTCCGGGTCGAGTACGGCCGCGGCCGCCGCCACCGTGTGGGCGATGCGCTCGCCCTCGAGACGTACCGCCTCGACAGCCGCCTGATCGCCCTGCCGGGCCGCGTCGAACACGGACTTCGCGGTGAGCTGCCCGGTCATCCCGAACCGGCGCGCCGCCTCGACCACGGCCACCCCGGACACCGCGTCCTCCAGCCGCTCCGGCCTGCGCTGCTGTCCGGGCCAGGGCAGGAAGCCGATCTCCCCGGCGAGTCCGTGCGCCCCCGTGAACAGCCGCCCCTCGCTGACGACGCCCATCCCCAGACCGGTGCCGATCATGATGTACGCGAACAGCCGGCTGCCCGCCCCGACGCCGTACGTGTACTCGCCGAGCGCCGCGAGATTGGCGTCGTTGTGCACCTCCAGCGGGACGCCCAACTCCTTGTGCATCCGGTCGAACAGCCCGGCGCGCCCCCAGCCCGGCAGATGCATCGCGTACCGCACCCGCCGCTGCCGCTCGTCGTACACGCCGGGGGTGCCCACCACCCCGTGCACCACCTCGGCCGGATCGACCCCGGAGTTGGCGACGACCTGCCGTGCGGTGGTGACCAGCAGGTCGGCCATCGCGCCCGAGCCGCGGGCCCGGTTGCGCACGTCGGAGCGGGCGACCAGGGTGCCGTCCAGGTCGGCGACCGCCACCCGCAGCCAGCCGCGGCCCACGTCGACGCCGAGCGCGTACCCGGCCGCCGGGTCGGGCGCGTACAGCACGGCGGTGCGGCCGCGCTCCGGAGCGTGGGTGCCGACCTCGTGGGCCAGGCCCGCCGACTCCAGCGCCGCGAGCGCGCTGGACACCGTCGGCTTCGACAGGCCGGTCTCGCGGGCGAGTTGGGCGCGGGAGGCGGACCCGAGCCGGCGCAGCCGGTCCAGCAGCAGCCGCTCGTTGGTGCTGCGCAGTCGCTGCCGGCTCCAGGGCTGTTCCTGCTGCTCTACGACGTCGCTGGCGGCCATCACACCATTCTCACCGATTCCTGACGCATACTTGACGCATCTAGTAAGGCTCCTTAACTTTATCGGCCATCCCGCCGAATCGGCCGCCGTCTGTCGTCCGCGCCCCGCCTCTTCCCTCCGCGCCTCGCTCAGGAGTCTCAATGACGAAGTCAAGCCGCCTGCGTGACCGGTGGGGCGGAGGTGAAGACCCGTCCGTCACGCAGCAGCGCCCACAGCACGCTGGCCC